>PWHN01000032.1 GCA_003554945.1 bacterium
CGGTTATGGATGAATCCTCCGGCGGACCGCGGGTAGGTTCGGTTTCAGGCTCCTTCAGCATGTCCAGGGGATCCAGGATCCGGAAGATCACCCTCGGGTTGCGGATAAAAGAGATTATCTTCATCTCCCCTCCACACTCGGGGCACTGAAGTGGATCTACTTCATAGACCTGCTTGAGCAGCATTGCCCAGCGCTTATGAGCTTCGCTGGCAGGACGCACGTAAGTCTCTTTATATTGTTTCCCCTTGCCCTTTGCCCGTTTGCCCCGCGATACATTCGAATACCAGCCGTAATATCTGGTCAAGTGTTGATTCTTGTCCGGTATATGCTGGGTCACCTGGGCCAGGAAGTCCAGCGGATCGAACACTTCAAAGTTTCGGGTGATCGTTCTTTCGGTGGGCAAAGCCTTCCACTTCTGGAAAGGCAGCGGCTCGGAATGTTCGGCGTCATACAGGATCTTATCCCCCGGCGAGTCCCGATGGATCTTCGCCTCGGCCACCGGACAGCGGGCGATGTAGTGTGTAAACACAAAAACTGTGTAAAAAGTGCTAACTTACTTTTTCTAATTTCTCAGCCGCTTCTTCCAGGTCAGTTTTTTTGGTATAACGGCCAAGACTAAAACGAACTGCCCCCTTACCTGTCTCATTATCAATCCCCAACGCTTTTAATACCGGTGAGAGTTCCACCGAATCCGAGTGGCAGGCCGAGCCGGTTGAAGCCGCAATCTCTTCCGTATGTTTGAGCAGGTCGTTAGCGTCCCAGCCGCGGAAACTAATGTTCAGGGTGTTCGGGAGCCTCCGGTGAGGGTGACCGTTGAGGACCACATCATCACCAAACTTATTCTTCAGCAGTTCGTGGAAGTAGTCCCGTTTCTCCTCCAGTTGAGGCGCTTCTTCGTCCGGCCGGGCCCGCCGGCAGGCAGCACCCAGGCCGACGTCGAGGATCAAATTCTCGGTGCCGGCGCGGAGGCCAAACTCATGCCCGGCCCCATGAATCAAAGGCTCAAGTTCAGATTTGTCCCGGGCATACAGAGCCCCAACCCCCTTGGGAGCATAAAGTTTATGTCCCGCAACAGTCAGCAGATCTACTCCAAGTTCATCGACGTCAACTTCGATTTTTCCGAGCGACTGGGCGGCATCGGTATGGAAAAGTGCCCCGTGATTATGCGCTATTTCAGCCAGCTCAGCTACAGGCTGGATGGTGCCAACTTCATTGTTGGCGTGCATCACCGATACAATACGAGTTTCGGGTCTGATCATAGCCCGCAACTGATTCGGATCTACCAGCCCCGTTACGTCGACTTCAAGGTAGTCGACTTCATAACCCCGATTCTCCAGGGCGTCGCAGGTCTGCAGGACAGAGGGATGCTCGATCCGGCTGGTGATCAGGTGCGGTTTTTCCTCCCCGGCGACGACTGTTCCTTTCAGGGCAAGGTTGTTTGATTCACTGCCACAACTGGTGAAGAGGACCTGGCCGGGGTTCGCGTTTATCAGCTCCGCTACCTGGCGGCGGGCCCTGTCCACTGCCCGGCCCGCCTTTTTGCCGTAGCGGTGGGCGCTGGAGGGGTTGCCAAAGTTACCCGCCTCCAGGCCGCTTTTTACGAAGGGTTTCATTGCTTCCTCTACTTCGGGTGCAAGTGGAGTGGTGGCGTTGTAGTCAAGATAAATCATAGCTAAAACCTCCTGTTTGATTTTTAAACTTCGGGCACGATCATGTCCTCGATTGAACCGCCGGCCGGGATCATCGGCAACACGTCGTCCTGGTAGGGAACCTCGACCTCAAGCACCCGCGGTCCGTCGTGGTCCAGCAGCTCCTCCAGGGCCGGTTTGAGTTCTCGCGCCCGGCCAATTTTACCGGCCGGGATTCCGTAGGCCTCGCAGATACCGACAAAGTCAACTTCAGGATCGCTCAGGTCGGTATCGGCCCGGTCGCCGGCGTAGAACTTGTCCTCAAATTGGGCCACCATGCCCAGATGGCGGTTGTTAATAATAGCTTTGACGGGCAGGTCGTGCTGGGCGGCGGTGGCCAGCTCCTGGACGTTCATCAGGAAACTTCCGTCCCCGTCCACGACCACGACCTGTTGTTTCGGGTTTGCCGCCTGGGCTCCCAGCGCGGCGGGATAGCCAAACCCCATCGCCCCAAGACCGCTGCTGCTCAACCAGGTGCGCGGCCTGCGAAACTGGTAAAACTGGGCGGCAAACATCTGGTGCTGGCCGACGCCCGAGGCCAGGATAGTTTGCCCGTCGGTCAGTCTGCTTAACTGCTCACAGACTTCCTGGGGCAGGATGGCGTCCTCACGGTCACGGTAGCGCAGCGGTCTGTTTTGTTTCCATTCGACCAATTTATTCAGCCAGGGGCCGTAGTTGCCCCCCCGGTTCAGCTTTTCCTTCAGTTGTTCCAATGCCAGCCGGGCGTCGCTTTCAATGCCAAGGTCGGCGGGTTTGTTCTTGTTGATCTCGGCCGGGTCAATGTCGATGTGAATTATTTTTGCGTGGGGTGCAAAACGGTCGACGTCACCGGTAACCCGGTCGCTGAACCGGGTGCCCACGGCCAGCAGAAGGTCGGCGTTGGCCACGGCCAGGTTGGCATATTCGGTTCCGTGCATGCCCAGCAGTCCAAGCGACAGCTCATGGTTCTCGGGGAAGGAGCCCAGTCCTTTGAGTGTTGTGGCCACCGGAATACGGGCCCTGGTTGCCAGGTCGATCAAATCCCGCGAAGCGGCTGCTGAAATAACCCCGCCCCCGGCACAGGTAACCGGTTTGTCGGCTGAGTTCAACCAGCTGATAGCCTGGTTGATAGCTGCCGGGTCGGGCTCGGGGTTGCTTCGGGCAGGGGTTGGGTTAAGCTCCAGCGTTTCGGTGAAGTCGGGGCGGGCATAGCCCTTCTGGACGTCCTTGGGTATGTCCACCAGGACCGGTCCCGGGCGCCCGGAACGGGCCAGTTCAAAAGCAGCGTTCAGAATTCTTGGGATTTCTTCGGTGGAACGAATCTGGAAGCTGCGCTTGGTCATCTGATTTGTGGCGTTTAAAACGTCAGTTTCCTGGAAGGCGTCGGTCCCGATAGCATCGGTCGCCACCTGACCGGTCAGGGCTACCAGGGGCACAGAATCCATGGCCGCGCCCTGGATGCCGGTCAATAGGTTGGTGGCTCCCGGCCCCGAGGTGGCCATACAGACGCCAACCTTACCACTTGAACGGGCGTAACCCTGGGCGGCAAAAGCTGCCCCCTGTTCGTGGCGGGCGAGCAGAATCTCAACTTCTGCTGAACGGAGAAACGAGTGGTGAATCTCCACCGTCGCCGCGCCGGGGTAGGCAAAAATCTTTTGCACGGCCTGGCGGGTTATGGACTCGCGGATTATGTCCGCTCCGCGAACCGGTTCGACCGGCTTATCCTCCAGTCGCTTGGTGGTAAAATTAGCAATCCTATTCGATTCATCTTTCTGAGTCGTATTCGTGGATTTGTTCATCAGTTTACCTCCTGGTCGGGGGAGTAGTGTATAGGGACAAGTTGATTCAAAGAGTCGCTGAAATTAGGAAAAATTATTGAGGAACGAAACAGGAAAGGATGTTAATTGTTTATGACCCCAAAAGGGGTACTATACCCGACAGGAGGACAGAAGGAAGGTACATGCAGCAGGTGGTGAGAGAACTTTGATAGGCAGACGTGAAAAATATATTGATCCTTCTTAAGTCCATAGCAACTCACACTCAGTTTTTGTGGCGCTTACAGAGATTTGTGGCCGTATTGCTCGAACCGCAAGTAAATTATACTATTCAATTGAACACTTGAAAAGAGGTTTGTTTTTAAGTTATACTTAGGAACCAAAGTTGATTATTTTTAGCAAGGAGGAGTTAAAGTGGAGAAAATTTTAATTGTTATTAACGATGCTCCATACGGCAGCGAAGGGGCCTATAACGCCCTGCGGATGGCGATGACTCTCCAGAAGGAACACGGCGATGAAGTAGAGGTAAACGTGTTTCTGCTGGCCGACGCGGTTACCTGTGCGTTGACCGACCAGGAGACGCCAAAGGGCTACTACAACGTCGAACGGATGTTAAAATCCATCCTTCAGAAGGGCGCCGGCGTCAAAGCCTGCGGCAGTTGCTCGTCCGCCCGCGGTATAGAGGACAAACCGCTGGTTGAGGGCGTGGAGGTCAGCAACATGAAGGAGTTTTCCCGCTGGACGGTGGAAGCCGACAAGGTTATGACTTTCTGACCGGGTATACTTCTGGAAAGTAGCCAGGACGGCAAAACGGTGTAAAATTTATTTCAGTAAAGAGTGGTGATAACAGTGCACGATTTAATTGTGATTGGAGCCGGACCGGCCGGTTACATCGGAGCAATAAAGGCGGCCCAGGAGGGGATGGACGTGGTTGTGTTCGACGAGAACAAGCGCCCCGGTGGGGTATGTCTGAACTGGGGCTGTATTCCAACCAAGTCCCTCCTGCACCTGGCCGAGAAGTTTCAGTTCACCAAAAACGCCGCTGACTACGGGATCTCCCTCGAAGTCGACGGAGTTGACTGGGAGCAGGTAGTCAGCAAGAGCCGCCGGGTCGTCCGGCGTCTGGGGAAGGGAATCGAGGCCCTTTTTAAGAAATACGGCGTCCGTCTGAAAAAGAAACGGGCCAGCCTGGTCGAGCCGGGAGTTGTCGAGGCCGACGGGGAGCGCTTCGAGGCCGAGAACCTTCTCCTGGCGACCGGTTCAAAACCACTGGAGTTAGATTCCGTCAGTGCTAACGGCGAGCGCATTATGACCAGCCGTGAGGCCCTGTCGCTTGACCGGCTGCCCGACAGCCTGCTGATTGCCGGGGGCGGTGCTATCGGGCTTGAGTTCGCCTACCTGTTCAATACCTTTGGCGTTGACGTCACCGTGTTTGAACTTGAGGATCAACTGTTGCCCGGCGCCGACCGCGAGGTTGCCCGGGTGGTGGAAAAGGAGTTGAGCAAAGCCGGAATAAACTTTGAAACTTCCACCGCGGTTGCCGGTCTCAGCCAACAACAGGATGAAGTAGTCGCTGAAACCGAGTCCGGGTCCGGCTACAGCGCCGAGCTCGGTCTCATCGCCCTGGGTCGCGTCCCGGCAGTGGACGGTTGCCCGGGAGAAAAGGTTGAGCCGGAGACGGACTCCCGCGGCTGGATTGAAGTAGATCGAAGCTACCAGACGAGTCTGCCCGGCGTTTACGCGGCTGGAGACGCGATTGGTCCACCGCACCTGGCTCATGTAGCTTCGGCGGAAGCGCTTCGCGCCGTCGATAGTATGTTGGGGGCGCAACCGGACCCGCTCGACTACGACCGGATACCGGCCGCCGTCTTCACTAACCCGGAAGTTGGCGCCATGGGATTGACCGAAACAGAAGCCAAACAAAGTTACGACCGGGTTGAGACGGGCAAGTTTCCCTTCCGGGCCCTGGGGCGGGCCGTCGCCGAGGCCGAGGTCGAGGGTTTCGTAAAACTTGTCTTCGCCGGAGAAGACAGCGAGCTGGTTGGAGCCCACGCGGCTGGGGCGGACGTGGCCTCACTGCTGGGAGAACTGTCCCTCGCCGGTAGCCTGGGAGCCACGCCCGAGGAACTTCACCGCGCCGTCCACGTGCATCCGACCCGCTCGGAAGCTATCCCCGAGGCTGCCCTCGCTGCCGTGGGCAATACCCTGCACATGTAGTGACTTTGTAAAATCAATTGGCTTTGTAGAGATCCCAAAGCAGAATGTAGTTTTGGACCCTTTCGCTACTCACCAGACGAAGTCTGGAGTTGTTAACTTTAACAGGTTCCATCTATTGTCTGAGTTATTAGGCGAAATATTAAACCTCGGTTGATAACATCACCGGAGATACTCCGGTCCGGCGAATCTCCGAGGTATAGAAATTAGTAATCAGCCCATCCGGGGCTACTAATTTCTACAAATCCGTATACGAAGGGTCCAAAACCTTCTGTCGAAGTTGAAAGGTGAATTATGAGGTTTTCTATCGAACCAATAAACTTGAAAATACAACCAAAATTAAGGAGTGATTGCATTGAGCAAGGACTACACCTGTGAAGCCGACTACAGTTGGATTGAGGACAAGGACGGGGAAGTCAGTTTTCCTAACGGAACAACGCTCCCGGTAAGTATTCCCGGTCATTTCGGGGGCGACGACAGCAAGCTGGATCCGGAGGAACTGCTGGCCGGGGCGGTAAACTCCTGCATCAGCGTTACTATGCTCGGCGTTTTGCGGCGGGCCGGAGCGCCAATCGATGCTGTGGTCGACTACCAGGCCCGCGCGGAAGGAAGCTACGGCAAGGGCGAGAGCGGCCTGGAGTTTAAAGAGTTTGTTGTCGTGGCCGAGTTCGTGGTGGAAGACGAAAGTGCCGCCGGCGAACTTCGGACTAAAATTGAGTCCAATGAAATTGAATGCCTGGTAACGGAGACGCTTAACGTTCCCACCCGTCTGGAGACTACGGTTCAGATACAGGAGCAGGTATAGGGATGGAAGGCGACAAGCTTGATGACCTCTATTACGATCAACTGGCCCGGATCGGCCAGGCCCTGGACAGCGCCAGCCGGCTGCGGCTGCTTGATTGTCTATCTTACGGCAAACAGTCCGTGGAGCAGCTGGCCGAAAAAACTAATCTTACCGTGGCTAACGCCTCCCAGCACCTGCAGAAGCTGAAGGACGTTCGACTTGTTCAAGCTGAAAAAGACGGACTTAAAGTTTATTACCGCCTGGCGGCCAGTGAGGTGGGAGAATTTTACCAGAAGTTGCAGAAGCTGGCCGACCAGCGGCTGTTCGAGGTAAAGTCGCTCCTCGACCAGTATCAGCGTGACGCGGATGCGCTTGAGGAAGACGACGCCAAGACGCTGGCCGAAAAAGCGCGCCGGGGCGAGGTAACCGTCCTGGACGTCCGGCCCCGCGATGAATACGAACAGCAGCGACTGCCGGGCGCCGTTTCAGTGCCCCTGGAGGAGCTGGAGAAGCACCTGGACGAGCTGCCCGATGACCAGCAGATAGTGGCTTACTGCCGGGGCTCTTACTGCGTGCTCTCGGACAAGGCGGCCAGCAAGCTGCGCCAGCGCGGCTATAACGCCCATAGCCTCGCCGAAGGAGTCGAGGAGTGGGAGGCTGAAGAAGATCTTGAGCTAATTTCCGGCCAGTAACGGAATAACTCCCTGACTTCAAACTTTCTAACTTTCAAACAAAAAAGGTGGTTAAAGAGATTGAACTTTGAAAATCATCTTCCGGGTGAGGGCGAGGCCGACCATCGCTTTAACCCCGAGCAAGTTGAAAAACTGTTTGAGCCCTCCCGCGTGGCTGAGCTTGAGCCGGACCAACTGGTGGAAAAGCTTCAGCTACAGCCGGGGGACCGGGTTCTTGACCTGGGAACTGGGGCGGGCCTGTTTCTCCAGCCTCTGCGCCGGAAAGTCGGCGAACGGGGCGAAGTAATTGGGGTCGACCTGTCGGAGGAAATGCTGGCGGCCGCCAGGTCACAGTGGTTACAGCAACCGCCGGCAAACCTAACCCTGCAAAGGAATGATCCGGGGGAGATCCCCCTGGCCACCGGCAGTGTCGACGCCGTGCTGGCCGTCTGTCTGCTGCATGAGCTGGCCGAGCCGGAAGCCACTCTGAAGGAAGTTCGGCGGGTGCTGAAATCCTCCGGGAAAGTGGTGGCTCTCGACTGGCGCGATGTGGAGAGGGAGGAAGGTCCTCCGCTCGACCACCGGCTGTCCGCTCAGGAGGCGTCGAAAATTTTCCCGGAGGCCGGTCTGCCGGAACCGGAGGTAGAAACGTGGAGCGACAACTACTATCTTTTGGTTTCCGGAGGATTAGAGCAGGATTGTTTTAAGTGAAATCAAAACAGGAAAAGGGTGAAAGCTATGATTATTGGCGTGCCCCGGGAGAAGGGAGACGAGGACCGGGTAGGGCTTGACCCCGCCTCGACCCGATAAGATTCGCACGAAAAAGCTGCCTGAAACGAGACGAGGACCGGGTAGGGCTTGACCCCGCCTCGACCGCGGAGCTGGCTGACCAGGGTCACGAGGTTCTGATCGAAGCCGGGGCCGGCGAGGCGGCAGGTTTCTCCGACCGGGATTACGACCGGGCTGGAGCCGAAGTCAGATCAGGCGCAGGGAAAATACTGGCCGAGGCCAACAGAGTAATGGAGTCAGGTTCAAGCGGGTCCCATTGAATGACTTTCTCCCCTTCTGCACTGCGGCTGACGACGTAAGCTTCATCCCCTCGGGCTTCGAGGGCTTCAACGAGACGTGAACCAATTAAGCCGGTCCCACCGGTGACAACCACTTGTATGGCCGCGGTTCCTTTCCCTCAAGAAGTGAGATTTCAACTGATGGAAGTATAACAAACGTTGTCAATCTGTATTCTGAGAAATGAGCGCGCTTTTCTCCGCCTTGCACTGAACATAAAATTATGATTAAGTTAAACGTAAACAGCCGAACAAACTGCACGTAAACTACCGAATAAATAAAACGTAAATTGCCGAATGGGTGATCAAAATAGATTTTAAATATTATCCGAGGATTATAGAAAGTGAGCTTGAAAATTGGCTTTCTTCAACCGGTGGAGTGGTAATAGAAGGCCCCAAAGTATGTGGTAAGACAACCACAGCTCGTCGTTTTGCTGAAAGCGAAGTGCTTCTTGACGTTGATGAGGAAGCCCGCGAGGCAGTAAAAGTTGATCCCACCCTGGTTTTGGAAGGCGAGACTCCCCGGTTGATTGACGAGTGGCAGCTTGCCCCAGACCTGTGGAACCATATCCGTCGGACGATTGATGAACGCTCTAATCCGGGTCAATTCATTCTCGCCGGATCGGCGACTCCAACTGATGATATTACCCGTCATAGTGGGGCTGGCCGTCTACGTAGAATTCAAATGCGTACTATGTCCCTGTATGAACGTGAGAACTCCAGTGGCGAAATTTCCCTGTCCCAACTTCTGGACGGGCAAGAACAACGTTGTTCTAAACCAGAAATGAGCGTCCGGGAGCTGGCCGAGCTGACTTCCATTGGCGGTTGGCCGGTTCACCTTGGACTTGAAATAAATGATGCGCTGGAGACTGTTCGTGGGTATATTGACGAGATCAGGCGTGTTGACGTTAGTCAGGTAGATGAACGCACCCGGGAGCCGCAAAAAGTAGCGCTGTTGATGAAGTCGTTTGCTCGCAACGTAACAACTGCGGCCAGCTTAAAGACCCTGGCGACCGATACAGGTCGCGGAAACGGGGAAATACATCCGGATACGGTAAGAGACTATCTGGGTGTGTTGAAAAGATTAAAAATTGTTGAAAATCAACCGGCCTGGGCTCCTCATCTTCGCTCAAAAGTAAGGCTGCGCAAGAAACCACGACATCATTTCGTGGATCCATCGCTTTCCGCGGCGGCACTTGACGCGGGACCGGAACGATTGCTGGATGACCTTGAATTTTTTGGCTTATTATTTGAGTCCCTGGTTATTCGTGACCTGCGAATCTACGCGCAGCCGCTTGGCGGCACCGTTTATTACTATCGTGACGAGACGGGGCTGGAGGTTGACGCGGTGGTTGAGACAAATGATGGGCGCTGGGGGGCTTTTGAAGTAAAACTGGGCCCCGGTAGAATAGATGAGGGGGCAGAAAATTTACTGGATTTTGTTGAGAAAGTTGATACGGACAAATGCGGCCAGCCGGCCGTGCTGGGAGTAATCGTGGGTAAGGGAACTTATGGCCGGCAGCGTGAGGACGGAGTCGCAGTTCTACCAATAGCCAGTCTCGGTCCCTAATAAGCTTTAAAAGTTAATCCTCCCTCCAGGTAATCCGTGGTTCTAGCTGGTAATTTCTCATTGGCGACAAAATGACACACTCGTCTTGAAGGCGCAAAATCGGTAAATTGGGGTAGATTCAAAAAATGTTGTACAATTGCGCTAAATAAGGCGTTGAGTTACTGAGATATGTTTGAGTAAGTTATGAATCACCCCGTCCCAGGCGCAGGGCGTTGGTGGTGACCGCCAGGCTCATGCCCATGTCGCCGATCAAGACGGCCAGGGCCACCGTGACGTAGCCGAGGGGCACGCCGACGGCCAGCAGGAGTTTGACTAACAGACTGGACCAGATGTTTTGCTTGATAACTGCTCCCGCCTTGCGGCCCAGCTGGACAAGGTAGGGGAGGCGGCCAAGCTCGTCGGCCATCAGCGATATGTCGGCTGTTTCAATGGCGGTGTCCGAGCCGGCGGCGCCCATCGCCACGCCGACGGTGGCTTTGGCCAGGGCCGGGGCGTCGTTGACGCCGTCGCCAACCATGAGCACCCGGCCGTATTCTTCCTCAAGCCGGTCGGTCATCTCCACTTTTTCCTCGGGCAGAAGCTCCGCCCGGTAGTCGTCCAGCCCCAGTTCCCCGGCGGACGCCGCCGCGGTTGCTTCGTTATCGCCGGTTAACATCATTATTCGCTCTATCCCCAGCTCACGGAGATTGCTGACGGTTTTACGGGCATCCGGTCTTATTTGATCGCTTATCGCGATGGCCCCCAGCAATTTCTCTTCAGCCCCCACGTAAACTACCGTCATGGACGACTGCTCAAGTTCGTCTAAACCTGGTTCTGTATGGAATTTATCCTCCATTATCTGTTTCCCGAACTTCAGCCTGCCAACCCAGGTTTCAGTCTCTTTTATTTTTCCCGTGATTCCCAGGCCCTCGTGGTTCTTGAACTCTACTACTTCCGAGAGCTGAAGGTTTTTGTCCTCCGCCTGCTGGAGGATTGCCCGGCCAAGAGGATGTTCGCTGCGTTCCTCCAGAGCGGCCGCGCGGCGCAACAGCTCTTCCTCGTCGGCTCCCTTGAGGGGAATGAGCTTCTCCACCTTCAACTGACCGGTGGTAAGTGTGCCGGTTTTATCAAACACAACACAGCCGGTTCGGGCCGTGTTCTCCAGGTGGGTTCCTCCCTTTATCAGCACACCGTTTTTAGCCGCCGCAGTAATTCCGGAGGTGACGGTAACCGGAGTGGAAATTACAAAGGCGCAGGGACAGGAGATAACGATCAACATCAAACCGCGAACAAACCAGGGCGACCAGCTCCAGCCAAGCGCCAGGGGCGGGAAGAAAATGGCAACCAGCGCCAGTCCGACAATTACAGGTGTGTAGACGGAAGCAAACCGGTCCACAAACTGCTCCGTAGGAGTTCGATCGGCCTCCGCCTCCCGGACCAGCCTGATTATATTATTTAGCGTGGAGTCTGAGGCCTCTTTAGTAGCCTCCACCTCGAGGTATCCCGATTCGTTTAATGTTCCGGCATATACAGGATCACCGGTAGATTTATCGACGGGCACGCTCTCGCCGGTGATAGGTGACTGGTCGACGGCGCTGTTTCCTTCAACAACTTCCCCGTCCACGGGAATCTTTTCGCCCGGCCGGACGGCCACCCGGTCGTCTTCACTCAACTGCTCGGCAGGTATTGTTTCTTCCTCGCCGTTTTTGAGCAGTCGCGTCTGGTCGGGTGAAAGCTCAACAAGCTCACGCAGGGAGCGACGGGTGCGGTTCATTGAATACTGCTCGAGCAGCTCGGCAATGCTGTAAAGGACCGCCAGGGTGGCCGCCTCGTCGAAGAAACCGATCGCCGTCGCCGCCACTATCGCCGTGCCCATCAGCAGATCTACGTCCAAATTTAAGTTACGGTAGGAGTGATAGCCGGCCCTAATCACGGGCAGGCCGCTGACCGCAATCGCCGCCAGCAGGAGGAAGTCGCTGGCCTGCAGCCAGTGACCAAAAAGCTCCAGCAGTTGGGGATTCAGTTCGACGAAGAGAAACTCCAGGCCCAAACCGGCCAGGAGAAAAACAGCGCCAATACCGGTAGCTATTGCTCGCGGGGAGCGCCAGACGGGAGTGGTCTTTTCCCTTTGTCCCCCGGAGGATTCGGGATCCAGGTGTTTGGCAGGGTAACCTGTGTTCTCCAGGACAATATATATATCCTCCGGATCGAGCGTTTCGGGAGATGTGACCTTGACCTCCCCGGCGGTGAGGTAGACTTCAACCTCGGCCTGGGGTTCAGCCCGTTTGAGAGCTTTTTTAATTTTTTTGGCACACTCCGGACAATCCATCCCGGCAACCTTAAAACGTAGTGATTCGGACATAATCTATCAATCCCGTGGCTTAATCGAATTTCAGCTCAGTTTAAACTTTTTACTCCAGAACTTGTGGGTCTTAATTTTACCCCTCAGTTTGCTGATAAATCCGACAGGTTTTTGACGAACTGTCTTATTTCATCGCGGACGCGACGGTAGATGTCGAGAGCTTCTTTTTTACTATCGGCTTGTTTTGCAAGCCGGGGCGGGTCGTCGAAACCAGCGTGTATCTGTTTTGTCCCCCCCGGATAGACCGGACAGGCCTCGCGGGCTGAGTCGCAGACCGTCACTACGTAGTCAAAATTGAGATCCGGTAGTTCGTCAATTGTCTGCGATTCCTGTTGACTTATATCAACCCCCGCCTCCTTCATAACCCGCACGGCATTATCATTCAAACCGTGCTTCTCAATCCCGGCAGAATAAGCCTCAAACTGCTCAGATTTTAACTCCCGGGTCCAGCCCTCGGCCATCTGACTGCGGCAGGAATTCCCGGTGCACAGGTAAAGGATTTTCTCTTTCGACATCACAAAACCTCCGCATCGTAGTCTTGTATTGTTGAGGGATCTTCGGCCAGTCCCTTTAATATAAGAGAAAAGACTTCTTCCAGTGCTTCGGAGGGCCTGGGACCCTCGGGGTTTAGCCGGTAATAAATACAGCGGGATTGAATTAATCCCATCACAGCCGTGGCGCTTGTCTGCAGGTTGAGGTCAGACCGAAAGGTTCCCGCCTCTATTCCAGCCTGAATTATTTCTTCAAAGCGGGACCGAAGAAGTTCGAGGGCGTCGGCCATCAGCTCACGCCAGTGGTCGTTTTTCTGAATTACGCAGTTGCCGAGCAGGGTCAGATAAACGGCGTCCACCTGTTCCATGTGCTCCAGCAGGATTTTAAGCAGCTTACGCAGGGCCTCGTCCGCTGATAACTCAGGGTTCAGCACCGGTGCCGTAAGTTCTTTTAGTTTCGAATGAGTGAAGTAGTAGAGAGTTTCTACCAGCTCACTTTTGCTCTCAAAATGGCGGTAGATAGCCGGCTCGGTCACGTCGAGTTGCTGTGCGATTCGCCTAAATGTTAATTTCTGCATCCCCTCGCGCCGAATTATCTCCAGCGCTGTTTCGAGGACGTCCCGCTGACGGTCAGTTAAATCCTCTACCACTGGTTGTCACCTCGTAAGAAAATTTTCATGTAAAGTAAACCTGTTAGATGAAAAAGACTTGACTTTCATTCGCATGTTAGTTTATACTAACTAACAAAGAATATCAAGTCTTAAACAGAACCTGCTGAACCCTCGTCATTGTTGGGCTTGACCCGGCAATCCATTTTCATGAGACCATAGATTCCGGATCTGCGGGCACTTCGTGCCCTTGTCCGGAATGACGTCGGTAGGTTCTGAGTCTAAAAGGAGTAGAAAAATGGTTAAAAGCCAATTCAGCAGTCTCAAGGCCTGGCTGGGAGTGTTAGCCGCTTTTGTTTTGATAATGACGGCCGGCCTGGCCCGGCACTACATTTTTTATCCCGAACCCGAGGAACCGCCCTCGGTGGCGGTTCGAGCCCATACCGTCGAGTCCGAGGACGTGCTTGAGAAGCGGGAATACACAGGCCAGGTCGAGTCCGTCTCCCGGGTTAACGTCCAGGCCCAGATCAGCGGCGAAGTGCTGAGGGCTAACTACCGCGAAGGTGACCGGGTGGAGGCCGGCGAAGTCCTCGCCCAAATCGACGACTCCGAAGTCCGGGCGCGACTGGAGGCGCTTCGTGCCCGCCGCCGCTCGGCCGAGGAAGTGCTGGCCTCACAGCGCGAGGAACTGACCGCGGCCCGGGCTGAGAAGGAGTATCTGACGGCGGAAAAAGAGCGTCACCGGAACCTGTTCGAGCGGGGCTTGACACCGGAGAGTCAGTTCGAGGAAATTGAATCCAAACAGCGCCAGGCGGTCAGCCGGGTGGAGAACCTTGCTGCCCGTGTGCGTTCCCAGCGGGAACAGGTAGAGGCTATTTCCGAGGAAATCAACGAAGCCCAGACCCGGTTGTCCTACGCTACCGTCAGAGCCCCCGTCAGCGGGGTGGTGGTGGATCAAAACCTGGAGGCCGGTGAGCTGGCCCAGCCGGCAAGATCGCTCTACGTGCTGGACTCGGGCAGTGGCTACCGGGTTCGATTTTCTTATCCCCAGGAGGACGTGCCGCTTATTGCCACCGGCCAGGAGGTTCTGCTGCATCTGCCAGAGGAAACACGGCGGGGCCTGATCACCCGGATTCACGGCGCTTTAACGTCGCATAGTCTGGCCACGGCCGAGGTTGACCTACCGGAACTGCCCGAGTCGCTCAAGAGCGGTAGTTACGTCAGCCTGGAGGTTATTCACGCACATCACCAGGAGGTGCCGGTGGTGCCCGAACAGGCTGTCCTCAGTCGCGATGACTCCCGCTACGTCTACCTGCTCGAAGAGGGACAGCTGAGGCAGCGGGAGGTCGAGGCTGGACCGACCGAAGACAGGCGCACGGTAGTCCGGGAGCTCGAACCGGGAACCGAGGTGGCAACGGGCGCGTTTCTTGAGCTGTCCCGTAACTACGACGGTCAACCGGTAACTGTTTACGAGGACAATTAATGGACATAACTGATATTTCGTTGCGTAATCCTTACCTGGTCACAATTGGTGTCTTGTTTGTCCTGCTTGGAGCGGTTTACGCCGGCCTGTTCATGCCCACCGACCTGTTTCCGGACACCGTTCCTCCACAGACTGCGGTTATCACCAGCTGGCCGGGTGCCAGTCAGGGCGAAGTTGCGGCCGCCGTTACCCGACCGCTGGAACGCGAGCTGGTTGAACTTGACGGAATCAGGGAGATTTCTTCCACCACCCGGGATGAGGTTTCGTCAATAAATGTTGAATTTCATTACTACCGTGACGACTCCCTGGTTGCTTCCGAGGTTAGTAACGTCATTGACCAGGTCCGGGGAGAGCTGCCCGCCGGAGCGGCGGATCCTGAGGTGCACACGATAACCGACGTTACCAATCAACTGCTCACCCTGAGTCTCCGCCCACAGCCTGATTCACCGAAAAAACTTCCGGACGTGCGACTGCTGGCCGAAAATGACATTCGGGACTTTTTGCTGCAGGTGGACGGTGTCGGCGACGTTGAGGTTTTTGGCGGCCACCAGCCCCAGGTTAAAGTGGAGCTTGACCGCGACGCGGTTCGTGAATACGGCCTTTCTTTTTCCAAAGTGGCCGAGAGGGTGGCCGCTTCAAACATTAACCTGCCGGGCGGCTTCCTTACCGGCGAGGCCGGTGAGTTTATTGTCGAATCCGATCATCGTTACCGTGTTCCGAGCCAGGTAGAGACGATTATAGTTGGCGGCGACGAGGAACAGCGGATCAGCCTCGGCGACCTCGCCGAGGTCTCTTACTCCTACTCCGACAATCGGAGTCTCTACCGGGGTAACGGTGAGACGGCTATCGGCATCAACGTCATGCGCCTCGAGGAGGCTGCCTCCGTCACCACGATCCGCAACGTCAAGGACGCCGTCGCCGAGCTGCGCCGGGATTATGGGGATATTGATTTTGAGATTACTACCGACGAGGAGCCCATAATTAACGTCAATATTCGCGGCATGTACCTTTCCCTGCTCAGCGCAATGCTGATGACAACGGTGGTTGTCTTCCTCTTCATTTACGACTTTCGTTCCTCACTGCTTGTGGGCTTCAGTATCCTGCTCTCCTTCTCGGCCGCCTTCACCTTCATGAACTTTACGCCCTGGACGCTGAATATGGTCACCCTGTCGGCCCTGATTATCGCCACCGGCATGGTTGTTGACGCCGCTATTATCATGGTCGAAAACATAGTCCGACACTACCAGGACGGGGACCTGGAGGCGCTGGAAGCCGTCCGGGTTGGAGCAAGCGAGGTGGCGTTTGACGTATTTGCTGGCATGACGACCACGGTTATTGTATTAATCCCCATCATGTATGTCGGCGGTTACCCCCAGCAGGTGCTGCGTCCCCTCTCCGTCGTTCTTTCGGTTACTCTGATTGCATCCTGGCTGGCTTCGGTAACCGTTATCCCCCTGCTTCTGCGTAAATTTCTGGCCACCACCGGCCACCACAACCGGGTGGAAAGGATTGTTTCCAAGCTATACTCGGGACTTGATCAGAAGCTGGTGAACTTTTACCTTGCCCTGGTTAAAGGAGCCCTGCGTCACAAGAAGAAGCTGCTGCTGGGACTGCTAATTCTAGCCCTGTTTACGGCCGGATTTACCGTCCAGTTTACCGGACGCGACCTGATGCCCCCCTTCGACACCGGGATTTTCTTTGTTCACTTTGAGTTTCCACCTTCCCATGACATCGACCGGGTAGAGTCGGTGGTCGAACGCATGGAGGAAGAAATTATTGCCGAACCGGTGGTTGAACAAACATCGACCGTAATCGGCAGTGAGCCGGGCCGGGTTAGCTTCGGTGAGGGCGGACAGACGACCCAGCAGGGCAGTATCGAAGTAACTCTCGTGCCCCGCAACCGCCGTGATACCGACATCTGGACCTACATGAGTCGCTGGCGCGAGGAGTTTAACCAGTATCCCGAGCTACTTAATCTGGGTCTGGTTGAATACGGCGCTACGCCTTTTGCGACCACAGTTGCACCGGTTGAACTAAGGCTCCGTGGCCGCCGCGACGAGCTGCTGGACCGGGCGGCTGAAGATATTTTGGCCGAGCTGCGCGAAGTTGACGAAGTTACCGACCTGAGGCGGGACTGGTATCGGGCGCAAATCAAGCACAACCTTCAACCGCGCGAGTGGAAGACGGCCCGCCACGGACTAACCCCGGGTGATGTGGCTAATTTCATCAACGCCGTCGTCCGCGGCCGCCGCGCCGGTGATTTGGACCTGCAGGATTTCGACGATATTCCACTGCAGGTCGAATACGCCACGGATCGTTACCTTAGTCGGCCGAAGCAACTGCTTGACCTCACCCTGCCCGTCGACGGCCGGCCGCTGCCCCTGCGTTCTCTGGTCGACCTCGAGCAGCGGCGCGAGAAGACAGTTGAAACCCGCCGCGACCTCCAGCGCACCGTCTCCGTCCTCGGCGTAAACCACCGGCTGCCCGTCTCCCAGACTACCGATGCTGTAACTGCCCGCCTGGACGAGGTCGACTACGAGACCCCGCCCGGAGTTGAGCTGGAAGTGGCCGGCACCATCGCCGACATGAACGAGACGATGAGCCGTCTCGGGCCGGCCCTGCTGGTCGGTCTGGCCCTGCTCTACCTGTTTCTCAGCGCCGTCTTCAAGGACTGGCTTCACCCGCTGACCCTGATGGCCGTGATCCCGCTCTCTCTGCTGGGTGCTTTCCCCGCTCTGCTGCTTTTCAACAAGCCGATGTCCATGCCGGCAATGATGGGTTTTGTGCTGATGAACGGCACCGTGGTTAACGACGCCATCCTTATGCTCACCTTTATCCTTGAGGAACGCAAAAGCGGCAGCTCAACTACGACAGCTGTCGAGCAGGGCGTGCGCCTGCGCATGCGACCAATACTGATGACTACCGTCTCCACCGTGGTCGGCTTCTCGCCGCTGATCTTCGAGTGGGCGGTTGGGCTCGAACGGATGAGTCCGCTGGGGATCGTCGCCGGCGCCGGTCTGATAACCGGCACCTTCCTCACCCTGGTTATCGTCCCCATGGTCTACGCCATCTTCGAGGACCTGCGTTCTGATTCAGCTCGTAGTTAATTTGTCAGAATCTTCCACCGGCTCTTTTCAAAAAAATTTCCCAGCCCTAACAAATCAATAAGCGATTCATTCCGATATTCTTACGATCGTAAGAATATCAGAATGAATTTAATCCTCGAATCTCTCTAAAAATTCTTTGAGTGCAAAAACTGCTCTTACTAATTTCGGTCGTTTCAGCCAGTAAAATCGTTTTCGTCCTTTGGTGTGTGATTCCACCAGATCGTTGTCCCGTAAAACTCTCATGTGGTGTGAAACCGTTTTTACGGAGCGATTTACGTAATTTGCCAGGAGAGTCACGTTTGCCTTACCTTCCTGGAGTCGCAGCAAAATTTGTAGCCGAACTCCATTACCTAACGCCTGGAACATCTCGCTAAGCCGGTGAAGAATTTCATCCATTTCAAAAAACACCTCCAAAAAAATATTCCCACATTCTTACGATCGTAAGAATATAAGAATAAATGTGAAAGGTCAATGAGGCGAGAATAATCGAATAGAGTTCTTTGGTAGGAAGAAAAAATACTTAATTTTCGGATTTATCTCGGGTATAATTTTGAACTCTAAAAATCAGCATGTTCTTGCTTGAAATATACCCGGGTAGTGGTTTAAATTGATTATTCAGCCTAAAAATCTGTTATTTTTGCTGGTGGCTTTTGTGTTATTGAACGGTGGAGGTTGCAGCGGTGAACCGGTGGAAGAAGTTGTGCATCTTAACGCGGAGGAAGCGCGAACGGTGCTGGAAGAATACGAGGAGATCACCATATTAGACGTTCGCAGCGACCAGGAGTTCAGTAACGAGCGGATCCAGGGGGCGGTAAACGTCCCTCACAATCATCCCCGTTTTACGCAGCGAGTGGAACAGCTTACTGAAACCGAGGCAATTTTAATTTACTGCCTCAGGGGACGACGAAGTAGTTTGGTGCTGAGCGAACTTACGGAAGCCGTTGAGGGAAAAATTTATCACCTGGAGGCCGGGATTATTGGCTGGCGCTGAGCGTTAAGTTCGGTATTCGGTTATCGGTGTTCAGTAGTCGGTAAGTTCAAAACCGCTCACCGATTACTGTTGCTAAATACGGGCTACCTCTTTTTCGTCCGTTAATCCCATCGTTTTTTCGCTACTCGCCTCATCGCCTCCTCGCTTCCCAGTGCTGGGGTCGGAGCCTGCGATGATAAACGTCGGGGCCAAGGCTCAGGATATAATTCGTCCTCGCATTGGGGCTGTAGTCGTCAAACAAGTAATTTTGTTGTATCAGAAAGGAAATCCTTTATGTCCGAAAATCTAATTGACAAAAACATAGTCAAGTTTGGTTTTTATGGTTTTTTGAAGAACCTGCAGTTTTTTGAGCCTTTTATCTATCTTTACTTTCTTGCCGTTGGACTGAACTACTTCCAGATCGGGATTATCCTTTCCATCCGGGAGATCAGCACTTACGTCTTTGAGATTCCGACCGGAGTGATCGCCGACACCTGGGGTAAGAAACGTTCAATGTTGCTCTGTTTTACTTTCTACTCGATTTCCTTTGCCGTTTACTGGACGGCGGAGACCTTCTGGATTATTGCCCTGGCCAGCGTCTTTTTCGGTCTTGGTGAGGCCTTCCGCCAGGGTACCCACAAGGCGATAATTTTTGACTATCTTGATTATCGCGGCATACCGGATCGCAAGTCGGAGGTCTATGGGTTCACCAGTGCAGTCGCCCAGGTGGGTTCGGCCCTGTCGGCTATACTGGCCGCCGCGTTGCTGCTCTGGCGCCGTGATTACCACCTGATTTTCCTCTTCTCCATAATTCCTTATGCGGCTGCTTTCATGCTTATATTGACCTATCCGCCCGAGAAACGAAATTACGAGGAGGGTCAGTCGCTGGGCCGGTTGATGTGGGAACATGCGAAGGAGAGTCTCGGCGTGCTTACTAATATCGGTTCTCTGCACCACGTGCTTATGAATTCTTCGACCTTTGACGGCACCTTCATGGCCAGTCGCGATTATGTCCAGCCGCTCGTTCGTGACTTTCTGGTTGCCGCTCCCGTCTTAGCTGTTCTTGGTGATGATTTTACCCAGGAGACGGTTACGGTCAGTTTGCTTTATCTTCTGCTTCATCTCGTCGGCGCGGTTGCTTCTCGATACGCTTACCGGATAAACGATTATTTTTCATCACCTCTTGGACCGTTGAACGCGATTTTTATCGGGCAGGCCCTGGTGTTATTCTTGGTTGGTCTGTTCAGTGAAATCAGCCTGATCGCCGTCTTCCTTCTCTTCCTGCTGCTCAAAGCGGCCATGTATTCTCGCCGGCCGCTGTTGCTGGCCCACCTGGACAAGCAGATTGATGAGAAACAGCGAGCTACGATGCTCTCCATCGAGAATCAGCTTCGCGCCCTCACCGTCGTCGTGGTCGCTCCCATACTCGGCGCAATAGCCGAGTATTTTTCTCTACGGATAATGTTCATGTCCGCCGGCGGCGCCATGGCCCTGCTTTATTTTGTGGCGCTGCGATTTAAAGAAAATTAATAACTACTCATCTATCCCCTCTCCCGAGCAGTCAATCGGGAACGCAAGGCCTGAATTAATCATTGATTTTCCCTTTACAGGCCCGATTGACTGCTCCGGTCACCCCCCTTTATCTTTCCCCCTTCAAAGGGGGAAAGATAAGGTGAGTAGTTACGAAAATTAATTGTACTGGAATTTAAGTTTATTTTGATATTATTTCAACGAACTGAATATAGCATACAGGACAGGTCATTTATTTTTTAATTCGACGTGGTAGAATTTTTCAAGGATAGTTTTTGCGGGGATGGTTTAAGCGATTATTTACATTGGGCCTTGATGTAAGTGGAGGCTTTGTTCTGGTCTCATAAGAACTTGAACTTGAAGCCACCTTGCGAGACAATATAATCCGGTTCCAAGGAGAAACTAAAATTAAGGAAACCCACCTATGAACGAAACGGAATTACAACAATCAAGCACTACTTTGACTTATACATTAAGAGACAAGCCTCCAATGAATAAAGAAATTTTGACAAAAGAGCAGACTGAATTATTATCTCCGGTAGGGGATTTTTCAAGTGATTTTAAAGTCGAGTCAGGAGACTGCGCTTATGCCAGGTGAGGGCGCCGGCGAGAATAGTCAGAGTAAAAAGACAGCTCATCAACAAAGCCATGGAAGGGTTGAGGTAACTCGTGTTGCTGTAAGTCAAATCAAGCAGATCGACCGTGTAGGTCAGGGGCGAAAATAGGGCCAGGAAGCGCAATCCTCCGGGCAGATCAGCCAGCGGCATAAATACTCCGCTTAAAAAGATCAGTGGCAACCGGACGATGTTGGAAAGCATCATCACGTTGGCCGGTTTGTCGGTGGGCAGGGCGGAAAACAAGCTGCCCAGGGCGGCGAAACAGAAGCTCCCCGGCAAAAGAGCCAGTAATAGTGTCAAAATTGATCCGGGCTGGACGCCGAGAAAGAAAAACCCGCCGGTGACGATGAGGAGACTGAGCGCCAGGCCGAAAATAAAACCGGCGAGCACGTCGCCAAGAATTAGCAGGGAAAAGGGAGCCGGGCTGGTAAGCAGCCGTTCAAGAGTTCGGGTTCGTGTCTCCCAGGGAGTTATGAAAGGACCGACCGAGGAGCCGGTGAAGAACAGAGTTATGCCCAGGAAAGCGGGCATGAGCTCGGCCGGACCGCTACCGCGGCCAAAGGCAAAGGCCAGGAAAAGAAAGAAGGGAAAAAAGAGACCAAAGATGAGTACCGGCGGTTCGGTGTAGTAAACCCGAACGTTCTTCCAGGTGACGGCCGCCAGTTGCCGCGAGCGCAGAAGTAATTTATTCATCCGTACCCTTCCTAACAGCAGTGCTGTCCCCGGTTAGTCTTACAAACGCGTCCTCAAGGCTTGGGTCGAGAGTGTTCAGGGAAACAATTTCTCGCTCGTGTTTGGCTGCATAATCGCTGAGCGCTTTAATTAGTGGATCAAGAGAGCCGGAGAAAATACGGAATTTCTTACCGGTACCTTCTACTTTTTCAACTTCCGGCAGTCCTTTCAAATCATCAACGGGAACTGGTGAATCTTCAGCTTCCGCAAACACGACTTCCACGGAGCGGGTGGACTGGATGTCAGCCCGCAGATTTTCCGGGCTGTCAATTGCCGCGATCCGGCCGTTGTTAATTACCGCCACCCGGTCACACAACCGGTTGGCTTCCTCAATGTTGTGGGTCATCAGATAGATGGTGACGCCGGTTTCGTTAAGCTCGGAGATTATCGTCCGAATTAGGCGGGCGCTCTGGACGTCCAGGCCGCTGGTCGGCTCGTCGAGAAAAAGCAGTTGTGGTTCGTGCAAAAGCGCACCACAGAGCGCGACTCGCTGACGCATTCCCTTGGAGAACTCTTTTGTTTTTACGTCTTCGACGTCGCCAAGCCCAAATTCCTGCAGCAGGTCGGAGCTGCGTTGTTCTATCTTTGCCGAATCCATTCCGTACATTCGACCGGAGAACCAGAGGTTCTCCCGCGGCGTCAGGTCGGGGTAAGTGTTTACCGTCTCGGGTACGACGCCGAGTTGTTCCTTGGCCGCCGGGGCAGATTTTTCTATGTCGTAGCCCATCACCCGCGCCTCTCCTGCCGTCGGCGGTAGAATTCCCGTCAGCACCCGGACGGTCGTGGTTTTACCGGCGCCGTTGGGACCCAGAAAACCGAAAAAATCGCCGCGTTCGACGCTGAAGCTTATCCCGTTAACGGCCGGGAAATCGTCGTAATATTTTTTTAAATCAGTAACCTCAATCGCTTGTTCGCTATTCATTAAGTGTATTCTCCAAGGCAATGCTCTGGTTGCAGGTATGCTCAATGATAAAGGAGGTATCTTATTATCTTATTCTCGCGGCCATCCAGGCCGCTCCGAGGTTTAAATCGCACAAAGCAAAAACATCCTGTTTATAGTGAGATTTAAAAATCCGATAATAAGCGCCTCCTTCATCTGTAATCGAAATGGAAGAAGACAAGAATCCTTTTAGTTACGCTAAATATGTTAGTTCTAATTATATGTCAAAAACATATAAGACGCAAGTATAAAATTTTGGAGCCGCATACTCTTGAAGAGGGAAGACAAAAAAGGGGGGGGGGATTGCGGAGCGGGGGCCGGGGGAGTCAAGGAGGCGAGTGGGCGATGGGGGAGCGGACCGAAGAAAATTACGGATTAGTTGTAGTCTTCCAATATAGCCTGGATGTCAGCGACAGAAGCTACCTCGCCCTGGATCTTTACGTCACCGTTGACGGCCAGTCCCGGCGTGTTCATGACGCCGTAGGACGTTATCTCGTTCAGGTCCTCGATCTTAACCAGTTCGTAGTCGAGGTCCAGGTCCGCAGCCGCCTCACGAACATTGTCCGCCAGGCGTTCGCAGTTCTTGCAGCCGGGGCCTAAAACTTCCAGTTTGACCATTGTAACCACCTCCTGGAGTAATGGACAGGATAAAACTCATCTAAATAATCAGGCCATAAAAATAGCCGGCGAAGCTTGAAATTATCACGACCAGGCAAAAATAAGCAACAGTTTTACGGGTGCCGATGACCGAATGAATTACCAGCAGGTTGGGTAGCGAGACGGCCGGGCCGGCGAGTAGCAGACTGAGCGCCGGGCCCTCGCCCATGCCGGCGTCAAGCAGGCCCTCCAGGATGGGCACCTCGGTCAGGGTGGCGAAGTACATGAAGGCACCGGCCAGGGCTGAGAAGACGTTGGCCGGCCAGCTGTTGCCGCCGACCAGGGTCTGCACCCAGGTCGCCGGCACAATTCCATCCTCACGGCCGGGCAGGCCGAAGAAAAAACCGGCAACCAGGACACCGGCCAGCAGTAGAGGTAGAATCTGACGGGCAAAGCTCCAGCTCTCCTCAAACCACTGCTCGGCCTCGCCGCCTTCGCTGATACAGACGAGGGAAAAGCCGACCAGACCGAGGCCGAAGGGAACCTCCGGAACGTCGGGGAAAAAGTAGGAGAGCAGGCCGATGGCGGCGGCGAGCAAAAATAGTTTCCAGCCCGAAAAATTGAAAAGTTTGACCAGCAGGCCGGCCAGGCCGAGCCCAAGACCGGCAGCCAGCGGCCAGCGGTAGGCGTGAACCGCCGCCCAGAAACCGGGCTGAGCCGGTTCGGCCAGCGTTGCGAGGACAAGAATTCCAACCATTAGAGCAAAATATATTACTGTTTCTGGCAGGGAGCGCTCAAGTTCGTCCGAGTCCATCGCCGGAGTGTCGGTGGTTTCGTTTTCCTCGCCGCGAAAGATGAAGTGCATTGACAGGCCCACGACTATGCCCAGAAGAACAGCGCCAATGGCGCGGGCCAGTCCAAGCTGTAAGCCAAGCACGCGGGCGGTAAGAACAATCGCTAGCACGTTAATTGCCGGTCCCGAGTAGAGGAAAGCGGTTGCCGGGCCGAGCCCGGCGCCCATCTTGTAGATGCCGGCGAACAGGGGCAGGATGGTGCAGGAACAGACGGCGAGCACGCTCCCCGAGACTGAGGCGACGCCGTAGGAAACAACTTTTTTAGCCTCGGCGCCGAGGTATTTTATAATCGCGTCCTGGCTGAGAAAGACGGCCATGGCGCCGGCAATGAAGAAAGTGGGGAGCAGGCATAAGACCACGTGTTCGCGGGCATACCAGCGGGCCAGCTCCAGGGCCGAAAGGACGGCCGCTTGAAAAGCCTCAAAATGAACCGGCAGGTAGTAGAGGCCGAAGAACACCAGGACAAACAGCGCAATGGTTTTACCCTCATTTTTTAACTTCACTTCAGATCACCCGGTCAAACGTATTTTTCCAGCATAGTCCCCCCAAACGTAAAGTCATTCCGGGCAAGCGACCGCAGGGAGCGCGACCCGGAATCCAACTTGAATTTCATGGGTTATCGTTCAAGACTTAAAAACTTGAGGCGCGGGGCGAGTCACGAGTTACGGGTTAAAACCTTTAACTAAAAACTTTAAACTGAAAACTGAGAACTTAAAATGGATTGCGGGTCGTGGCCCGCAATGACAGCGGAGACGCTAACCAAGCACGGTCAAACTTAGCCGGCCGCAGAAGAGGCGGCAAGTTCGGGGTTAGACTCAAAATAACCTCTTGTAGAGAGGCATATTCGCACCAGGAAGAGCATCGCGGGCACCTCAATGAGCACGCCGACGACGGCAGCCAACGCCGCTGGCGATCCGGCACCGAAAAGCATAATCGCCACGGCGAGGGCGACCTCAAAGTGGTTGGAGGCGCCGATCATTGAGGCCGGAGCGGCGTCCTCGTAGACAACCCCCAGCAGTTTGGCGGCCAGATAAGCGATGATAAAAATTGAAAATGTCTGCAGCAACAGAGGTATGGCAATCATCACTATATTTAACGGTAGACGAACGATTTCTTCGGCTTCCATAGTAAAAATGAAGGTTAACGTAAGCAGCAGGGCGACCGTAGCTACGTTATCAAGTTTAGGTAGGAACGTTTCTTCGAACCACTGCCGGCTCTTTAAAGTGATCAGAGAGTGGCGGGTGATGTAACCGGCAACCAGCGGCAGGCCGATGTAAACCCCGACCGAGAACGCCAGGTAGCCCAACGGTATCGCTTCGCCGACTCCGGCCGTCATTTCAACCACGCCCGGCACGCCGACAAGCCCGAGCAGCAGTACGCCAAGCGGTGCGTAGAGGAAGAGCATACTGAGAGAGTTGATAGCGACCATAATAAGAGTGTACCCCATGTTGCCTTCGGCGAGATAGCTCCAGACAAGGACCATCGCCGTACAGGGAGCTATGCCCAACAGTATCATTCCGGCCATGTAGCCGTAGGCGACCTCCATTTCCAGCCAGGGGGACCAGATGTGGACCATGAACAGCCAGCCCCAGAAGGCCATAGTGAATGGTTTGATCGCCCAGTTGACAATCAGCGTCAGCAGGACCGGTTTCGGCCGCTTGGTGGCGTTAACTATTTCGCTGAATTCAATTTGAACCATTATCGGGTAGATCATCAGGAACAATAGAACGGCGATAGGCACGTTAACGTCACGAATTTCGTAGTCTATCGCTTCGGCAAAGCCCGGCAGGCCCCAGCCGATCAGGGTTCCCGCGGCGATACAGAGAATCACCCAGACGGTCAGGTAACGTTCGAAGAAAGTTAAACCACGTCCTTTTTCTTCTGCTTTTTCGCTAACTTCACTGCTCATAAGAAATCCCTCCCGAGGGCAAATTTAGCTCATAAATCTTTCTTTATATAAAAAGTTCTTTATAAGGTTAATTTAATTTTTCGGTGATGTCAAGGTATTTTTCTTGGACATGTTTAGCGCAGACTTATAAATGCCACTTAGGTTGTCGTTCCGGCCTGGCCGAGCAATTAATCGAGAGGTCAGGGAACAAGAACCTAAAAACATAGCCTCACAGGTTTGATTGAGTGTTCTGGAGGATATGAAAATCATCCACCCTTTCCTTTTCCCCCTGCAGGGGGAAAAGATGCTTTGGATGCTTTGGAAGGTTCGGGAAATAAGTTCAGCGCTACTTGACTTTAGTAGCGAAAGAAAATATAATAAACAGACAACTTAATGGGGCTGTAGCTCAGTTGGGAGAGCGCATCACTGGCAGTGATGAGGTCACGGGTTCGAGTCCCGTCAGCTCCACTATTTTCTTTTCTCTGGAGCCGTCCTTATGAATTATAAATTTCTTACCTTTTTCGCATTGCTTAGTTTGATTTTGACAATCCCAGGACTTTCTCCGGGGTATGCTCTGTCGAATTTGACAGAAGTTGAGGACGTTCGAATTCAACCCCGGGGAGGTTTTCGCCTTGAGCTGGGAGCGACGTATGAGGAAGAGCGTGAGCTAATTGACGACAGGGAATACAACAACGTTAGGTTTGCCCCCTTACGTTTGCGTTATGGACTGCGAGATGATTTTGAAATTGCCCTAGGGAGCGGTTATTCGCTAAATCGTGAAGTGGAAGAAAGTGGTCTGGCCGAGGAAGGATTTGAGGCGGTAGAAATATCCGGAAAATATCGCTGGGGACCAAATTTTTCCATTTCAGGAGGTTACCGGCATGGGGGGAGTAATGACGTTTACCCGCATGGGAATGACAACCGTATGGTCTGGATGAATGCTCCCTTTAAGACACCGGCCGGTCCGGGAGCGATACATTATGAAGTCGGGTATACCTTCGCCGACGGACGAACTGGAGACGACGAACGACTGCGAGACCACTGGAACTGGGGGATTGGCTATTATTTTGTAGTCTCCCCTCAACTGGCGCTGCGTTCAGAAATAGTGGCCCGGGAGCGATTATTAAAAGGAGGATCTAATCATCGGGACGTGGTGGTAGGTTTTGACTGGCGTCCCACCCGCTACAGCACCTACAGGACGCAGCTTCAGTTTGGGGTCGACGACGGTAGTCCCGACTACGGCGTTGGCATCAAATTTTCCTATGACTTTGGTGACCAGGGACCGGAGCCGGAACCGATCCGCGACGCCTTCCGTCAGACACCAATATTTGGCCGCGCCGCGCCGGAGCCGGAGGAGCACCTGGTGGTGCCGCCGGCAGGAGATGAACCGGGGGTTGTGCCGCCCGGCCCCCTGGATGAAGCGGCTGTCCGTGAAGTCTTTGCTATTGTCGATGAAGGACTAAGGGCTTTTGAGGAGGAAGACTTTCAGACGGCGGCTGAGCATTTTGAGGAAGCCCGAGAAAAGGATCCGGACAATCCAGATGTGTTGATTAATCTTGCTACGGTCTATTATTTTTTGGAAGATTACGAGCGGGCGGCGGAAAATTATCAAAGAGCTGTAGACATAGAGCCGGAAGAAATAACAGCGATGATTGGTCTGGCCGCTTCTAAATATATGCTTGGAGATCAGGAAGCGGCGCTGGAACTCGTTGAGGAAGTGCTTGAGCGTGCCCCCGGCAACGAGCAGGCTGAGCAGTGGCTGGAAGAGCTGCAGGACGAGTAGTTAGTCTTCCATAAGTTTTCTAATAAATCTTCCCATCACACCCGCCGTAAAGAGAAAAAATGCCAGTAATCCAAGTTCTTCTCCCCGGCTCAGCTCGTATTCGAGAGTCAGGTAAGAAAATAGAGCTACTGCAGAGGCCACGCACAGTAGCTGTAGGAGCATGATCAAATTTTCTCTGGCTTCCTTATTCAAAAAAATACCTCCCGCGGTAAAGCTCTGTTACTGCTCTACTTGCTTTTGAGGTCAATCTGCAGCTTACTGAATTAAGTTCGTTAAAAAAATCTTCAGTCTTTTTCGTTAAATAGGGAACGCTGCTTTTTTAATCCACGGTCGAGAAAAGGTATTTTTTGTTGAATTTTTTCTATAAGTGTAAAGTGTATATCTTTCTGGTGGGCGGTCCACTCAAGATTTTTATCGTGAGACATCCGGTAGACGAATCCGTTGATGAAATCCAGCAGTTCCTGATAGTGCTTCTCAAAATCCGGATCGTCCCGTCCGCGAGACGCACATTCAATATATAAATTTTCCAACTTTAGTATATCTTCCCGCAGCCGCTGCTTGTCCATGCTCGCCTCCCTGAGGTGGGTGGTTCCTGACGTTAACTATAGATTAGCTAAATTTAGAAAAAATGGTAGGGAATTGTTTACAAAAATGAAGCATTGATTAGTTAACGGGAAATAGGTAAAATATAGCCGGTATGTAAAAGTAAAAAAGGGCCCGTAGCTCAGCCTGGTTAGAGCAGTCGACTCATAATCGATTGGCCGCAGGTTCGAATCCTGCCGGGCCCATTAATTCAGCTGAAAGTTGAAAGCTAAAAGCAGAAAGCAAAGGCGATAGCATTGAAACCGGGATCAAATTCAGCTAAAAGTCAAACCCCAAAACCACAAAAAATCTGCAAATTCTCTCCTGTAGACGTTATATTCCTCTAAATTAGCCTTATATTAAATAAATGGCTGTAGCCAACAAATATGCGCAAATCTATATTTGTTAACGACCAGATTTTGTGAGGGGTATAAAGGAACTGATTTTTATGGCCAAGAAGTGACCATGGTTCTGATCAGAGTAAGGTAAAAAAAATCCCGTCCCCGGCACCGGGGACGGGAGTTAACGGTTGAAATTTGTCCGTTAGAAGGTCCAGTTAACCACTGGAAATACTTTCATCGGAATGGAATCAGGCATGCCCGGGCCAACTTCTTCCTTCATGTTGATCAGGCCGATCTGTAAACCATGCAGTGACCTAGTCCGGTTTATAAAACCAAGCTGCAAACCTGAGATGTGGTCGGCCTGATTGTAGAAGCCATACTGCAGCCCTTTTTGATAACCGTCCGAGATATTCACCAATCCTAACTGTATGCCTGAAACATCTCCTTTGGTGTTGTTGACCATTCCCCACTGGAGTCCGGTGGTTTTGTTTCCAACTTCGTTGTAAAGGCCAAGTTGTACCCCCGTCATGTCGCCGCGAAGGAAGTTAAAGGGGAGGATCAGTCCAAGGTCAACTCCAGTCAGATCCTCGTTGACGGCATAAACCGCGTTGGCTCGCAGCCCCCGTATCGAAAAGGATTCGTCAGGGTACTGAACTGGGTTAAAAACCGCCAGTCCAATTGCCGACTCGCCTGCTTCAGCTACGTTCGGCTGGTGCAGTGCACCGGTCAACAAAGTAACCACCAAAAGACACAGAACTATTTTACAAAAATAACGCATACTACCCACCTCCATTAAAAATTAAAGTAATTTGAACCTGTAGTGTCTATCCCTATATTAATTAAATAAAAGTTTTCGACTACCATCAAGCATAATTACTTTTCGTAAAAAAGCAATAAGTTTTATGAGCTGGGTTGTTTATGCAATTATATTTCGAAAATCAATGGCTAAGCTTCTGAGTGAGAGGAACAAACGGGGGGCTATGGTTGCAGGATATCTTCAGTATTACTTTCTATTTTTATTACTGTTCTTTCGACCGTTTCAAACTGTTCAAGGGTGTGGGTGATCTGGTCACGGATAGCGGTAACCCAGGCGGATCCGCCTCCCGGCTCGAGTTTTTCGGTGAAGTCTGCGGTGGCCGTTCCTTCCACAAGTTCAAAGGATAGTAATTCTGTTTCGTCCGGAATTGATGTGGTTATTCCCGCTTCTTTTTCCTCCGGTGTTGGCCCTGTAAGCAGGGATTGAAGGGCTGTTTCTTCCTTGCCGTTGTCCACCGTAATTTTTCTTTCTATCGGTGTAAGTTTTTCCTGGCTGTCTTCAACCGACATGAAGTAAAGGGTTACTGGTTTAGTTTGAGCTTCCTCAACCTCGGGAGGATAGGCTTCTTCCCAGCCGGGGGCGACAAAGAGATAACCCAGGTAGAGGCCTGCGGATAAAAGGACAAGGAAGAGGAAAAATTTTCTATACATATTTGATTTCGTTTCCTATTTAATATGATCAGTAATCTGCTTCGATAAAACTGTTCAACGAATTTGAGCTACCTGCGAGCAATTACCTACTAAAATGATGATACATCAATTTTAGAAAATTGTAAGGAGGAATTTTTCTATATCAAAACCTTCCATATCAGTCCGGGCAAATACAGCCTATGCTCCCATTTTTTCGTGCTTCTCGTGAAGTGAAGAAAAAAGGAAGACAATAAATTGCGGTTTGGTGTCAATATTGACCTAATCGTGTAAAATTGCTGGGGGTGAAGATTGAACTACAAACTTACTGTTTTTCTGTTATACTTTTGAAAATTTACATAATCACTAAAGTTAAAGGGGGCATTTTCAATGAGCGAGGAGACAGAAATAGACTGGTATGAGAACGCGACTCAACCGGGGAGTGCGGATTCAACGGAGATTCTTGATATCGTGCCGCGGGGGGTGGGTCGGGAAGCACGCAATTTTCACCGGCAAATTCCTGGTTACCGGCAGACGCCGTTAAAAGGGCTGAACAATTTATCAGAGATGCTCGGTCTGGGAGGAATCTGGGTTAAGGACGAGTCGCAGCGGTTGAATCTTAACTCGTTTAAGGCCCTGGGGGGAGCTTTTGCTATTTACCGGTTTCTAAAACAAGAACTTGACCGTGAGGATGAAGAGATACCGTTTGAAGAGTTAAAAGCGGATGCGGTACCGGGAGATTTAAGTGAGACTGTATTTGCGACGGCGACGGACGGTAACCATGGTCGTGGTGTTGCCTGGGCGGCGAACAAGCTGGGTTATCGGTCTGTAATATATGTGCATGAGAACACGAGTCGTGCTCGAATAGAAGCAATAGAAAGTTACGGCGCCGAAGTGGAGATAATTGGTGGGACATACGACGATGCGGTTGAGCAGCTCAGTCAGGATGCCGCCGAGCAGGGTTGGCAAATAATATCCGATACTTCCTGGCCCGGTTACGAAGTCATACCGGCCTGGATAATGCAGGGTTATACCACCATGTACGTCGAAGCCCAGGAGCAGCTTGCCGGGCTTGGCTTTGACCGGCCCACTCACGTTTTTGTGCAGGCTGGAGTCGGCTCGCTGGCAGCTTCTGTACTTGCCTATTACGAGGGTTTGCTCGGTGAAGATAGACCCAAAACTATTGTGGTGGAACCGTCGCGTGCAGCCTGTATTTACGAGTCCATCCGCGAGGGCGAGCTAACTAAGTTTGGCGGAGATCTGGACACTATAATGGCCGGTCTGGCTTGTGGAGAAACCAATCCTATGGCCTGGGAAATACTAAAACATTGTGGCGATTATTTTGTTTCCTGTCCTGATTTTGTAGCCGCCAAAGGAATGCGAGTTTATGCTGTTCCTGTCGAGGGGGACCCGTTTGTGGTCTCCGGTGAATCGGGCGCAGTAACCCTGGGTCTGTTAACTTTCATAATGGAACATCCAGAGCTCAAACCTCTGCGTGAGGGACTCGGGCTTGGTCCTGATTCGCAGGTGCTCCTGCTCAATACCGAGGGCAACACCGACCCAATTTATTTCCGTCGGGTTGTCTGGGAGGGAACCAATCCGGTCCCCGATAAGTTTCGGCTGCTCAAAGATTGACTTGATGTTTTTTGTGTTAAACGGTGTGGGCGATGGGTAGTTGTTGCCAGCGAGTGGTAAAAGCGGGGGAAAGATGATTTCTCCTCATATGCCAGTTTTTTTCCAGACCTTCACCCAGTAACTGAAGTGAATTCTTCCCAAACTTTTTATTAATTTCGTCAAAAACATGCATCATTTTTTCGTCGGGGGGAGAGGTTTCAGCTTTTGTTAGACTTCTCTGTATCTTATCCCGGGGCACAAGTTCGCTGAGTATAACTCCAGCCTTATGGTAGCGATAGTGGGGGCGATAAATTTCTTCCAGGCAGCGGCAAGCCTTTCGGGCGATTACGTGCGTAGAATCGGTCGGTTGAGATAGTCCTTGTAAAGTTATACTACTGTATTTTTTTTCCTCCACAAAGCGGTCGGTTCGAATAAAAACCTGTACCGTTGCAGCACACTGTTCGTCGTCGCGTAACCGCTTACAGGCGTGGCGTGTGTAAGTTAACACGGCTTCGCGGAGATCCTGGAACTCAGTTATTTTCTCGCCAAACATACGGGAGCAGGTGATACGCTTCTTAGGGGCGCTGCCGGGTTCTAACGGTATACAACTAATACCCTGAAGTTCCCTTTTGCGGCGCAGGCCGGTGACGGTAAGATTATTCCGCGCCCAGCGGGAACTGCAGTTACGCAGGTCGAGGGCGGTCTTAATTCCCGCCTGGCGGCAGGTGCGGGCGTAGGCTGAGCCGATTCCCCAGACGTCCTCGACGGGGAGAGTAGCGAGGACTGCTTCTGGGTCCTTCCAGTTGGCGGTATTTTGCACGTCCTCTTGTCCTTCTATTTTAGCCCGCTCCATTGCTACTTTGCAGAGAGTCTTTGTGGGAGCAATAGCTACGGAGACGGGAATTCCTGTACATTTTTTTACTGTTTGAACTATGTGGTGGCCGTATTGAGTGAGATCCCGGTGAGGAGAGCCGGTGAGGCGGAGGAACATCTCGTCGATTGAGTAAGTTTCCAGGTGGGGTGAAAACTGTTTTAAAGTGCTGCGGACTCGGCGTGACATATCGCCATAGAGGGTGTAGTTACTGGAGCGAACAGCGACGTTGTTTTTTTCAATCACGTCCTGTTTTTTGAAGTAGGGATCGCCGAGTTCAAGCCCCAGCCGCCGAGCTTCGGGAGTAAGAGCAATCAGACAGCCGTCGTTGTTGGATAGAACAACGAGAGGTCGTTTTCGTAGAGCCGGCTGGAAGACGCGCTCGCAGGAGGCGTAGAAACTGTTGCAGTCAACCAGCAGGAAATAGCTATCGTCAGAGCCGGTGGATGACATTAGTAGCCACGCCCCAGATTCTGAAGTCACTTTCCGGATTTATTTTCAGGTTCTCGTAATCGTCGTTTTCGGAAAATAGATAGAATTCCCCTTTTTCTTTGACAAGCCGTTTAACCGCTAACTGGCCGTCAAGAACTGCTATTACTATCTCACCTTCAGAAGGCTCAAGGGAACGGTCAACAATCAGAATATCACCGTTGTGAATACCGGCATCGACCATGGAAGCGCCGGATACGCGGACGAAGAAGGTCGCGGCGGGATTGTCAATCAGGTGTTCGTTGAGGTCGAGCCGCTCTTCCATGTAATCTTCGGCAGGAGATGGAAACCCGGCAGGACATGCGGCTTCGGCCATGGGCAGCTTCAGCTCCGTCGACGTATCAGCCGGCTGTATTTCGGTTATTACCAGTTCATTTTCGCTCATTGTTACCACCGGATAATCAAGAGTAGTTCGCAGATTAGCGCAGATGATCGCAGGTTAAATTCAAAACCATGTAAACTATAGATTTCACGAGTGAAGTGTAAATCAAATTCCATCAAAATCAAGAAGCCGCCCCAAAAAACATGCGAATTTTCGCAATTGATCATTTGATCATTTCATCATTTTCGAAAATGCGCAATTGTTTTTGGGGGAGGGGGTAAAGAAGGTTCCGCGTATATTTTAGATGTGATAAAATTATTGAAAATCCAACAGACGAGGAGCTGTTATAGTGAATTTGGGTGATTTTGGAGCGAGACTACTTGAGGAAGTGCCCACTGACTTTGCCTGTGAGTGGGATAATGTCGGTTGGTCGGTAGGCCCGCTTTCGCAGCAACTGACCGGTATTATGGTAAGCGTTGATCCCTCGTCGGAAGCAGTGCAGGCCGCTCTGGACAAGAACTGCAATCTGCTTTTTTGTCATCATCCACTTCTTTTTGAGCCAGTCAATCAGCTTGTAGAGTCGAATCCTCTGCAGAACCTGGTGTTGAAGGCTGTTCGCGAGTCACTGGGTATTTTTGCGCTGCACACCAACGCCGACGCCTGTCCGGGTGGATTAAACGATATTTACGCCGATTACCTGGGTCTGCGGGAGCGTCAACCGATTCAGCAGGTGGCTGAGGAGTATCCGGGGGCAGGACTTGGCCGGGTGGGAAATTTAGAGGGGACAGTCACCGTCAGGCTGTTGGAGAATAAATTGAACCGTCGGCCTGAGATTAGCTACTTTCGCCGCGTCGGTGACCCGGAAGCTAAAGTTACCCGTCTGGCGCTCTGCACCGGCAGTGGCGGCGATCTAATTGAACGTCCTCCGGTCGTTGAATCCGATCTCTTTATTACCGCTGATCTCAAGCACCATGACGTCGAAGCGGCCCGAGCACGTGGTTTAAATCTGATAATTCTTGATCATTACGAAATGGAACAGGTTTTTCTGGATTTTGCCCGTGAGTTGTTTGAAAAGAAGTTGAAAGTATCAGAAGCGATCCATTACTTTGAAAGGAAAAATCCTTACCGACATACCGTCAAACATAAATTTTTAATTAACCGGGAGGAAAAATAGTGAGTTTATTAAGGAAATTAAAGGCAGTAGAAAGGTTACAGGAAGTAGACCTGGAGATAGATCGGCTGGAAGGTTTGAACGAAAAAATTCCTCAGCAGATTGAGGAAGAAAAACAGTCCGTTGAGGCTATGAAAGACCAACTGGACGAGCTGGAAGAGCAGAGGCTGGAGCAGATAAAAAGACGCGACGGCAAAGAGGTCGACGTTAAGCAGTATGAAAAAGATATTGAAAAGAAAAAAAGCGACCGTTTCAACGTAAGCAAGCAAGAACAATACGAAGCGATAAACGAAGAGATTGAACGGCTGGAGAAAAAAGTTGAAGAGGCTTCTGAACAGTATCTGGTTTTAGACGAGGAGATCGAGCAGGTTGAGGGAGAAATTGCGGAGATGAAAGCTCGCCTGCAGGAAGCCCAGGGCGAGATTGACAAGTTTGTGAAGGAACGAGAAGAGCAGATGGCAAAAAATGAGGAGAAACTGGAGAAGCTTTATTCGGAGCGAGAAAAACACCGAGAAAAACTGGAAAGTCTTGATTCCGGGTTGTTACGACGCTACGATCGGATTAAGAAGAAAAAAACGCCGGTTTTGGCGGCCATAGTTGATCACACCTGCGACGGCTGTCACGCTCGCATCCCGGCCCAGCGGATAAACGAGGTCCGACAGTTGAAGGATATCTACTATTGTGAGAGCTGTTCGCGTATGATTTACTGGCAAGAAAAAAGTGAAACTGATAAATAGATAGAGATAGGTGGAGACTAAAGTGTCAGGCTGGGAACGGTATTTTTTCAAAGGAAAGAACGACAACCAGCCCAAGAAAGTTTGGGTAGAGGTTGATGACGAGGGCCAGCTACAGCGTGATGATGGACTCGCCCGGATGAAATATGATAACTCCGAGGAAGCAAAAGTTTATAACGCCAGTCCAGCCAATCTAACTCCAATTGCAAAAGCAGACAAACCCGAGAACACTGAGCCCGAGCTGAAACCGGGTGAGATAGAGGTGCGTCGCGGCTGTCCGGCCTCAGTCGACCCACCGTCAATGCCTGACGGTGTTGATATTCTCATCTATACGGACGGAGCCACCTCATCCGCTACTCACCAGGGTAGCGGTCCAACCGGTATAGGGGTGGTGTTCTGGGACGGTAAAAACTACAAAGAGTTAAGCCAACCGCTGGGACGTGCTACCAACCAGGTCGCAGAACTGGCGGCGATCCGCCAGGCGCTGGAAGAGATTCGGACTCCCGAACGATCAATTGTTTTGCGAACTGACAGCCAGTATGCTCAGAAATCTTTGACCCAGTGGATACATAACTGGAAACGTAACGGCTGGCAGAACTCCAGTGGCCAGCCGGTTTCAAACCAGTCACTAATTAAGGAGATCAGCCGGCGAATGGAAGATTTTAAAGATTTGAAAATTGAGTGGGTGGAGGGCCACGCCGGCGAAGAACTTAACGAGCGTGCGGACGAGCTGGCCGTGCGGGCGGTGGAAAAATGCTGAAATCTGACCTGGTCAGGGAACTGGCAGAAGAGATTGAGGTTAGCGAGCGTGAAGCCCGCCAGCTTGTCAAACATTTTTTTAAATCAATCGGTAAAATACTGGAGGAAGAGGGACGATTAGAACTACGCGGTTTTGGTGTTTTTGAGCTGCGCCAACGGAAGGGACGTACCAGTCAGAATCCGCTGACGGGCGAAGAAATGGAAGTTCCACCCCGCCAGGCGCCGGTTTTTAAGCCTGGTAAAGATTTAAAAGAGGCGGTACGTCAGAGCAATGATTAAAGGGATATTTTTTGATCTGGACGGTACGCTGTATCTTTCCACCCCAATTCTACATTCCGCCTACGCCGAAGGAATAAAAAGTTATAACGAAGCCAGCGGTCGCGAGGTAAGGATTCCAACCGAGCGGGAGGTGCTGGAGCAGGTAGGTAATCCCGTTGATAAGATTTATGCCAATCTCTTTCCAGATCTTGCCCCGGCGGAGCGAGATAAGATGACGCGCCGGATAGTTAGCACGCTGCTTAAAAAAATTAAGAGGCGAGGTGGCCGGTTGATCGAAGGTGTCCCGGCAGTGCTGGATCAACTGAACAGCAAATATAGCCTGGCCCTGGTGACTAACGCTCAGAAGGCCTACATGGACGCCGTTGTGGAGACGTATGAGCTGGGAAAATATTTTTCTTCAATGATTTGTGCTGGTGAGATAGAGACCAATGACAAGGCCGACCTGATTGAAATCAGTCTGAATCGGCTTGGCCTAAAAGCGAAAGAAGTGGTAATGATTGGCGATCGGCTTTCCGACCGAAAGGCAGCGGAGCAAGCCGGGACAGGATTTATCGGCTGTAGTTTTGGTCACGGTTCAGACGATTTGATAGGTGAAATAAAGGTTGATTCGTTAAAAGAAATAGAAGCGCTGCTTAATGGTCAGTTCCTGTAGGTAATCAAACCTTCTTCAAAAAACTTTCCCTCTAATCCTAACCCTCTCCCTCGGAGGGAGAGGGTTAAGGTGAGGGGGATAAAACGTTAAAACCGTTGTTCGGCCTCTACGCGGCCTCTTCACCCCCACCTTAATCCTCCCCCCTCAAGGGGGAGGAGATTTTTAACCCTTTTCGGAGAGGCTCTAATTAACGGGGCAAGGGGAGGACTCGCCAGTAGTAGTTGCCCCGGTGCTGGACGAGAAGCAGTACGTCAGTTGCACCTGCTTCAATCTGCCGTTCCAGGAAAGCTTTAAATTCATCCAGGCTTTCAACTGCTCTGCGATCGACCTCGACTATTAAATCGCCCTTCCGAAAACCGCGTTCGTAAGCCGCTGAAGCGGGGTCAATTTCTGTGATCTTGAGAACTGGCCGTGCCGGGCTGATATTATGTTGTTCGGCAGCTTCTTCTGCAGGAATTTCTTGCAGGCGAAGGCCAAGGTCCTCAAAGACGTCGGCCTCTGGTTCCAGTGGCTCTTCGGGCTCGACAGTAGCTACCTCTTCGTCGATTGGAACCTCACCCAGAGTTACCTTGATTTCCTGTTCTTCGCCGTCGCGGTATATTAGCAGAGTAATCTCCTCTCCAATTTCTCTTCCCAGGATTTTGCGCTGAAGAGTGTCCGGCGCTTCAACGGGTTCGCCATTTAATTCAAGAATTAAATCACCGTGTTCAAGGCCCGCTTCTTTTGCCGGAGATTCGGAAGCGACTTCAGCGATGAGGACGCCCTCTTCTCGTTTGAATTGTTCGGCAAGCTCTGGTGTCATCTGTTGAATGACAACCCCCAACCAGGGGCGTCTGGGATGGCCGTATTCAATCAGGTCCCGGGCGGTTCTTTGGGCCATGTTGCCGGAAATGGCGAAGCCGATGCCGACGTTACCGTGAGTGCCGTCGGTGGCGATGGCCGTGTTGACACCAATTACCTCACCTTCAATATTAACCAGGGGACCGCCGGAGTTACCGGGATTGATGGCGGCATCGGTCTGGATTAAATCTTCGTATTGACCGATACCTATCGTTCGATGCAGGGCACTGATGTGCCCGACGTTTACAGTGTCGCGGTATTGAAAGGGAGCCCCGATGGCGATAGCCCATTCGCCGACCTTGACCCGGTCGGAATCTCCAAACTCGGCCGTGGGCAGGCCGGTCTTATCAACCTTTATAACAGCCAGATCGTTGTGGGGGTCGACAGCTTTAACTTCTGCCTCAACTTCAGTACCCTCTTCGATTTCTACCTCGATTTTATCGGCTTTGTCGACGACGTGGCGGTTGGTCAATATGTAACCATTGGAATCGACTATAATGCCGCTCCCCAGGTTTTCGACGTCTCTTTCAAAGGGGTGCTGGAAGAAGCGTTCAAAGAAGGGATCGTCAAAGCCGGGGAAATCCCGGAACGGAAAGCCTCTCTCGCGTACTCTTGTGCGGGTGATGATGGAGACAACAGCAGGGCGGACGCGCTGGGAAGCGTAATTTATAGCTGTTTCTATTTGTTTGGCCGTTTCGATCGCTTCATCCGGCCGCTCGGGTTCCTCATGTTCTGTCAGCACCGTGGATTCCGAGTTGTTAGCCCAGCTGATCAAATTAGTTTCATGCTGTAGGCTTCCAAATAGAAAACCAAGTGAGAGCGCAAGGATTGCAACCAGCAGAAGTTTTTGTTTGTCAGTATTCTTTAAAAGATCAATCATGATAACTTCCTCCCGTAATTTGGTTAGATTTCATATACTATTTTAACAAAGTAATAGTAAAGTCACCACAGACCAGTGGTATTGAGCAAAGTTTAATGGGAGTTAAAAGTCGACGCTCAATGTTCGAAAGTCAAATTCAAGATGGATTCCGGCTCACGCTCCTCGCGGTCGCTTGCTTGGAATGACGAACTAAACAGCATTTGACAGTAGGTGCTAACAGTTACGGAAAATCAATGATTAATTCAGGCCTTGCGTTCCCGATTGACTGCTCGGGAGAGGGACAGATGAGTAGTTACCGGTGACTTATGGGTGGTGCTGGCTTGAGAGTTACCGAATCAAGCGAGGGTTCAGGGGGCGGATGGAAATGATGAGAGTATTTTGAGGTTCTGACAGAGCGAGGTGTAGAGATTTGGCGTCAGATAAGAGAAAAAAGCTGCTGATCATCTCTGATTTGCACGGCAACTATGAGGCGCTCAATACGGTATTGGATACCAGGATGGCGAGAGAAGCGGAGGAAATTTACTGTTTAGGGGACATTGTCGGCTATGGTGCTTCGCCGGGAGATTGTATTGATCGAATGCGAAGTAGTGGGGCAAAAGTAATTCTTGGTAATCACGATGCGCTGGTAACCGGCCGTATTCCTTTTCAGGACATAAATATGCTGGCAAAGCAGGCGGCACGGTGGACACAAAATCAGCTTACCAAAAGGCAAATAGGATATTTACGCGGTCTGCCGGTCAAACGGCGGACGGAAGAGTTTATGTTTTATCACGGTAGCCCCTCGAAGCCTCTGCGTCAGTACGTGGAAACGCCCTGGGATTTCAGGCAGGCCTGGAGTCGTGTCAACGACTGCCGTTTGCTCGGTCTGGGTCATCTGCACAAACCCCGGTTAGCACGGGGCTGTCATGGCGAAGAACTGCAGGCCGTGAAAGTAAAATACGAGGAGCCGTTTGAATTTACCGAGGATGAGGTAGGAGTTTTTAACCCGGGGAGCGTCGGTCAGCCGCGGGACGGCGACCCGCGGGCCTCTTTTTGTCAGGCAGAAGTTGTGGGGAAAAATATTAAATTAAGCTGGCAACGGCTGGAATACGATGTGACTGCAGCAGCAGACAGGATAGTTGAGGCCGGTTTGCCGACACGACTGGCCGACAGGTTGTTCAAAGGACGGTGACTAATTTTTTGAAAATTGAGCGACGATTGCCAAATATAATATTTCTGCTTTTAAGCCTTCTGGTGCTTCTTTATCCTGTTCAATCCCGGGGCACAGAGGAAACAAAACTTACTGCCGAGGTGCGTCAGCAGGCGGCCGAGGAAGGAAGCGTCAGAGCACTTGTTAAGCTGGATCTGCCGCTGCAGCCGGAGTCGCGGTTATCGGTTCAGCAGCGGAATAGCCAGCGCCGGGGTATCCAGCGTGCCCAGGAAAAGGTTGCCGCGAAAGTTGATGAAAACGGCGGGCGTGTCAAACAGCGTCTGCAGTCAAGCTCCCTGATGGCAGTTGAGGTCGACGAGGCTGGCCTGGAAAAATTAAGCCGGCTGGAACTGGTAGAATCGGTAAGCAAAGAACCTGTGTTAAATATCCAGGCGGAAGCCAGCCTGGGAACAAGCGGACCCCACATCGGGGCGGCCGACCTTCACGACACGGCAACGGGGGAGGACCAGATTATTGCCGTGCTGGATACCGGAATTGATACGCATCCGGCTTTTGATGAACGGGAGCGAATTGTTGGTGAAGCTTGTTTTTTGAGCGCCAACGATGGCCAGTGCCCCAACGGTGATACTGAGCAATTTGGTCCCGGGTCGGGAATAGACTTTGAAGGGCATGGTACGCACGTGGCCGGCATAGCGGCGGGACAATTTGTGGGGGCCGACGAACTGGAAAACAGTAACGATGACCTGGATACCGGCGTGGCTCCCGGCGCCGATCTGCTGGCAGTGACAGTTTTAAACGAAGAGGGGGACGGGAAATTTACCGATATTTTTAAGGGTCTTGAATGGGTGGCTGATAAGGCGTCTGATTCGTCCGTGGTGGCAGCAAATTTAAGCCTGGGTGACGGCGAAAAATATACGAGTTACTGTGACAACATAACCGTTGAAGGGGAGGCGGCGAAAGGTGTATTTGATAACTTGATAGAGGCGGGGGTTGTGCCCGTTGTGGCCAGCGGCAATGAAGGTCACAGCGATGGAGTTTCTTTTCCGGCCTGCCTTTCTAATACGGTTGCAGTTGGAGCGACTAAGAATTATCTAAACGAAGAAATCACATCGTTTTCCAATCAGCATCCTGAGATGGTTTCCCTGGTTGCGCCCGGGAACAATATCAGGGCTGCCAAACCGCAAAACTCAGCCGGCCAAAAAAGTGGTACTTCAATGTCGGCACCGCACCTCGCCGGTGGTCTGGCGCTTTTGAGTGATGCGCTTGAGGAGCAAGCCCCGGAGGAGATTATTGCTGCCATGCGAACCAGCGGCAAACGGGTTGTAGATGATCGAGCCGGGGGAGCTTCGTATTCAAGTATTCGTCTGCTGCGGGCCTACAATTATCTCGTGGGACTCGAGGAAGAATTTGATGAAGAAGATAAATTTTTTATTGTTCCCAATCCATACCGGCCCCATGATGACAGTGCGCGCACAGGTAGTGTCGCTCACGGAATAAATTTTGTCAAGTTGCCGGAGGATTTTGAACTAACAGTTTACAGTCTCACCGGTGAAGAAGTGGTTTCCCGCCGGAAAAGAAATTCAGGTGGTAGCTGGGAGTGGTATCCGGTGGAAGCGGGGAGCGGCACTTATTTTGTCGTGGTGAAGGATCTTGCAACAGGTCGCCTGGAGAAACGAAAGCTGGGGATAGTGAAATGAGAAGCTTATCTCAGTTAAGGCTGACCGGAGGGTGGATCTTTTTATTCCTGTTGTGTTTTATTGTTCTGTTTCCAGTGTCGGCAGAAGCCGCTCATGAACACGTGGGCGACTTTCTGCAGCTCGGTCATGGAGCGCGGGGGCCAGCCCTGGCGAATGCGGTCGCTGCCAGAGCCGAAGGAAGCCTGGCGGCACGTTACAATCCAGCCGGTCTTGCTACGCTTGAGACCGGTCGGATACAGATGTCGGTTGGAGAAAAAGCGCTTGATGTTGAGCAGGGTGACGTAACTTTAAGCTGGCCCGCGTCAAGTTCGGGTAGCGCACTGACAGTTCAGTATCTTGATTATGGCCGTGAGGATCGGGTTGAGATAGGAACTGACGGTAGTCCCCGCCGGGAGGGGACCTTTTCCAGTCATGATTTTGCGATCGGTTTTGCCCGGGGAAGCAAAGCCGGGAAATTAAACGGCTGGGACCTGAGCTGGGGCTGGGGGTTTCGTTTGCTGCGTCTGAATGTTGATAATGTTTATGCACACACTGTTAGTGGCGAGCTGGGCGGTTATAGTGTCAGTCCGTCGGGTTCAAATAGGATCGGTGTTGTGTTCAGAAATTTTGGTCCTGAAGCCGAGTTTGACGAGCGTTCTGAGCCGCTGCCTTATCTGCTCCGGTTTGGTATTGCCCGGCGGTTATTTGTTGAGGATTGGGGAAAAGCCTGGTTAATTATTGAAGGAGAAAATCGCCGTTTTGACAAAACTTCTGAGTTTGCCGCCGTTGAGCTAGAAATACTTGAACGGCTGGCGCTGCGGGCCGGCTACGATGGCCGCACTGATCTCAGCGACCGCCTGCGCTTTGGTCTTGGCCTTAATTTTCCAGTCGGTAATTTTGACTACGCTTACCTGCCCGGGGGCGACCTGGGAGACAACCATCGTTTTTCGATTGAGGTGAAATTTTGAAGAGGCTGCTGATTTTTTTCGTTCTGGTCCTATTGGTGGTTAGTTCTGCCGGTCTAAATGCGGCAGGTGGATTTCCTGATATTCAGCCGGCTCGTGTGCTGCAGCCGCTGGAGGAAGAGTTTACTGTTTACTGGCGGTCGGAGCGGGAAAGAACTGAGCGCCGGCCAAGCGGGGTTGAATATAATTACGATAACACCCGCCTGTTTCCAATCATGGTAAGAGCGGGATTGGAAGAGGAATTTTTAAATTTTCAGAGTGAGGTTGGCGGCTGGGTGGCTATCTCATCCAACTCCGGTGACTACTCGGAGACGGATCTTGAGTCGCTGAATTTTTATGGAAAAGTAAAACTGCTGGACGGGGTGGCCCTCAGCGGGGGACTGTCGACCGGTGGAACTGACGAGGTACGGCCCTACGGAAACGAGGGGCTGGACTTCTGGATTAATCTGCCCGCTGAAATTGAAGTGGATACCGGTAGCTACCTTTATGCTGAGGCCGGCTACACTTTCAAGGGGGGCGATTTTGAAAATTATCCCAGCCTTGGTGTGGGCTATCGCACTGGTGAAGGGAGTGGTAACAAACGTTATCTTGAAGTTCGCGGTCACGGCGAGTTATATGCTCTCGAGTCTGCGGGAAGCAATTCATTTCTGGAAGTCGAGGCCGGTTTGCAGATAGCTCTGGAGCGGGGTAGTTATCTGCTGCCCAGCGTTGGAATGGGTCTTGATACCGGGAGCCCGGAGTATAGTTTAGGGTTGAGATACCGGGTAACCTCGGCTGGTCGATAAAGGTGGAGGGTAACTGTTTAGCGCCCCTAGCGTTATTGTGGGTTTGCTCCCACGATCGTCATTGCGGGCTTGACCCGCAATCCATTTTAAGTTCTTAGTTTCCAGTTTGTAGTTTAAAGTTTCCAGTTATAGGTTCTGACCCGTAACTCATAACTCGCAACGCGCAACAGGTTTTTAAGTCTTGAACGATAACCGCTTAAAAATCAAGATGGATTCCGGCTCGGGGGCCGGAATGACGTCAAAATCAAGAGGGATTCAAGACCGCTTGCCCGGGATAACGGAATACGGAATATTTTGTCAGTACCAGGCTAAACGAGGAGATGGAAGTTTTTGTCCTTGCAATAATCTGTTTGACAGACGAAATCATTTAACATATACTTTACGGACTGACTGGTCAGTCAGGAAAAAGGAGGCAGTTTAAATTGACAGTTGCACAAAAGGAAAAAACTCAACGTGACATAATCACAGCGTCCCGGGAAGTTTTTGCCCGGAAGGGGTATCACAAGGCCAAGGTGTCGGAGATTGCCGATCGTTCGGGCGTGGGCAAAGGAACAATATACCGTTATTTCAACACCAAGGCGGAACTGTTTGCAAGTATGGTTGACGACGTTTCAGCGGAGATGGCCCGGCGTGTGAAAGAATCACTTGGCGAGACAGAGTCTCCCGTAAAGCAGCTGGAGATTATTTGTGATGCACACATGGATCTTTTTGAACAAAAGCTGTCTATTTTTGGTATTCTGGTTAATGAAGGCCTGGAACCGACGGGAATAAAGAAGCACGATGTAGTCAGCCGCTGGGACCGCTACCTGGGGATTGTAGAGGACGCCTTTATTCGTGGACGGGAGCAGGGAGTCTTTAGCTGCAAAGATCCCAAGAAAGCTGCTCGAATATTTATTAGTGCGCTCTGGGGGCTGTTAAGAAATGCTATTATTTTTAACGTCGAGGACCCCCGGAATGAATACGGGGACGAGTTTTTACGAATTTTTCTTGAGGGAGTGTGACGGGAAGAATGCGAATAATAAAAAAAACCGGAGTATTTTTATTGATTTTCGGTCTGGCCGGGTTACTGGTAGCTCCCCTGGCAGCCGAGGAAAAATTAACCCTGGAAGAAGCTTACACGATGGCCCTGGAGAACAATCATACTTTAATTACGTTGCGCGAACAAATCAAGGAATTGGGCGAAGATGTTACTGTGGAGACATCTCGTATTCTGCCGCAGTTAGAGGTCTCGGCGACAGCAGACCGTCGACGGGACCGTCAGGCTTTTGGGTATGACCCCGATGCAGAAAAAGTTGTGCCCGGGTCAGCAACAACCGACGATTCGTGGAGGGCAACGGCGACGTTGAGTCAACCGCTTTACCGGGCCGGTCAATTATTGTCGGCCCGTCAGATAGCTCGTCTGCATCGTGAAGCCGCCGAGCTGGACTATTTTTACGAGACTCAGCAGGTTCTATATCATGTGGCAAGTCAATTTTATGGGGTTGAGCTGGCCCGTAAACAGATAGAAATATTTAAAAATATGAAAGAACGGGCGCAAACTCAGCTTGAGCGTTCCGAAGCGATGTATGAGGAAGGGATGATCACAAGAACTCCGATGCTGCGTGCTCGAGTGCAGGTGGCTGAAGCCGAGCGTGAACTGGAGCGAGCGAAAAATGGACTGCAATTGCGGCTGTCGGAGCTTCGCCGTGAATTAGGCGGTGATCCTATACCCGCTCGGGTGGAAGCCCGGGTTGAAACGGAAGTTAGTCTGGAGTCAATAGAGACATATTTTGAGTCGGCGCGGAGCAACCGCCGTGACTATCTCGGTACGGAAAGAAAACTTGACCAGGCCAGGCAACGAGTGGAAATGGAGCTGGCTGAACGCTATCCTTCTATTGACGCTCAGTTAACGGGAACACATTACGACGAAGAGGTTGGCGATGAAGACCAGGAATGGGTGGTTAGTGGGACCGTAAGTTATCCGCTCTTTAGTGGCGGTAGGATTGAAGCCGAGATAAGGCGAGCCCGAGCCATTCACCGCCAGGCCGAGGCCGGGCTGGGTCGGATGAACGAAGACCTGCGTGTTCAGGTGGAAGAAGCCTACCGGGACGTTCAGACGCGCGAAAAAGTATTGCAAGCACTCGAACAGGAAGTGGAGGCCGCAGATGAGAACCACCGCGAAGTGACGGCCAAGTTTGAAGAAGGGTTGGCCGACCAGGTTGAAGTTAGTGACGCTATCACTATACTTAACGAAGCGGAACTTGGGCTGGCTTCCGAACAAATTAATTTAAAGCTGGATAAACTGGCTCTCGAGCTGGCAACCGGCCAATTTCAAGAATCACTGTTAGAACAGGAATTGAAATTTTGACACGACTTCTCAAAAGGAAATCAGGGTGAAATGAAATGTCACGAGTCAAAAGCTTAAATTGGTTTTTACCGTTCATCATACTGCCGTTGTTATTTTTGCTCAGCGGCTGTCCGGCCGAAGTAGAAGAAGAGGAGGTAGAGGAGGAACGAGGGGCAGCGGTTGAAGTTACTGAGGTTGAAAGCAGGACGCTGGAAGAAAGTATCAGCGCTATCGGTTCAGTTGAAGCGACCGAACAGGTGATCATCCGGCCCGAGGTTGGTGGTCGAATCGAAAGTGTTAACTTTCGTGACGGGGCAACTGTTTCGGCGGGAGAAAAATTATTTGAAATTGAATCTGAGGAGCTTCGCCAGGAGGTCGCCGCGGCCCGTTCAGGTCTGGAGTCGGCGCGTTCTTCGCTGGAGCGGGCGGAAAAGGACTTCAAAAGAATTGAGAATCTTTTCCAGCGGGGGTTACAGCCTGAGCAGGAGTATGACCGGGCGAGAGAAGCTTATAAGACCGCCCGCGAGCGGGTTAATGAGCTAAAAGCCCGCCTTGAACAGGCAAAGGATCGCTACGAAGATGCCGTTGTTAAAGCGCCGTCATCCGGTGTCCTGGGGGAAGTTATGGTTGATACCGGGAACGTCATAAGTGCCGGTGATGCGCTGGCTTATTTATATCAAACGCATCGCCCCGAGGTTACTTTTTCGATTCCGGAGCGACACTCGGCCCGCGTTAGACGCGGACAGGAAGTAAGGGTTCGCCCCGCCGCACTTGTAGAACGTGAACTAACCGGCGAGGTACATTTTGCCAGCCCGGCGATTGCCGAGCCAACCCGCTCTCTGCAGGTTAAAGCCTATCTGCAGGCAGACGAGGAGCTACGACCCGGTGGTTTCAGTCATGTTGAGCTGCTTATCGATGAACGGACAGATCGTCCGGTGGTGCCGGAGGAAGCATTAGTGTCGACCCGGGAAGGATTCGTGGTATTTCGAGTAGTGGACGGTCGAGCGCGTAGTCAGGAAGTAGAGGTTGGTCAGCGCCTGCCCGGTTATGCGGAAATAACCTCCGGTCTGGTTCCAGGAGAGACGATAGTGCGCCGGGGGCACATGGAGCTGGTTGACGGTGACCCGGTGGAAATTGTTGAGGAAGGGGAAACAGAGCAATAATGATCTGGAATCGCTGTATAAAACGACCGGTATTTACCACCGTAATCTTTCTGGTTCTGGTTATTTTTGGAATTTATGGTTATTTTGATCTGCCGATAAGAAATTTTCCCGACATAGAATTTCCGGTTGTAAACGTTAATGTTATTTTACCCGGTGCCGAACCCGAAGTTGTAGAGACGGAGATTGTTGAGCCGCTGGAAGAAGAAATAAATACAATCGAAGGTCTAGAAGAGCTGCAGTCAACCGCGAGCGAACAGCGCGGTAGCGTAACGGCAGAATTTGAGCTGGAGCGTGATATTGACGTGGCGGCGCAGGACGTGCGAGACGCTGTTGAGCGAGCTCGCCGTGATCTGCCGGCAGATGCCGAAGCTCCTATAGTGCGTAAAATGGATATGGATGCGAGGCCGATTGTCTGGATAACACTGACCGGCGATGAACGCTGGGATCCAATAGATCTTTCCACCTATGCTGATGAAAACATTGTTGAGAGATTAGAGCCTCTGTCCGGGGTTGGCAGGGTTATGATTGGTGGGGAACAGCGTTATGCCGTACGGTTGGAGCTTGATCACGAAAAAATGGCCGCCCACCGGGTGACCGTTCACGACGTCGTGCAGACCATTCAGGCCAATAATCTTGACATTCCAGCCGGGCGTGTGGAGAGTGAACGCCGCGAGTTCACAGTAAAAACACTGGGCCGTTTTGATGAACCGGAACCGTTGAATGATCTTATTATAGATCATCGTGACGGCCAGCCGGTTCGTATTGGTGACGTTGGTCAGGCTCGTGACGGCGTAGAATCAGACCGCCAGATAGCCCGCTTTAACAGTGAACAAGCTGTTGGTCTGGGAATAGTGCAGCAGTCGGGAGCAAATACGGTTGAGGTCGCCGACCTGGTCCGAGAACGGATGGAGGAAATTGAGGAAGATCTCCCCGCCGGTCTTGAATACGAAATAGCCAGCGACCAGTCGCGCTTCATTCGCGAGTCGATATTTGACCTGCAAATATCCATTCTGCTCGCCACGATTCTGGTCTTTTTTGTCATTATGTTCTTCCTGCGCTCGCTGGGCGCGACTGTCATCACCACAATAGCAATCCCCAGTTCGCTGGCTGTCGGGCTTGCCCTGATTTACTTCTTCGGTTTCAGTATGAACGTAATTACGTTGCTGGCCCTTATTTTAGTTATTGGTATTGTGGTGGACGATGCTGTCGTAATTCTTGAAAGTTCTTACCGTCACCTGGAAGAGGGAGCCAATGCCCGAGCCGCAGCCCGGGTGGGAACAACCGAAGTGGCCTTTGCTGCTATCGCTAACACCCTTTCCCTGGGAGCGGTTTTTATTCCGGTTGCCCTGACCCGGGGATTAATTGGACGAATTTTCTATCAGTTCGGGATAACTGTGGCAGTTACCGTATTTGCTTCAACTTTTACTGCCTTGACCCTGACTCCGATGCTCTGCTCACGCTTTCTTGCTCATTCTGAGTCACGCAGCAGGCTATCTATAGGTATTGATAAATTTCTTGATTTGCTTGCTATTGGATATGAAAAACTTTTAGATTGGAGCCTTGCTTACCGCTGGCTGGTTGTTCTTTTGGCTATTGGCGCTATGCTGCTTGGGATTTACTTTTTTTCTGGGTTATCAACTGAATTCCAACCTGATATTGACGCGGCCGAGTTTGCCATCTCGTTTGAGACCCCTCAAGGGGCAACGCTTCCAGAAACGGAGAGATTTGCATCAAAAATAGAGGATTACCTCCAGACACTACCGGAAGTTAATCACGTATTCATGGCGATTGGTCTTGGTATGGGGGGTGGCGGAGGCGAGGTTAACCGGGGAATGATCATGGTTGATCTTGTGGCTCCGGAAGATCGTGAAGATCATCAGCAGGTTATAATGGATCAAGTTCGGCGAAAGATTGAAGAATTCCCCGATGGACGGGGTTTTACTATACAACTGGGAGGACCGGGAGGTGGTGAAGCACCTCTGCAGATGGCAATTCAGCACGATGACCTTGATGAGCTGGACGAGCAGCGTGAAGCAATTGTTGAATGGATGAGGGAGCAAGAAGAATTTGTTGGAGTTGATTACGACCTCTCCATGGATTTACCGCAGGTAGAGGTTGAATTTAATCGCGAGCTGGCTGCAAGCCATGGGATTACTATTAGTGAGATTTCACAAACTATGCGCTATTTACTCAGTCAGACGGATATTACAGAGATAGAACGGGCCCATCAACGTTACGAGGTGATACCTGAAACACATGAAAGAGGTCGCAGCGTCCCGGTGCTGCTGGAAGACTTTTACATCCGCTCACCTGAGGGTGAGATGATATCGCTCTCCAATCTGGTGCATACTGAAGAGACTGTCGGGCCGAGCGAGATAGCCCGTTTTAACCGGCGTCGCGCTGTAACAATTTCTGCTTCAACTCCACCGGGAGTTGCCATGGGAGACGCAAATCGTAAACTGCAGGAACATCTGGCGGAGACGCTTCCTCCGGGTTTTACTTTTGAGTCGACCGGTGAAGCGGATATGATGGAGGAGTCATTTCAATATCTGACCGAATCACTGCTTCTTGGTATTATATTTGTTTATCTTGTGATGGCCGCGCAGTTTGAATCTTTTCTTCATCCCCTGACTATAATGATGACCCTGCCCCTGGCTGCTGTCGGGGCTTTTGGATTGCTCTATTTATTTGACATGACGTTTAACGTATTTAGCTTTATTGGCATAATAATGCTGGTTGGACTGGTGACCAAAAACGGCATTCTCCTGGTGGACTACACTAATGTGCTGCGTGCGCGCGGTCATGATCTGTTTGCGGCAGCCGCTGAAGCTGGCCGGGTTCGTTTCCGTCCCGTGCTGATGACCGCCGCTTCCACAATTCTTGGCATGATGCCAATTGCGCTCGGCTATGGCATGGGGGGGGAAGCGCGGGCGCCAATGGGCTGGGCGGTGGCCGGTGGTATGTTCTCTTCTACTGTATTGACTCTTGTTGTAATTCCTGTCGTCTATACCCTTTTCTCTCAGATTTCTAACGTCTGTTCCCGTAACTGCTGGAAATTGTTCAGCTTTGTTTTCGCGATGCTCACCCTGGTCCTTGCTCTCTGGTCGGCTTATTTCGCCGTCTATTACACGACCGGTGCTGAAATGATTCTCATGCTTGTGTTTGCGCTTTTATTACTTGTTTTCGATATTTTACTGATTGGGCGACAGAGTTTTGCCCGCCTCTACCAGCTTATTTTTGTGCTCTTTTTCTTCATTGGCGGACTTATATGGTTTTTCCCTGAAATAGCCGGAACAATATTTATAAAAATTGATCCTGTGTATTCCGGTGTTATTCTGGCTCTCTACGGCTTTTTGGGAGCTCTGTTTCTATATCCGCCGGGGGTGCGCTGCATGCTTGGAGGTGAAGAATGAAGTTACTGCATCTGACTTTTCATTTTGAATACCGTGAAGCCATAGAGAAAATTCTCGACGAACAGGGTGTGCAAAATTATGTGGTTTATCCGATGATGGAGGGCAAGGACATTGACGGTAAACACTTCGGTTCGAAAATTCATCCGGGTAACGTCTCTGTGATTGAGGCCCAGGTGGAGGAAGACCAGATAGAGCAACTTTTTGAGAAACTAAGTGAGTTCAAGCACGCCAAAAGGTCACGCTATCATCTTGAAGCCTTAATCCTACCAATAGAGAGAAAGATTGAGCGAGAAATTAAGTTGGAAAGGGAAGAATAGAGGTTAGCCGGGGATAGAGTTTCTCCTCAAGGTAAGCAGCCAGTATTCCACAGGCTCCCCCCACAAACCAGCCGGTAACTATATCCAGCGGGTAGTGAACCCCGACGATAACTCGCGAAATTCCAACCAGGACGGTCAGCAAAATGACAATCCATTTAGTATACTGATTGCCGTAGCGGTAGAAAACGTAGGCGAAAACAGCCGTAGCAACGGCGTGGTTGCTGGGCAGGGAATAGTCTTCCGACGGAGAGACGTAAGGCTCAGCCCCTGTTAAGGGGGTGAACTCTGCTGTATGATAGGGCCGTAGTCTCTGGAAAATATTCTGCAGTAGCTCGCTGGCGGGATAGCTGATAAGCTGTCCAAGCGTAACCACGGCCGGGATTTTCCATGTTTCATGATTTCTTACATACAACCAGCGCAGCCATAGAACTGCGAGTAAGAAGGCGAAAGCTTCCTGACTGTAGCGGGCTATCATGGTCCAGAAACCCGGCAAAAAAGTATTGTTGACTATGAAGCCGATTGTTTCTGCGGATATCATCATTTTTCAGCCTTTCTAATGAATTTATAGGTTTTAAAAGCCCACGGGTTTTCCTTGTCCGGCTGTTTTTTTAAAATTATTTCCTGTCGCCAGTTTTCCATATTTATGTCGGGAAAGTATACATCTCCCTCAAAAGTAGCGTTAATAACCGAGAGATATATTTTCCCGGCCCGTGGTAGGAACTGTCGATACACGGTAGCCCCGCCGATAATCATTATTTCACTGCTATTTCCTGCAATTTGTAACGCTTCTTCGATGGAACTAACAGTATGACAGCCCCGGGGGTGAAAGTCATCGTCGTTACTCAGCACTATATTTTTTCTTTGTTCCAGTGGTTTTTTCAGGCTTTTAAATGTTTTGCGACCCATGACCACCGGTTTGTTTAAAGTTAGCCTTCGAAATAGCTTTAACTCGGCTGGCAAATGCCAGGGTAATTTCATTTCACTGCCCAGCAACCAGTTCTTATCTACGGCTGCGATCAGGGAAATAGCAGACATGCTCGGTCCTTTCCGTCCTCACATCTTCAGGTCTTCGAGGTCAAGCTCTTTTGATTTTGAATCCTTGCTTTGTCTACTATCCTGCTTCTTCTTTGATTTTCCTGGCGTCTGTTTCCGGTTCTTTTTCTGCTTGCCGGGCTTCATTTCAAATTCATCTGGAAGTGTCAGATTAAATTCAGCCAGAAATTCAGCTATTTCTTCTTCGCTGTATTTTATCTGCTGAAGCTGCGGGTTTATTTTCTTGGGGAGGACCCAGGCAAAGTTAATTACTGAGGTATCACCATCCACTTCCAGTGTGTGATACTTATTTACCATGGCGACATAGTTGTGGACGTCCTCTTCGGCAAACGCCAGGTCGTTGTCCCGGATGAAGTTAAGCAGCACTTCAATGTGGTATTTGTTCTGCTGAATCGGGTTGGTCAGCATATTTTTTTTCCTGTTACCGTTGTATTCTTTGATCTGGGTCCACTTCTCGTCATTGGCGTGACCTTGCAGGGTGCCGCTGTAGGCTTTTGTTTCAATCACAAATAAACCGGCCGGAGTAACAACCACATGGTCCATCTGAGCCGGTCGATTTCGAGGTTCTGCCTGCAGGTCGTTTAAAATCAGACAGTTGTCCGGCAGATCGTTTTCCAGTATTTCGGTTGCAAACTCTTCGCCAGATTTACCGTAGTCAAACCGAGCTGCGTCGGCAATATTCTGTTTTGATTTTACGTAGTGGCTGACTGCCAAAAAAAGCATAATACCGCCAAAAATTAGCCAGCCAAAACCTTCATACAGAAACCAGTATGCCAGCCCCCAGAGGACCAGCAGAACGCCAGCGGCTAATTCGCCGTATTGTATCATGGTAAGTATGGAGCTCTCCTTGCGCAGCGATTCGCTTTCGGCGGAAAGTGTATCCTCTTCGGTTAATACAATTGCCATTTAAATTACCTCCCAATAAAAATACGCAGCTTTTAAAAAAAGCTGGAGAATCAGCCAGCAATTATTTCTGAAAAAGTATAAATTTTATATCCTTGTTAGGCAAGGAAGCGGTAGGAATAAAGGAAGAAACCGAATAAAAATGCCAGGATTACCCAGACAACTATTATTGTTGTGCCAGTGAAATTTAAGGGGGCGAGGAGAAACAGCATGATGATTCCCGTCAGTAAAAATAAATTGCCAAAAAGACCGGCCCAGTCCTGTTTTTTAAAGTAGCGGAGTAAAATACCGCCAATGCAGAAAGCAGTTATGGCCAGAGCCAGTCCACTTACAAACCTGGGATTAGTTAAGAGCTTAAAAGGAGCCTCTTCTTGAGGTGTTTGAGGAAGCAGACGTACAAGCCAGTAGATGGTTCCTGCAAAAAAGTATGAAAAACCGGCCATAACCGGTCCGATCAGGTTAAGCAGTCCGCCAAGCAAGGAGATAACAACGGCGCCGCTAAATAAAATTAATACCAGAGTGAGGCTTGAAAACTGGTGGTAAAGACCAACTCCAACCAGCAAAAAACCGGTAAAGATAAATGTTTCCAGTATCTCTTTTTTCTCTGTGAGAAAATAATTTGTTGCTAACCCCCAGGTCAGGTAGATAAATGTGAACAGGTAAGTGAACGGAGCCAGCAGGTCGGGGTTGAGCTGGAAAACCAGGTGAGCGGCCCCGAGATAAAATAGGCTGCCAAGGCTGAACAGTTGTAATAAGTACCGTAATTTTATAGGACTGGAGGTGAGATTTATTCTCAAGCAAAGCTCGTGGCCAAAGTAAAGAATTAACATCCAGAGGAAAATTATCGCTGCCCTGGTTGGTGCAAGGACAAGCGGGAGGGAAGAAAAATAGATGAGAGCTGTGGCGAAAAGAGAGAGCGGTAAAAATTCAAACCAGTTTTGCCGGGAAAATATTTTCAAAGCGACCAGGTTTAACATAGCCAGGTAAGCCAGCAGGAGAAATAGATAAGGGGCGTCCGGGAGCAAAAAAGGAGCCGGGAATGCAAACAAAAAGCTAAAAATGACCGGGGCTCTTAGGTTATAAGTCAAACCCGCCCCGAGCAATAGTCCGGCGAAAAGAAGCACGATTAAGAAGCCGCTCTGTTGTGGTAATAGCCCTAATTGCTGGTTTAGAAGATATATAGTCAGAAATAAAGCTGCTGCGAAGACAACCAGGGTGCCGCTTATTGCCAGCTCTAAGCCCAGCCGCCAGC
>PWHN01000068.1 GCA_003554945.1 bacterium
GCCTACGCGGTGGGCGCAGAAAAAGGCTATATATACGTTAGATCTGAATACCAGCTGGCCATAAGACGCTTGGCCTTAGCTTTAGAGCAAGCCCGGGAGAAAGGTTTGTTGGGCGAATCCGTATTGGGAACAGCATTTTCATTTGACCTGGAAATTTTTACAGGAGCAGGTGCCTTTGTCTGTGGGGAGGCAACCGCCTTAACGCGATCTATTGAAGGCAAAGCGGGGATCCCCCGTACCAAACCCCCTAGACTGGCCGTATCAGGACTTTGGGGCAAGCCTACTCTTCTCAACAACGTTAAAACTTTTGCTTTTATTCCGGCCATTCTTGATCATGGGGCAGATTGGTTTAAATCCATAGGAACCCTTGCTACTTCAGGGACTGCCGTTTTCGCTCTTGCCGGGAAAATTAAGCATTCCGGCCTGGTGGAAGTTCCTATGGGAACCACCTTACGCACCTTGATCTTCGAGATAGGGGGAGGTATCCCCGACGGCAAAGGCTTCAAAGCTGTGCAGATTGGCGGACCTTCCGGAGGGTGCCTTCCGGCAGCTTACCTGGATACCCCTATAGATTTTGAATCATTAGATGAAGCGGGGCTATAATGGGCTCAGGTGGACTGGTGGTTATGGATCAAGAAGATTGCATGGTATCTATAGCGCGTTACTTTTTGGAATTTGTCCAACATGAATCTTGTGGCAAGTGCACTTTTTGCCGACTGGGGACTAAGCACATGCTCGAATCTCTCAACCACATTACTCGCGGAGAAGGGACCATGGAGGATTTAAACAGGTTGGAAACACTAGCCGAGGATGTCAAATTTGGATCCTTGTGCAATTTAGGCCGCACTGCGCCTAATCCGGTGCTTACTACTTTGCGTTATTTCAGAGATGAATACCTGGCTCATATTGAAGAAGGACGTTGTCCTGCAGGTGTGTGCGGCGATCTGATAAGGTACCATGTAGACCTTAAAAAATGTAATAACCCGTGTATTGGATGTATTAGCCTATGTTCTATACACCGTCCCCGCTGTGCGTTTGCTTCCTCGATGGAGCTTTGTAACGCCTGTTTGGAGCGATGCCCCAGCGATGCAATAAAAGTCCGCCGGGACGGCAAAAAAGAAATCATTCAGGAAAAATGCACAAAGTGTGATGAATGCCGTAAAGCATGCAACGCAAATTTTGGTGCGGTGGTAAAAATTTCACCTCCGGCTGAACTAGAATATTCAATTAAGCAATAGGCCAACACACAAGGGTGGAGAAAAGGATGGAAGTTTTGGTCCGACAAGAACAGGAAAACGACAAAAATTACGTCTATAAAGTGGTCAAAGAAGCCTTCGAACATGCTGAGCATGCGGATGGTGATGAACAAGATTTGGTTAATCGCTTAAGAAAAAGTGAAGCTTTTGTGCCTGAACTTTCGCTTGTGGCAGAGTGGAAAGGAAAAATAATAGGGCACGTTCTGTTTACCAGGATCAGGATAGGGAACTATGTATCACTTGTGTTGGCGCCGCTTGCCGTCTTACCGGAATACCAAGGTAGAGATGTTGGGGGGAAACTTATTAGAGCGGGGCACAGGAGGGCAAAAAAACTTGGTTTCAGATCTGTAATAGTGGTTGGTCACCCCACGTATTATCCTCGTTTTGGATATAGCCCGGCAAGCAGATGGAACATTTGCGCTCCCGAAAGAATTTTTTAAAAAAGATTCTTAATATTCGCAAGTTAAGTTGAAGGTGAGCAGCTACAATGCTATACTTATGGGTACAGTATGCTTAAGGTCAAATCTCCGAAATGCGGCAGGTTTTTCCATGAAAAGATTAGCTATATTAATTGTTTTTTTATTATTAATAACTACATACTATCTATCCTCTATACCAGGGTTGCAAATTGTGCCGGTGTTGGGACAGATCAATGAATTTTTACTAAGTCTGGATGCTGTTTTTAGTTTGCTGGCGCAACAGATTTCAGCTTCGGTGCCAGTAGGTACTCCTGATGAGCTGGGCCCTTTTATGGCGGTGGGGGAAGACGCCTTGATTTATGCCCGCGAAAACCCCATTTTAATCGAATACGTTTTGCGTAAAATTGCCCACGTAGTCTTGTTTTTTATCATCGCCATGGCTTTTTTCTTGATGTTGCGTTACTATTTTAAGAATCCACGGTGGGCTATTTGGTGCACCTTCCTGTGTGCCACGTTGGTGGCGGTTTTAGACGAATATCACCAGACCATGGTTCCGGACCGGGTGGGAGATCCCTTTGATGTGGCAATTAATCTGATAGGCATTCTTTTGGCAATGATTCTTATCCGCCTTTCTTATTTTTTAACTTCAATCCACCGGCAGGAACTTCCACCGGCAGCAACTGAGGAGCTGGTAACGGAAACACAGGAGGAGACGGGAGAACAAGAAGGTAAAGAGGTCAAAGAGATGGGTGGAACTATAGAAAACGCTGAGGTGGAAATTAACCGACGCGAGGGGGACTAACCAAAAGGAGTATGCCATGGAAATACTAATTTGCCTTTTTATCGGGATCGGTTTGAGTGCTACCTCGGGCTTTCGGCTTTTTGTGCCTTTTTTGATTATGAGCGTCGCTTCCCTTGCAGGCTACTTGGAGCTTTCTTCCGGCTTTGAGTGGATAGGCTCTTACCCGGCCTTGGCCATCTTTGCCATTGCCGCCGTAGCTGAGATTCTGGCTTACTTCTTTCCCTATGTAGATAACCTGGTTAGTGCGTGTAGTGCTCCTTTAGCCGCAATTGCGGGTATTATCATCACCGCCTCAGTAATAGTAGATCTTGACCCCATGTTAACCTGGTCTTTGGCCGTTATAGCCGGTGGGGGCGCTTCCCTCTCCGGTAAAGCCACCAGCGCTTTACTTCATACCGGTTCTACTACCGTATCCGGTGGCGTCGCCAACCCCCTCCTTTCCCTCGTCGAAACCGTCTACGCCATAGCGATGGCAATATTGTCCATTCTGGTGCCGGTCCTGGCCGTTTTATTCTTGATAATAATTGTTTTAGTAGGCGTAAAACTGTTTCGAAGAAAAAAAGCCCGCAAGCGTGTCAAGGGACGGTTCCTTGTCATTTAGATTTAGCGTGACAAGGAAGAACGAAATCGCTTCGCGATGGTTTTTAATAACATGCCTTACATAAAAAAAAAGAAATGAAAAAGTATGCCCCTTGTGGTATGGTTTAGTTGACCGACAAAACCGGCCATAAGGAGACATACTTTTTCTATGACCATTATACCACAGCTTCCTTATTCAAAACCATACCAAAAGCAACTTTTAAGAATGATTCGCGCACCGCCTGCTTACTGATATTTTTAAAAGTTATGGTGCATTAAATAAAATATCAGGAGGTAAGCGTAGTGCATAGATACCACAAAGAAATATCCCTTTACTTTGAGCTCAAGGATACACCTGCTTCATCCAGGGAATCTTATCACAGGCGTATCGATACCTTCATAAAACACCTGGAGCAACACAAGCCCGCAGAAGAAGTAAGTTTTCACGACATTCAGCAATTTATCCTCTACCTGAAGAAAGAAAAAGGGCTTGCCGCGGGCACTATCAACAACTACATCTCGGCTATTAAGTTTTTCTACACCCATGTGCTTAACCGGGAATGGGACTCCAAACAGGTCCCTTTAATGAAAAGAAAAGCCAAACTTCCTTTAATCCCTCCTCGAGAAGACGTTTTAAGAATTCTGAATGAAACCGACAACCTCAAACACAAAGCTTTTCTAAGTTTACTTTACGGTAGCGGCTTGCGTGTCGGTGAAGTGGTTCGCCTAAAGATAAGCGATATTTGTAGTAAAACCATGCGCATCCGGGTAGAGAACGCCAAGCACGACACCAACCGTTA
>PWHN01000040.1 GCA_003554945.1 bacterium
AAAATACCGGCAGAGCTGGATCAACTTACCGAGACGATAAAGAAGGTTGAAACGATATTTCAGACGCAGCAGTTCGAGAGACGCTGGCAGCCTTTGTCCCGTTTTCTTTCCGAGCTATACCAGGACCAGGAGAGTAATTTTGAAATTGTCACGCGAGCCGGAATTTCCTGGTTAAAGGTCGATACTCAGCAGTTGAAAATTGCTCTACAGAATTTGATTGATAATAGCGTCGAAGCTTATGAACGCAGCGGTCGTGAGGGGAGGATACTGCTGCATTGCAGAAAACTTGGTCCGGAAATCTGTATAAGTGTTGAGGATAAGGCCGGTGGTCTGGAACCAAAGCTGGCGCGGGTAATAAATGGGAAAGTAGCGCCGGATGAGCACCACGGCATGGGGCTCGGCCTGGCTTTGACCAAAAAAATCTGCCGCAATCACCGGGGAAGGATGATGGTCGAGTCAGAACCGGGGGAGGGGACCTGTGTTACTCTGACGATACCGTATGTGTGAGAGCGCGGGGCGCGGGAGTGCTCGAAGAGGCGAACCTGCGAGCAGGCGAAGAGGCGAAAATTCGTGAGAATCAAGAGCAACGTCAAGATCAACATCAACATCAACATCAAAGTCGCTGGATTGCCCGGTCAAGCCGGGCAATGACGAACGTTTGGTCAAGAGCGTAAGATGGATTGGGGGCTGGGGGCCGGGATGCTCGAAGAGGCGAGCTTGCGAGCAGGCGAAGAGGCGAAAGACCGAAAATCAAGGTCAAGTTCAAGATGGATCCCGGCTCGAAGGCCGGGATGACGTCAAGTTCAAGAACATGAACAAGATTATGAGCACTTGATGAATTTGGGTTAGCTTTCAGCTTTTGGCTTTGAGCTTTAAGCTGGTGTTTTGTGGGCGGAAGGTCAAATCTGGAAATGATGGGTGGTGAAATCTTGTGCGTGTGGGAATAGTTGATGACGACTTATCGCTGGCTGAGCTGCTGGCAGATAAAATAGATCAGGAGACAGAGGTTACCGACTCTGCGGAGACAGCCCTGGAATGGGTCGAGCAGGCGCGGGTAGACTGTCTGATAACCGATTTAAGGATGCCAGAGGTAGGTGGCTTAGAACTGCTTGAGCGAGTTCGTCAAATATCAACTGAGCTGCCCGTTATTGTCATCACCGGCCACGGCAGTATTGATACTGCCGTTCAGGCAATGAAACAGGGGGCCTGGGATTATCTTGAGAAGCCGGTAGGTGGCGATGAAATACAGATTATAGTGAATCGTATTGCCGAGCAATTAGAGCGTGCAAATCAGCTTGAGGGTTTGCGGGAAAGCCAGCGTTCATTATTAGAAGGAGAACAACTTGTCGGCGAGTCAGAAGTGATGCAGGAAGTGCAGTCTTTGATTGACAAAGTAGCGCCGGAGACATCAAACGTATTAATTGAAGGGGAGACGGGAACCGGCAAGGAGCTAATTGCCCGCGCCATCCATAGTCGTGGACCCCGTTTTGGTGCTCCGTTTATGGCGATAAATTGTGCCGCTATTCCTGCTGAACTGCTGGAGAGCGAACTCTTTGGCCATGAGAAAGGAGCGTTTACCGGGGCGGAGGAGAAAAAAAAGGGCAAAATAGAGATGGCTGACGGAGGGACGCTTTTTCTCGATGAAATAGGCGAGCTGGACCTGAAGCTCCAGCCTAAGCTGCTGCGTGTCCTGGAACAGGGTAATTTAACTCGATTGGGTGGGGAAGTAAAAAAGGAAGTAGACGTGCGCCTGGTGGCGGCGACCAACAGAGAATTATCCGAGCTTGTTGAGGCCAAAAAATTCCGGCGAGACCTCTTTTACCGGGTGAATACAATCAAAATTACGGCGCCGCCGCTGCGTAATCATCCTGAAGACATTCCGGAGTTAATCGATTATTTTGCTCGAATCGAGGCCTGGGATGTTAATTCTGATAATTTTACCGAGGCGGCGTTGAAAGCTTTGAAGGCATATAGCTGGCCCGGAAATGTCCGGGAATTGAGAAATATATTAGAGAGGTTAATAGTATTAACTGAAGGTGAAGAGATAGAATTAGCTGATTTGCCGCTTGAACTACAGTCTTCCCGCCCGGGTAAATCGGGCGAAGGGGAAGAAATAAAAAGCATAAACTGGCGAAGGTATGGGGATGATTTGCCTCAAGTTATAAGTAATCTGGAGGCAGCAATCATTGAGTCAGTCCTCAGAGAGTGTGACGGCAATAAGTCCGAAGCGGCCCGCCGGCTGGAGATATCGCGCCAGAGTTTACATTATAAACTGGAAAATAATCCTGCAGAGTAGAGAAATTTCTTGACTTTTGTGCCAATATATCGGAAAGTAATAGGTGAAGGTTTAGAATTTTTGTGAACGGCTTGGTGAGAGAAGCCAGATTATTTGTTGTGGAAAAGAAAATCACTTTTGCAGTGTAATAATTCCAATTACTTGAACAACCTATCAATCAAATGCACCAGTAGATATACCAGGATAAGCAATTATATCGTTTTATCTGACACTAACCAGGAGTTGTGACGATGGGTTTGCTAGGATTTGGCGGTGGTGGCGACTATCTTGCCATAGACTTTGGGGCCTCGGCGCTAAAAGCCGGTAAGGCGACGGTTTCTGATAATGCCGTTCAATTTTCTCTTGTGGACAATGAATCCCTCCTCGAAGTTTCCTCCGAAGAATACGTGGATGGCTGTATCGAGGCCCTGGAAAAAATTATCGATAGGAACAGTATACCCGAAAAACAGAAAGTATTGCTTGCCCTTCCCGCCAACGACGTGATTATCCGGCGCATGGAGCTCCCTTCTATGCCGGAGGACCGGATGGCCAAGGTGATCGGTTACGAAGCCGAAAGCCACATTCCTTTCCCACTCGACCAGGTTGTAATGGATCATCATGTTATTTCCAGTTCGGAAGACGGTTATGAGATTATCCTTGCAGCTATCAAAGAGGACAATTTGAACAATCATCTGGAAATAATCCACCGTTCAGGATTAGCTCCTGAAGTTGTAGATGTTACTGTATTTGCACTGTTTAATTTGTATACGCATATGTGGGCAGAGACCAATAGCGATGACACAAAGCCCCAGGCACTTGTTGATATTGGTCACGGCAATACCGATATAATGGTTTTTGAGGGGGAGACGTTATATTTTGCTCGTTCGGCGTCAGTTGCTGGAGGTTCTCTTGATCAGGCTATTGAAAAAAGATTGGAAGTTGAACCTGAGGAAGCAAGAAAGCTAAAACATGAGCTGGGACATGTTCCGCTTGAAGGCGATTCAGATGCTGAAACCCCTGGAACTTCAGGTATGGATGCTCTTGAGCAAATGGCCGCTGAGCGTGAGCAGGGTGCGGAAGAAGTAGAGGAACCGGATGAGGAAGCGCCCCCGGAGGCCGCGGAACCTCCTCCGCCATCGGGAGCCGCAGAAAAAGAGGAAGAAGCTCCCCCACCGCCCCCCGGCGAAGATGAACCGCCAGCCCCGCCTGTCGAAGAAAAGGAAGCTGAAGCTGCCGAAGAAGAGGGAGGGCTGGGCGGGTTAGAACTTGGAGTCCCGGCTTCCCCTGGTGAGGAGGAGCCGGACGAGGAGGAAGAAGCTCCTCCGGAACCACCCCCGCCACCCGGGCCTTCACCAGAAGATGAAGAAAAAACAGCGGCCGGTGCAGAAACGGGAGAAGAAAAGGAAGAACCTGTTGAGGAAGAAGAGGAAGAGGATAGCCTCGAAGGCCTGAACCTGGGGATACCGCGAGAACCCTCGCAAAGCGAAGAGGAAGAGGAAAAAACAGAGGCTGAAGAGGAGGAGGGGCCTCCGCCACCACCAGACGCTGTCGGCGAAGAAAAAACTAAAGAACCGGAGAAAAAAGGAGGCCCAGAAGCCGAGGATAAAGAAGAGCCACCAGCACCGTCCGAGGATGCTGAAGAACTTAAACTTGACACGGCACAATTGGAGGCGGAGAAGGACGACGCTACTGAGGAATCCGGGGAGACTCCGAATCTGGGTCAACCAAGGAAACCAGCATCAAAAGAAGATTCCACTGAGGGGGAGTCAGAACCGTCGCCGGAACAGGATAAAACAGAGAAGGACAACAGTGGGTTGGACCTGGGGGGGGGAATGTTGGGAGATGCCGAGGAAGAGGAGGACGACGAGGCTGAAGACGATGATGAACTTATGGGTGGCGGTTTAAGCCTGGGAGCGGCCGCTGCTGCAGAGGAGCCGGAAGAGTCGCAAAACGAAGAAAAGGCAGCAGCGGTAGGTGAAGCGATCAAACCTAAGATGGACAGGTTGGTGGGGGAGTTAAGGCATACCTTTGATTATTTCAGCTCGGAGCTGGGCGGAGATGAAATATCAGAAATTATACTGGCAGGTGGAACTGCAAAGCTAAAAAATCTGCCGGAATTCATAGCCGACAGATTGGACTATCCGGTTCGACGTCTGGAAGCTTCTGAAGCTATAGAGGGGGTAGAAGAGGGACAGATATTTGAAAATCTCGTGGCAGCGGGGTTACAGTTACGTACAACCAAAGGACTCTCTAAACTTAATTTCAATCTGGTGCCGGACGAATTTATACAGCAGCGACTGGCTCGCGAGAGAAAAAAGAAATTATCTGTTCTTGGTGTGTTAGCTGCAGTTTTTGTTCTTATGTTAGCAGCGACTGCATACTTACAGTATGAAAATCGGCGTCAGGTGTATGAACAGTCGCTTGAAGTATACGGGGAACTTGAACCGATTATTAACCGAAAGGATGAACTGGAGAGTGATCGTGACCGGATTGAACAGCGTCTAATGGTAATCGAAGAACTGGAGCAGGATCGAGCAAGAATATTAGATTTTCTGCTTCAGTTGAGTATGCTGACTGATCCCCACGAAGGGTTACCGATGGCCAGTCATACCTGGTTTGATTCATTTCGATATTCCGAAGGAGAATTGACAGTTGAAGGTGTTACAGTGGAGTATGAAGATATTACAACAATTCGTAATTGGATCGAAGAGCTGGATTACGTTGAAGAAGAGATTGGACTGGAATGGGATCGTGAGGTTTTTGTGGTGGGGGATGAGGAGCTGGATATGCGGCCTTTTGTACTTCGATTTTCGATGAAGTTTGAGGGATAAGCGATGGAACAGCGAGAAAAAGTGATGCTTATTGGTCTTATAATAGCCGCTCTTGTGGTTGGGTATTACTACGTCATTGGACCGGGCTGGGAGGAATATGTAGAGCGAGGGGAGGAAATTGAGCAGAACGTTGAGCGGATTCGAGAAGCGCAGGCGCGGGCCCGGGGATTGGAAGAGCTAATTGAAGAATTTGAGGAGATTCAGAAACAGTTGTTGGAAGCACAGCGTCGCCTCCCTGAAGGCGGAGAATTTCTGGAATTGATTGTAGCTCTGGAACGTGAAGCGGAAGCCTCAGGAATTTCTTCAGGAAATATCATAACTTTTGACGAGGGACCCATTGAAGAGCGAGGCGAAGTAGTTAGCATGGGAATAATTGCTGTTTTTGAAAACATTACTATCGGGGAATTATCGCAAATGCTCTGGCGTTTTAATGAAATGGAGAGGCTGATTGATATTATTGAGATAGAAATCACCCCGTCCGATGAGCAAGATACATATGACGTTAGTCTGGAACTGGCCGCCTACATGCTGGAGGAAGAGGCTGAGGAGGAGCTGGATTAAATGGATATCAAAGAGCTCTGGAAGCAGGTTAACGAAAAAGTTGATCTCATAATGGCGGGTGCCGCTATACTGGTGGTGTTAAACTTTGTTGCCGGATTTTATCTATTTCGTATTTATACTGCTCACGAGGACCTTTATGAACGCTATAATATCGATCCAACTGTAGATTATTCAGAACAGATGGCGGAATTGGAAGCGCTTGAAGATATAGAAGATGAAATAGAGCTTGAACCGGCGGAGGATATAGAAGAAGCAGATTTTCCGGAAAGATACGCAGAATTAGCAGGGACTGATTTATTTATTTCCCTGGCCGAAAGAAGGGAACGTGGCTTGATTGCCGCGGAAGACATGCGAGTTGTTGAAGTTGCAGTAGAAGAAGAAGACGAGGAACCTGACGACCCGGACGACCCCGATGAAATAGAAGAAGATCCTGAAGAAGAAAAAGAAGAGGAGCTGTTACCGATTGAGGGTTTTGAGGTTCGTGGTCGAATTTTCCTCGACAATGTGCATCGGGCCGTGTTTATGCGAAGTATCGAGGATGAAGAAAAATTTACCTCACTGGAAGGCGATACTATAGGTCCAACCGATATCAGTGTAAAAAACATAAGTGATACTGCAGTTATCTTAACCGGGCCCGGGTATAAAGATACCGTGCTGGAGTTTCCAACCCCTGCCTGGGAAGATTTGAAAGAATATATCACTGTCTACTAATGATGAGGGAGAGCTCTTTAGAAGTGATAAATATCACAGAACGCTTGCAATTTTGGAGGTTCTCTTGTTTAATACAGTAAATTTGGCATCGCCTGTAATAATGGATGTCCAAGGAGATAAAGCATGAATCCTGATAAACGCCTTTTAATATCACTTGTTTTACCACTCTATTTAATAACTGCAGTCGTGTTCTGTGCAGTTTTTCCGGATCCCGTCTCTGCTGTGGTTGTGACCCCCGGCGAACCGGAGGAAATTATTGTGGATGCGCCACCAACAGCGCAAGCCGGCGAGGATTTTTCTCTCAGATTGACCGTTGTCGACGCTGAAGGAAATTCGGTTGAGGATTATGACGAGATGGAAAGAGAAATAGAATTATCGGCCGACGGTCCTGGAGAGTTGCAGCCGTCGAGCGTTGCCTCAGAGGAATTTACTGACGGCCGGCTTACCCTTTCCATCCAGTATGATAAGGCAGAGGAAATCAGGATAAAGGCTAGTGAAGTGGACCGCGTGGCCACCGGTCGGTCGGAGTCTATTCGTGTTGCTTCAGGCCCGCCAGCGGTTTTTTCGGTTGATACAGCCGATACTGTACGAGCCGGTGAAGACTTTCCAGTTAGAATCAAAATACTTGATCGCCACGGAAATCGAGTAAAAAGATATCATGAGATGACCAACGGTCTGAGCCTGCGGACAACCGGTCAGGAAAATCCAACGCCGGAGTTTATCCCGGCGATGGAGATTAGTGATGGTGAGGTTGAATTTGATATACAATACCGGGTTGCAGAAAATATTGAGTTAATTGTTGAGGATGAAGTTCGAGAAATTAGAGAACAGAGCGATCCGATTAATATTTTACCGGGAGCTCTTGCTGAGTTTGTGGTTTCAGTTCCTGAAACGGTTGCAGCGGGACGCTCCTTTAGAATTGCAATTGAAGCCCGGGACAGGTTTGGTAATATAATTGAAAACTATGACCAGGTGGGAGCGGGAGTAGATCTTCACTCGACGGGGGAAGGCAGTGTTGAACCGGCTCGATTAAGTCCGGAAGAATTTGAAGACGGTGTTGTATTCACTGAATTGGTCTATGACCGCGCCGAGACGTTCAGGATTCTGGTTGAAGATAGAGAAAGAGCTGTCGAAGCGCGCAGCACAAGGATGAGAGCCGAGGCAGGAGAAATAGCCGATATTGAAGTAAGAGTTCCCCGGGAAGCAACAGCAGGGGAAGAATTCGACGTTCATTTGACAGCCTACGACGGTTTTGGCAATCGCATCCGCCGTTATGCTGAAGTGGGAGACACTCTTATAATTCAGAGTATCGATCGTCCGGGAAGAGAACGGGAGGTTGGCCCGGCGTTATTTGAGGATGGTCATGCAGAGGTGGTATTTAGTGACACAGAAGCTCGGTCAACGCGGCTGGAAGTAAAAACTCATGATGAAGAAGTTGCAGTTGAAAGCGAAAGGATAAGAATTGTCCCGGCCGCACCAGGAGAAATAACGGTGGAGACACCAGAAACAGCAAAAGCGGGAGAGACCTTCAATGTAAAGCTTTCGCTTTATGACAGCTATGGTAATTTAATTGAAGATCCGGCTCACCTGGCCGGTGAAGTTCTAATTTCTCCAGAAAATTTAGCCGACGTAGCGGACAAGGAGATATCGCCGACCCGATTTATTGATGGCACTTATGAGGCCAAATTCAGGAGTGATAAGGCGGAGAACTCGAAGATATACGTAGAATTTTATGAATATGACCTCGAACGGTGGAGCAGTCCGGTTGAAATTACGCCGGCGGAATTTCACCGAGTTGCCGTCAGGACTCCGGGTCAGTCAAGAGCCGGTGAAGCGCTCCGTGTCTCAATTCAATTGCTGGACAGGTTTGGTAATCCACTTCAGCAGGTACCAGAAGATATCGCTCCCTTAACTATAGAATCGACAGGGCATGGTGAAGTTTTCCCCGCCCAAATAACCGCTGATCAATTGCGTGCCCCGGCATTTGTAGTGGATGTGCAGTATTTTGTTGCTGAAGTGATGAAGTTTGAGGTACAGGATCACCGGGATAGAGTTCTTGGCAGTTCAGCGCCGATTAGTGTGCGTCCCGATGACCTGGCTCGTTTGTATCTTGAAACGCCTGGAGAGGTGGCCGCGGGGCAGTCCTTCCCGCTTCGTTTAACAGCAGAAGATCTGTATGGAAACAGGGTTGAGGAGGTAGGAGATTTTGAGGAAGAAGTAGAAATCTGGGCGCTGCCGGAAGAAGAGGAGTTGACACGGCTGACGACTGAAGACTTTACTGATGGTGAGGCGGAAGCCTCGCTTGAATACTATGAAGCGGGTGAACTTCAACTGGCGGCGCGGGCCGGCGACCTGGAAAATCTATCGGATAAATTTAACATTGTTTCCGCGGCACCTGAAGAAATTGAAGTGCAGGCCCCAGAACGGGTTGTTGCCGGCCGTGATTTTTCCGTTCGACTAATAATTTATGATGAATATGGCAACAGGGTAGAGACACTGCCGTCTGATTTTTCTGGTCTGCGACTTCGCACAAGTGGTAGAGATCGCCTGGCTCCACGAGAGGTTCTACCGGAGTTGTTTGATAACGGTGAGGCAGAAATTTATGCTATTTATTCTCGGACCGGTGAAATAGATATAGAAGCTGATTTGCTGGATAGGGAACCGGAAGTTCCAAACGTTTCCCGCGCTTACGTCTCGCGTCGCCCCGATAGTGCCGAACTGCGCGTGGTATTTACAGGGCGGGCGACGGCGTCGATTGATGAAAAGGAAGGCAGTAATCAGGTGGATATAAGCTTTCGACCGGCGCAGCTGGCAACTGAGCCAAGCGTTCAATCTTTTAGCAACTGGTTTGTCAAAAGATTTGAACGCCGGCAGATAGGGCAAGCGCCGCTACCGCGGGCTGTCCTGAGGATTTTTCCACGCGAAGAAATTCAAGTCGATAAAGCTCTCCGGTCAAATCTTGCAGTGTTAGAATTAAATAGAGTTGTTCGTGATGAACCTACCCTGAACCGTGTGCAGCAACTTATAGAGGAGCAGGACTACTCTGCCGCCGCCGGGGAGTTGGACTCTTATCTTGAAGACAACCCGGACGATCCATATGCAACCAGATTAAAACACAGACTCGACCGTATCAAAGAAGTACTGGGACAATAAACAAAAGAAAGGGTAACTCTACAATGCCACTTAAACGCAGCCGAATTTCATGGAGGAAGTGCCGGCATAAGGCAGGCGTAACTCTTTTGCTTGCCGCTTTTGTGCTGAGTTTTATTAGCGTTCCTGTTGCTTCGACGTCTCCCGGAATATCAGAAGCCATCAATGAATATGTCCAGGGAAACGACGAGCAGGCGCGTGATATGTTTGCGGAAATTCTGCGTCAAAATCCTGATGAACCCCGGGCTCGTGATTTTTATAAAGATCTAGGAGGAAATCCAGATCAATACCAGACCAGTGAAGAAGATGTTCGGTCTGGCGACACCTCAGAAAGCAGAACCGGGGACTTTGATTTTTCCGCCGAGCAAGAGGAACCGGCGACTGAAGTTGAAGAAGAGGCCGATGAGGAAGAAACCTCACTACCTGATGAAAGGGAGTCAGTCCCCGAAGAGGTTGATGATATAGAGTCAGTGGAAGGGGAAGCCATGGCTTATGATACCTCAGAGGTAGAGGTTGTTGGTGAGCCCCTAGCGGAAATAGAGGCAGAGGACCTGGACACTGATGCTGTCCCGGAATTTGATCCCCTGGAAGAAGACGAATTGGATGGAGTTGAAAGTGAGGAACGAGAAGCTGAAGAATTAGAAGAGGACGAATCAAAAGAAACAAAAAGATTTTATACCGAGGAACCGGTATCTCCACCCACGGGTATGGAAGTTATACGAGGGGTGGAAGTAGAATCTTTTGATGATTTTGCCAGGGTAACAATTGAAGCAACCGGGGGGGTAAACTACTTAACTTCTCGAATATTCAACCCCGCGATGATAGTGATTGACATTCCCAACACGATTCCTGATCTTCCCGAGTCACCGCTCAGCGTTGGAATGCATAACGTTCGCCGTATTCGACACAGCCAGTATCGGGTTGAACCCGTTAAAACGACCAGAATTGTTGTAGATCTTGACGAGTGGGTAGACAATTATGAAATTTATCGGGTCAGCCCCGGGAACAAAATTATTGTAGATATTTATGATGAGGAAGAAGAGCCACCTGAAGTTGAACCAACAGTTGTTGATCCGGATACCCCGTTGGAAGAGTTGCCGGAAGAAGTAAAAGAACAAATTAAGGCTATTAGTGGTGCTGATCAGGAGTTAAAAGTAACTGAAGAGGCCCCCGAACCCCTGGCGGTTGAAGTGCGAGACGAAGACGGAGAGTCTTTGAATGAAAAAACCGTCGTTTTTGAAGTTATTGAGGGAAAGGGGTTGCTGGGTGAAGAGGAGAGACAATTCAGCGAAAAGTATGAGATCAAGACAGATGAACAGGGGCGGGCGGAACTGAAATTTGAAGCCAAAGAACAGGCCGGGCCTGTTGTGATCAAGGCTCACATACCCGAACTTGAGTTGAGCAAATATTTTAACCTGACAGTCAACCCCAGCGAGCCGGTTGAATTAGTTAAGATATCCGGTGATCAGCAGGAGGCACAGATGGGGTCTGCTCTGCGTGAACCGCTTAAGGTGGAAGCTCGGGATCAATATGGGAATCCTGTGCCGGGTGTAAGGGTACATTTTGTGGATAAATCTGGTAAAGGAGCCTTTTTAATTGATCGCTCACGCGACGACTTAGCTCCTGAAACGATAGAAACAAAACTAACAACCGGTTCGGACGGACGGGCGGTGGTTGATTCATATCGAGTACCCAGCGACAAGAGAACAGTCCGTATTACCGCCCAGACAGAAGAAGGGCTAACAGTTGAATTTAACCTCTGGTCGCGGACTAAGATGATAGATTTAAAATTTCCTGGTCCGGTGAACCTGGAGCACGTGATTAATTCCATTTCTTTCGCGGCCGGTTGGAACATCGTAATTCCTCCTGAGGTGGACGGTCGTCCGCTGGCAGATATGGAAGTGGTTATAAATCTTGACGAGGTTTCAGCTCTGCGTGCGCTTGACACAGTCCTCGCTATGCATAATTTGGCTCGCGTCAGCGACGGAAATATAATTAGAATAGTCTCTCCCGGTCAAGTAAGGCGCGAAGGAGCGCCGGTGGTCGATCCCGAGGAAGTGGAACTTCATCCGGGCAGTAATATGATAACTGTTAAGTATCCGCTTGCTTTTCTTGATGAACCGGGAGATCTGGCGGGTGATTTACAGGCTGCTCTGATGTCTGAACAGTCTTCTATCTTTTCGGATGATCGTCGAAATGCTATCGTTATCACTGATTATGCCCGCAACCAGCGTCAGCTCAAAAAAGTTATTGAGGGTATAGATCAGCCGGATGAACGTTTTGAGGTAACAGTTATCAGATTACAATACCGTGACCCGCAGCGCCTCCGAGATGAAATCGAAGAGCTTCTGCCGACCGGTCGCGGCAACATCGTACCGAATGAGGCAACTAATTCACTTCTGATTTACAGTGATCCCACTCTGCTTTCTCAAATTGAGCAGTTACTTGATACACTGGATGCTCCCGGGGTAATAAGCGATCACTTTCAAATCGTTGAAATGGAGGGTTATGACGTCGATCAAATCGCCAACCAGATTACGACAATACTAGGAGGGCAGGCGATTGATCTTGACGAAATAGACGTTGATGTCGACATCGAAGACCCTGCCGACCTGGAAGAATTACGTATTGAACGTGAAATTGAGGACTTGCTTAATCAGGTGACAATTATACCGGTTGAAACTCTGGAAAGCATTCTCGTTTTTGCTCCCCCCGAAATCCAGGAGATTGCGATAGAAATGATGGAAGCCTTAAAACGGCGCCCGGGAGAATATATTGATGACCGTCACTGGCGCTGGGTTAGTGTGCATAACATTCATTTTGACGAGGCAGCTTCTCTTATTGACAGGATGGGTGGGATTACCATTCAGACAACGCTTCCCGACCAGGGAGCTTTTCTTCTCTCCTCAACTGAGGGAGCCTATCTTGACCGGTTGCAGGAATTCATTGATGAGATTGACCGTGACATCGATGTTGACGACGGTCGTGAGATAATCACTTACACTCCCAGGCAGGTAGAACCGGATCAACTGGGGGACGACCTGGAAGATTATTACGCGGATATGCACGAGTTTTATGATGATGACCTGGAAGAGCGTCCCCGGGTTCTATACGCGGAAGAGGACCTGCTGGTGCTGGTGGTTTCTCAAAATGAAGCCAGGTTTATACGCCGGCTGCTTGAAAAACTGGAAGAAATGGCAACTGTTGAACATGAAGTTCTTACCTATTCGCCTCGTTTTGTTGACGCTTCTGACCTGGCCAGCGAACTTGACGATCGAAATATAGGGCGTATTCTCTACGAGGGAGACCGGCGATTTTCAATTTTGATCCCTAAAGATAATATTGAGTATTACCGTGAGCTGATCCAGGAAGTGGATTCGCCGCAATTTGTTACAAATGTCTTTCAGTTACGAAACACTCGTGCCGAGGAGATTGTGGAAACTCTACAAGACGCCGGCGACCACGCTGACTTTACTGTTTCTTTTTCTGCTGATGAACCCACAAATACAATCATTTATTCAGCTCCGGAAAATATTGTGTCCCAAGTAGAAAATTTAATTGAACAACTTGATCAATGGCAGCGCCAGGTTTTTATCGAAGGAATTATTCTCGAATATACTATGAGCGAGGGAGAAGAGTTTGGGACGGAGTGGATTTTCGATGACGAAGGGGGAGTATTAGAGGACGGAGATTTGTTAGAACAAACAAGTGTGGGATTTGATGGCAGTGAGTTTACAGCTATTTTACGAAGGGATCAGTTTGAAGGTATTTTAAGTTTTTTGGAGCGCGAACGAGAGGCTGAAGTTATGGCAAAACCTCAGATATCTGCAATTAATAATCGAGAAGCTTCTTTTAAATATGGAACTGTTGACCGAGTTCCACAGCGTGTAGGGCCGCCTGATGATCGGGAAATTACCTGGTTAGATGTTCAAGCACTGATTGAACTGACGGTAACGCCGACTATTACAAGGGACAGGTTTGTCCGTTTAGATCTTCTCATGACCAAAGATGATGAAGCTCCAGGCGGAGAGGGGGTAAGAACGGAGGAGCGCAGCCTCCAGAACACAGTTTTAGTTCGGGACGGTCATACTGTGGTATTAGGGGGGCTGATTGAAGATGAGGTAATAATTGAAGAGCAAGGGGTTCCGCTTCTACGTGAAATTCCAGTATTCGGAAATTTATTCAGAAGTACCTCTGAGACCGTAAATAAAAATGAACTTATATTATTTCTCACCCCCCATGTCATAGAAGATCCATCGGAGGCTGAGCGCACAACCAGGATGGTTAGCGATCAGTTGCATCAGATCACACCGGTTCCAATTAATCTGAATGTTGACGGGGTACATCGTATTTCCCGATTTGAGGGCTTGGCTGAGTCAGAGGAGGAGCGCGAGCGAATTGCCCGCCAAATTATAGACTTCAGGGAAGAAGTAGGACCTTTTTTAAGTCTTGATGACGTCTTAAGAGTGCCGGCTATCGATAATAGGTTGTTGAGTGAATTGTTGGCCCATGAAGTAAAATTAGAAGTGGATATAAACACAATTTCTGCTGACGATCTCATGAACATTAAAAATATCGATCCTGATGCTGCTCACGCTTTGATTGAAAAACGTCGAGAAATTGAAATGTTTCGAGAACTGGAAACTCCACGGAAACTATTAATCGAGCACGGAGTTGATCCGGATTTCTACGATGAATACCTGGAGCCGATGTTTACTATAACTTCTCCGGCACTTGATAGGAGAGATTTTGAACCGCCGGAACCAGACCGGGAAGAAGTGGGAGAGGAACTTGAAGAGCTGGATGATCTTGAAGAAGATGAATTGAATAATGACCGGCGGGAGCAGTTGCCGGACCTTGATCAATTTTAACCGGGCTTAGCCGACCGGGTTGGGAGTCATAGTTATATGGAATCTGCGCTGGTAGATAAAATACGCAATTATATTGTTGTCGCGGTATTGATTGCTTTTCTAATTTTTACTTTTGCTGTGCTCTGGTGGGGGTCAGGATTGGTTGAAAGAGCTCACCAGGAGCATTACGAAAAGCTGCCCGCGGTATTGGCCCGCGCATTGGTGGACCCTTTCCTGTCGCTGGACTACTCCACTCTTAACACAGCTGTGAATCAACTCGCTGAAGCGGGCGATGAGTTTAGTATCGCTTACGTTGGTTTTCTGGACGATCGAGGCCGTCTATTTGTCAGTGACATAAACGAAAATTTGGATTCAGAAGTCCGTAGCTGGGTCAATGAGGAGAGATTGCGCGATCGCGAGGAGGGGCTGTTGTTCCCCGGAGAACAATGGGTTGAATTTGAGGACGATGAGCTGGGGACTTTTTCATTTTATGAGCTTGATGTTCCAGTTGAATTGCATGGGGACAGGACGGGTTTAATAAAAATAGGCTATCTACCGGAACCATTAACCGTTGATTGGGCAACTTATCGAAGTCGCGTCTTTATTACCGGTTTTGTCATCCTGCTGATATTGATCTTGATATTTATATTTGTTTCACAGAGCTGGCGGGATGAGATAAGAAATCACGTTAGCCTGGTAAGAAACGAAACAGAACAGAAATACAAGGATAAGCTAAACAAACTCGAACGAAAAATTAAGTCACAACCTCTAAATTCGGACGAATTTTTCCAGATTATTGATTTTGGAAAACGGATCAACGCAACTATGGAACCTGTTGAAACGTTGCGCTATCTGGTCAATTCCGTTGTGAAGTTACTCAGTGTTAAACAGGTTGTTATCTTTCTTGTGTCAACTGAAGATTCTAACGTCTTAGTTGGTCAGATGGGAATGAAAGAGGGGGAATGGATGGATCGCAATCGATTGAACAACATAAAAATAGAGATCGGAACCGGGGAGATAGGAACAATAGCTGAGTTGGGACAGGCTAACATACTGGATAAACCGCGCCCGGGAGCCGGCGTAGCAGCGGCGTTGCGGGCTTCTGGACAGACTATCGGAGTTGTGAGGGCGACGGAGAAGAAATCGGGGGCTCGAATGGGCAATAAAGACAAGCTGAAGATGCGACTAATTACCCAGCTGGCGGGGAATATTGTAAAACATGCCTTTGAGTTCAAGAAACTTAGAAAAAACAAGTGAAGTTTGTTATCATTTAACGTAGGGCAATAACTCATAATAGGAGGAATAGCAAAGTTGGAATCGACGTTGATTTTATTGAAACCCGATGCAGTCAAAGCTAATTTAATTGGAGAAGTGTTAAATAGAATTGAAAGAGATGGGATGAAGATCCAGAGACTTAAGTTGTTCAGCCTTACGGGAGAAGAGGCTCGCGAGTTTTATGCTGAACACGCGGGTAAATCATTTTACGACCGTTTGATTGATTTCATGATCTCCGGTCCAATTGTTGCTGCTGTAGTTGAAGGAGTTAATGCAATTGGCAGACTTCGTAAATTGATGGGGGCGACAGTTCCGCGCGAAGCCGCACCCGGGACCATCCGGGGTGAGTTTGGCACCGGTTCACCGCAAAATATTATTCACGGCTCGGATTCTCCTGAGAGTGCGCGAAGAGAGATTAGTTTCTTTTTTGGAGGCGAAGCAGATGAGTGATGACCAGATACTCTGGCTCGTAGGTATGATTGTTGGGGCCTTCCTTCTTGGTCTGGTTGTATTGCTGGTAAACGACTGGTACAGATTTGAGGAGCTAGCTGAAATGAATCGAGACTACTACTCCTCTATTGAACCGGTTGTCCCCGGTCAGCCTTTGCCTTAACGTTAGTTTGATTACCTGATTAGCCAAACGAGGCGGTCGATAGCAAATGGATCGTGATTTTTTTCTCAGCCTGTTAATGATTTTTACATACTCCTTTATACTGGGCATAGCGTTTGGTGTATTTTACCCAATTTATCCTCAGGGGCATGCCACTTTTTGGCCTGTTGTTATAGTCCTGGCAATTATCACACTAGGTATTTTTTGGTTTGAAAGAAACAAATCCCTACCCGCAAAGAGCGCTTTTTACCTGCGAATTATTTTCTATTGTTTTCTAATCCTGACAGCCTTCCTTATCGGTCAGGGCCGTTACTCCCTAAGCCTTGGTGAGCTTTTTCCCGGTCATATAACGGAGTATCTATCGGAGACCAGGGAAGACCACCGGGTAGTCGAGGGGCGAGTAGTAGCCGCACCCGAAATTTATGAGGATAGAACCAGGCTCAGGATTCGTCCGGAGCGCGTCTGGGAAACCCCCGCAATGGAAACCGAATATGAGGTGAGTGGTGGAGATATATTAGTTCAGGTAAGACCCTGGGGTGATTATGATTACGATTATTTTGCCCAAAACCAGGTTTATGGCCATAAATTACGAGTTTCTGGCGAGCTGGGGGAACCAATGGATCGCACAGTTCCCAGGGGGTTCAGTTACAAAGATTTTTTAAATAATATGGGCATGTTTGGAACCATGTGGACGCCACAGACAGTAGAAATTATAGATGACGAAGGTGGAAATCCCGTTGTAAGCTGGTCTTTAGCCCTGCAGGAAGAGATGCTCAAAGTTATAAAGCTAACTATGCCCTATCCACAATCGGCATTTCTGGGGGGGGCCACTCTTGGTTTGCGGGAAGGGCTTGACTACACGACGACACCGTTTATGGAGCCGCCGGAGGAGGCAAGGAAAATAGACACAGAGTTTCGGGGCGCTGGAACGATGCACGTTCTTGCCGTGTCGGGGCTTCACGTCGGTGTAATAGCTGCTGCTTTTTGGGCACTTTTCGCCGGTTTACGTATTCCGGCCAAGTTTTATGTACCGCTAATTATCGCTTCGTTGGTAATATTTACAATAATCACGGGGGCGCGGCCGGCCACGGTTCGGGCTGCTATAATGACAAGTCTGATGTTACTTGCTTTTGCCTTTTTAGACCAGGGGTTGCGTAACTCTGTACTGGTTGGGGTGTCTGTGGCAGCCTTATTAATATTACTGTTCAGTCCACGTTATGTCTTTGAGGCTTCCTTTACGCTTTCTTTTGCTGCTGTGTTATGTCTGGCTCTGATCTCCGGGCCGGTGGACCAAATTTTGCAGAAGCTTAGTGGACTGAGTTTTATTCTTTTCTGGATTGTTGCAACGTTGACGGTTCTGTTGCTGGTCTTTTACTGGAACACTTTCCTTACCTGGTATGTCTACATGCCATATATTGCTTTCTGGGCGCTTGCGTTCTGGTATGCTGCCAAGATTGATCGGCAGCATATTATCGCTGGTGGTATCGGTTTCCTCGATGTTCCCGGTCCCCTGCGCAGTTTTATAGCTATGCAGTTTGCCATCCAAATTGGAATGATGCTACCCCTTAGCGCCTATTACTTCCAGGAGTATCCTTTCGCTGGTATATTTGCTAATTTTGCAGCTATCCCACTGGTCAGTGTGGTTGTCCCCCTGGGACTTTTTGCCGGCTTGTTAGGGTTAATACCGACGATTGGTCTCTGGCTTGCGCTGGTCTTAAATGCCGGCAACTATCTTGCAGTGACTCTATTTCTCTGGGTGTCACACATAGCTGTCGAAATATTTCCTTACCCGGCAGTACGCGCTTTTACTTTCTGGCACCTGCTTGTTTTTTACGGGGGGTTGGCTGTATTTATTTGGTGGGATTCTGTTTACGGGCTTTTAAAACGGTTTTGGTTCTGGTTGTCAGATAAGCTCTTTGACGTCGCTCCGATGTCTCCTTCAACCGCTGTTGCCAGTTTTATTGGATTAGTCATAGTTTTAGTTTTCCTGGCCTCTTTCAGATTTCATCAAAATCCGGACAAGTTAGAATTAACTTTTATTGATGTTGGCTATGGTGAAGCAATAGCCCTGCGTACCCCGGCTGGAAGCAATTTTTTATTTAACGCCGGCAGTCGCAAGTGGGACTGGCATGATCGAGACAACCGAGCGGACCGGCGTGATGAGGGGCGGGAAACGGTTTCTAAATTTTTCCTAAATCATGGTGTTAAAACGTTAGATTTGCTAGCTTTGCAGTCAGCTCATCCGCGTCGCAGTGGCGGTATGGCATATATTGCTGAACACTTCGTCATCGACAGGGCAATGGGACCTTTTGCAGAGGAAATTTTAGCCCCTCCCAATGAAGAATTGACAAGGGGACGTTTCGTCCAGGCTCTTCAGGATGACCATTACTCACAGTATCAGAATGCCGATTGGTTTCAAAATGATTACTATGGCAACTGGGAGCGCTGGTGGAAACAGCTTCAAAGAAACAGGATCCCTTATGAGCGGGCCGAGCGCGGCCGGCGCGTCTATGCGGAACGTAACTCCTATCCACATGGAGATGTGGACCTGGAGATTTATGCCTTAAATCCTCCTCCACAGCCTGATTACAATGAAGATGGAGCGGCCAATCAATCTATAGTCTTTCAAATCCAGTATGGTGACGTTTCCTTTCTTTTGCCCGGAGATATAGAACGTGAAGCCCAGGAAGAGATAATGGCCATGCAGGACCTTTACGTTGATAACAATGTAATGTCTGTGCCGGCCAGTGGCGCCGGTGATGCTAGTTTTAACAGTAGTTTTCTGGATGCTGTTGATCCGGATTACGTAGTCTTTTCTTCCTCCACTTATATTGAAATTGAACCCCGTTTTGTTGCTGATGGAGTGGAAAGCACGCTGGAGGAATACCGACAGCATTTTCCGATTGATCGTTTATTTTTTACCGACACAGATGGCTCTGTAATTTTTCGAACTGACGGTCGAGAACTTGAAGCGATCCCCTATAGCCGCCCGGAGGAATTTCATGATTGGGACGCTGAAAGCGAAGAAGAGACTGGAGACGTTAGGGAAACAGGCTGGTAATCAGGACTCTAATCGATAGCAGGGGAGGGATCTTGCGGTGAATAGAGACCAGCTATTTTTTGTATTAACGTTAATTTTTTTATCTGTTATTGCCCTACCCGGTGTATCGATGCGCTATGAGACTTCCCGCCGAACTGCCACAGTTAGCGAAGAAGAGCAAGAGTTAACTCCCGCCCAGATGGATCAACTTCCCGAAACAGAAATTAACCTTACAGGTGCCTCAGAATCTGAAAGAAGGCGAATAGAGCTTGATTGGAAAATAGACGTTAATGCGGCCTCTTTTGAGGAACTACAAGAATTGCCCCAGGTGGGTCCCGCTACAGCGAAGAGTATACTGGAATACAGAGAGGCCGGGAACCAGTTCAGGACCATCGATGATTTAGAGGAAATAAGTGGAATCGGTCCCACGACGATCGAAAACATTCGTCCGGAAGCAACTGTAGGACCGGATGCGATCGCCGCGGATTTGCCGGAAGAAGAGGCCGGCCCGGGAATAGATATAAACGAAGCAGGTATTGAGGAATTGCAGGAGTTGCCCCGGGTTGGTGAGGTAACGGCAGAGGCGATAATTACCTACCGGGAGCAGCAGGGAGGGATTGGAAGTCTGGAAGAGTTGAAAAGAATTGATGGACTGGGGCCGGCAACTATTCAGCAGCTGGAAGATTACGTTCGTCTTGACGAAACGGCAGCAGCCGCTGAGCCAGCCGCAACTGAGCCTGAGTTGATTGATATTAATTCTGCCAGCCAGCAGGAGCTGACTAAATTACCTCGAGTTGGTCCCGTCCGCGCTGCTGAAATAATAGAATACAGAGAAGAACGTGGTGGATTTGATAGTCTGGAGGATTTAAAAAATATTTCAGGTATTGGGCCGGTGACTCTGGAGGAGATCCGTGAAATGGCTGTTGTTCATTAATTTTTTCTATCAGGTAAGGCTGGGGTAAACATGGGGCGTAGATTTACAGATTTTGAAGAAGAAGTTGATCCGGAGGAAGTAGTTGAGGAGCCTTCGTTGTTTGGCTGGGTTGTAGTCTTTGTTCTGCTGGGACTGGCGGCGGGGCTCTGGTATTACGCCGCTCCCGCCTATGTGGATTATCTGCTCGGTGTGGATCAGTTTGCCGACGGAGTAGAAATTCGGGGGGACGGCACTGTTCCCGGCCGCGAACCGGAAGAATTTGCAGTAGTAATGTTTGACGTCGGATATGGAGATGGTTTTTTACTTCAAGCGCCCGATAACAAAACTGTTTTAATTGACGGCGGTGAGGGGGGCGACCCGGCTGAAAGTGGTGTCCGGGCTTATAATTGGGCACCCCGTTTATACCTTCCTTTCTTTTCTCGAATTGGTCTCAATAAAATAGACAAAATGTTCAATCTGGTGCCTTTTAGCCATCACCTGGGGGTTCAGCCGGATCTGCTGGAGGCCGCTGAAATAGATGTAGGGCAAATTTATTTAACTGGTTACGAACCACATTTTAACGCTTACCAGAGGCTTGTTGAGCTTGCGGATAAACATGGAGTTTTCAGGCGGGAGCTGGAAGATCGCGCGGAGCTGGACTTTGGTGCCTCTGTGAAAGCGGAGGTGATTTATGGTGATCCCGATCAACGCCATCCGGAGGCGGCCAGTCACGTGCTCTACGTTAAATTTGGTGAAGTTAGCTTTCTTTTTCCCGGTGACCTTCCGCGAAAAAAAGAAGAGGCTTTAACTTACCGCTGGGGGCGCCGGTTGGCAAGCGATGTTCTTAAGGTGGGCGATCATGGTTCAGAGGATTCAACGGCAGAGGCTTTTTTGAAATATGTTCAGCCGGACTATGCCTTGATTTCTACTTCAGAAGCTGGCCCAGACGACGACCTACCGTCCCCTGAGGTAGTTTCAAATCTTGAAAACAGTGGGGTGCGAGAAATTTATTTAACTGACCAGCTCGGCCATGTAGTTTTGTTCACCGATGGAGAATCAATAAGAGTTGAAACGGACCCTTTTCCGTTTCTTGGCCCATAAATTTTTGATGTATCTAAAATCAGTCTTGACTTGTGCCGTCTAAAATGATTATATACTAATAGTAGGATTGAACTTTAATAAATTTTAAGGAGGGATAGTAGTGAAGTATTTTGTTGTTTGTTTAACTGCCCTGGCCCTGGTGTTTACGCTGGGTTGTGGACCCGAGGAACCGGAAGAACCTGACCCGGCAGAACCGCCCGCACCGGCGGAAGAACCAGTGGAACCGGAGGCTCCAGAGGTGCCTGACGAGCCGGAAGAGCCAGAACCTGACCCGGTGGAAGAGCCTGAGCTGCCTGATGAGCCGGAAGTTGAAGAACCGGAAGTAGACGAGGATGCTGAGGAAGTTCTAGCTCAGGGGATTGACTTAAACACAGCTACTGAAGGTGACTTGGAAGCTCTCGACGGTGTTGGCCCCGCTACGGCTGGGAACATTATTGCTTATCGCGAACAGCACGGCCCTTTTACCAGCGTTGATGATCTATTAGATGTTGACGGTATTGGATCGGCAACGCTTGATACAATCCGCGGCGTTGAGGAAGAAGAGGAAGAAGTCGATGTTGACGAAGCAGAGCTCATTAACATCAATACCGCTTCCGCTTCCGAACTGGAAGACCTGCCCGGTGTTGGGCCCGCATATGCTCAAAACATCGTAGAATATCGGGAAGAACACGGTGATTTTGCTTCCGTGGACGACCTCGAAAATGTTACAGGTATCGGACCTGCTACGGTGGAGAACATCAGGCCAGCGGCTACTGTCGATTAACCGTTGATTAAAATCCATCTTACCGTTAGGATGCGGTAGTTGATGGGAGAAGCTTGATAAAAATGCCCTTGCCTCGCTGGTTCTGGCGAGGTAAGGGCCCCTTTTTTGATAGAAGTTATTCTTGCCTAAGTGGTTGCACACATCCACCTACGGCTTATTTCCATCCTTTAACTATGAGTTTTGCGGGAAATTAATTTTGTCAGGTAATTCTCCGGTCGAGGATTTATTTAGCAATTTATCACAAGAAAAGCGTCTCCAAGCGAAAGCCTTCCTGTCGGTCTCTCCGCGATTAAATACCCGTCAGAAATCAATTCTCCACTATTTTTTAAAAGATGACAATTCAATTTACCTGCAGGGTATGGCCGGGGTGGGAAAAACAGAACTACTCATTCGGGCTGTATTTCTCTCCGACCTGCTGCGAGCCCCTGGCGGAGAACTACTTGTTTTAGCACCTTCAACCACCTCGACGGTCAATCTTCAAAGTCGCTTTAAAAAGTTCACTAACAAGATTGAGCGGCAATTCTCTTTCCAACCAGAAACGGTTAGAGTTCATAGCTTTTACTCGTTTTGCTTGCAACTGCTGACGTATAATTACCGGCGGGAGATGCTTTTGAAACAGTTTGATACGTCGTTTAACGAGAACTTTTATTTATTGAGCGGCAGTGAGTCTCGTGACCTGTGGCGGTTAGTCTGTGAAAAATCAGCGGCCGGGCTAAAAAAAGAAGACGCAGAATATTATTACCGGGAAGCCGGGAAATATAGACGCAAGTTGATGCTTCCCTCTGAATCGCTCGAACAAAGTGCGACCGGTAAAGAAAAAAAGGTTGTTGCTTTTTATCGTGAATACTGGCGAATAAAAAGGGAGAGAAACGCGCTTGATTACGAGGATATACTCTTTATTACTATCGACCTGTTCCGGCAAAAAACTCACCTGCGTAAGCAGCTCTTAAAAGATTACTCGATTGTCTTTGTCGATGATTTTCAGAGTCTGACACCCCTACAGTTTTATTTGCTCACCCAGTTTGATTCTGCTGGTAAGCGGATACTTGCCGCCGGCGATCCCCTGACTATTAGGGGCGATGAAGATTCAGTTGACTTTAATGGGCGGGAGCAGTTCAGGCTTTATTTTCCAAACTCTTCTGTGGTGACCCTGACCAAAAATTACCGCCTGAAGACCTTGCTCTGGGCAGCTCTTATGGATGTTCTGGAATCTTTTGATGAATCTGAAAGAGAAGAATATCCAGAACTAAAACCGGCTCGTCTGGCCGGCAAAAGCGGACTGGCTTTTGGTGAGGGGCCTGCGCTTTTTGAGGCGATCAATGCTGACGAGGAGCAAAAGTTTATCACCCACCGAATTAAAAAATATTTAGATAATGCTATATCCCCCGGTGACATAGCAGTTGTTACCCGGTTAAAGAACCGTCAAATGGCAATAAAACAGCAGCTGGCGAGAGCATCCTGTCCCTCGGTAATCATGCGCCGAGCAAATTTCTGGTCCGCTGAGGTCCCGAGAATAGTTGATGCTGTTATACGATTAGCGGAAGCACTGAATCAAACCGGTAACGTCAACTCGAGCTCACCGGACTTTTATATTTTGAGATTGCTACGTATATTTCACCCGTCAGAAGTTTCAACCGGTCTCAGAAATTTTGCAAAAGCCGGGAGGCTGTTAGATGAAATTTTTCGAGCTGGCCGGTATCCAGTTGAAAGTGCCTCCGTCAAACAATTCTTACATAAATTAAGGGAATTTATACTATTTTTAGCTAACTCGCAGGAGACTATTTCCCTGTTAGACCTACTGCAAGTGATTAAAAAAGAATTCAATCTGGTCCAAGACAAGAGTCTATTGCGTCAGGCGCGCGAAATGCGCCGTAGACTTGAGACTTTACCTGGCGTTTCAGATGTTGTAAGCTTTACGGCCCTGAAGGAGCTGTTGATTAAAATTCGTTGTCAGGCCGCAGTCCAGGGAAGAAATAAAAGTGAGGACGCAGTAGTGATTGCCACACCGCGATTATTATCAGGTCGTGAGTTTGACGTGGTAATTATCTCGATGCTTGAAGAAGGGACCTGGCCCCTTTATTCAGGAGGGAGCCGGCTTGACGAGGACGTGCTAAAAATTGAAAAGCGGTTATTTTATCTGGCTTACAGTCGTGCTCGTGACGAAGTAATCTTAACTTTCGCGTGGCGGCGCAAAATTCAGGAGCGCTGGGAATGGCGCCAGCCCAGTCAGTTTCTTGACTGTCTGGCCGGAGAATATGTCGACAAACGCCATGTAAACTTGAGCTGGCTCAGCCGTCTGCATCGATATTTTTCGAAAACTTCCAAAATTCCAGTATGATTATCTGAGGTGGTTTTTATGGAAATTAATGAGCTTGTCCGTAAGACGCGCAGCTATCGGCGTTTTGACTGCACGCACAGGGTTACTTTATCAACACTGGAAGAGTTAGTTGACCTGGCCCGGCTCTCTCCCAGTGCAGCCAACAAGCAGCCTTTAAAATATATTCTGTCCAGTTCTGAACCGACTAATCAGGAAATTTTTCCAACTCTTGCCTGGGCCGGTTATATTGAAGAGTGGGAGGAACCGGGACCGGACGAGCGGCCAACGGCTTATGTAGTTGTGCTTGGGGACAAAAAAATTGCTGACAGTTTCGAGTATGACGCCGGTATAGCAGCACAATCGATTCTGCTCGGGGCAACAGAAAGAGGGCTGGGAGGTTGTATTATTGGTGCTCTGGACAAAGCGGAGCTGCGATCGCGCCTGCAATTAAATGACCGCTATGATATACAGTTTGTAATTGCCCTCGGAAAACCGGCCGAAGAAGTCGTAATTGACGAGGAAGGTGATGAAAAAGTAAAATATTATCGAGATCAAAATGAGGTGCATCATGTGCCGAAGAGACCACTTAGTGAAATAATCTTAAACCCGGGTGATTATCAATGAGCTCTGTCTTAGTGACATATTACTCCAGAACGGGAAATACAAAAGAGATGGCCGAACATGTCGCCAAGGGAGCCGAGCAAGCGGGCGGAGATGTTAAACTGGCAAGTGTTGATCGAGTAGACGCTTCGGAGCTGGCCGGTTACGACGCAATAATTGTGGGTTCCCCTACTTACTACGGTTCTATGGCAGCGGAAGTAAAGGAATTGATTGACAAAAGTGTTCAATTGCACGGTAAGCTAACGGATCGTGTGGGAGCAGCTTTTGCTTCCTCAGCTCATGTGGGTGGCGGTAACGAAACAACTGCGCTTGATTTAATCCATGCCTTTTTAATTCATGGGATGGTTGTCCCGGGTATTCACGACGGCGATCACTATGGCCCGGTCTCCGTTGGTGAACCGGACAGTCGGGTGCGTAAGCAGTGCGAACAACTGGGAGACCGGGTCGTTGAGCTGGCTGCTAAATTAGCTCAATAATTCGTTGTCTTAAAAGAAATGGTAGGCTGTATAAATCCAGAGCAGCAGGACGGCACCTTCGTTTAAAAAGTCTTTGTTGTCGATCAGGTACTGTCTCAAACTCCAACCACCAAGACGTGAGTATGGCGTAAGCCGGGGTATAAACCGGCGAACGCTGGCTCGGTAGTTGGTAAAACTCTGGCCAAAAAATCTCTGCAACTTCTCTTCTTCCTTTTTTATGGTGAAAGGATAGATAAGTAAAAAGTAAGCAGTGATAGCCAGGTAGCTCAGTGGGTTTGAATTTATAAAACAGAAGCCGTAACCGATCATAAAATTTCCGACATAAAGCGGGTTGCGACAAAGGGAGTAAGGACCATCTGTCGCCAGCTCATTGTCTTTCTTTATTATCCCCGAAGCCCAGGCGCGGATAGCTATGCCGGCAAAAATTAAGCCTGTGCCAATCCAGTAGTAAGGGGATACAGGGTCGGTAGCGGAGAGGGCAAAACTGATGATTAACAGGTAAGCGATATGAACACGAAGTCTCCACGGTTCTTTAAGATACTTCTTTTTTTTCTTGAGAAAGTCTAACATAATGATATCTCCTTTATTAGAATGATTGTTTTAGCTAATTTCGGCTCTGTTGAAATCTTTGCTGAAGCCAGGCTACTCACAGGTGTTGGGACTCATTCTTCCGAGCACTCAATTTAAAGCGTAAGAAGTAATAGATGTCAAAATTTGCTTTCATATGTTTTATTGAGTGCTCGGTCCAAGGTATATCTGGCAATAATCAGATCCTCCAGGATCTATTGCCAGATATAAATCCGTCAAACACCTTCGAGTAGCCTACGTAGAGCCTCTCCGAAAAGTCCCCTCTCCCCTGGAGGGAGAGGGCTAGGGTGAGGGGGATAAAACGTCACAACCGTTGTTCGGCTTCTACGAGGCCTCTTCACCCCCACCTTAATCCTCCCCCCTCAAGGGGGAGGAGATGTTTAACCCTTTTCGGAGAGGGTTTACTTAGCGTCTATGAATGTTAAAAAGCTAGCATTAATCAATTGCTCTCTAAGATAGTAAAAAGGATTTCAACACATTCTTGTAAAAAATCATACACTATTTTACTCGGTTATTGGGCAGACGGCAACCGAAGTGTCAGGGGAGAGGGACCCGGTTTGAGGTTTATAAATTCAAATTAGAAGGAGCTTTGGCTTATGCGAGCATTTTTAGGATTGCCGGTCGCGAAACCGGTGAAGGATTTTCTGGAGGCCAGGCGGGATAAACTGATAGATTTACCGGCGTCCAAGTCGGTAGCGCCAGAAAATTTTCACGTCACTGTTAAGTTCCTTGGTGATATTACTCAAGAACAGTGTCGGAAGATTACTTCCGGCTTGCACCGGCGGCTGTTTACACCGGGACCAATTGATGTCAAGATAAGCGGATATGGCGCTTTCCCCAACCCCTCCTTTCCACGTGTTATATGGGCGGGGGTGAAGCCTCTAAAGCCTCTCAAAAAAATTTTTGAAGCAGCGGAATCGGTGGGGGAATACGTTGGGATTAAGGCTGAAAAACACGATTACGTGCCGCACGTGACCTTGATGCGGCTAAAAAAACCAAAAAGCTGCCGGGCGGCGGTCAACGAGTGGCTGCGTGAGGAATCGGAGAGGCGACCGGCGGAATTTAGTATTGACCGATTAATTTTATATGAGAGCGAATTAACTGATTCTGGACCAATTTATACTGAAAGGGAAGAATGGATGCTATGATTAAAAAAGATTATTTTTTGCTTTCGCTGTATGATAAAGAGTCTTACGTTGATTTTGTTAAAGAGCTAAATAAGCTTGGAGAGTTTAATTTACTTGCCACGGCGGGGACGGCGGCCTGGTGTAGAAAACAGGGGGTTGAGTGCGAAACAATTGAAGATGTTTTTGAACTCAGTCCCCGTCTGCAGGGTCAAGTCAAGACACTGCATCCGGACCTCTACACGGCACTGTTGGCAGATTCCGGCGAAGGGCTAAACATAAAAGGAGTTGCTGTTGATTTGACTCCGTTCCACGTCGAAAATGGCGAGATAAATTTGAAAAAAGTGGATATAGGGGGCGTGAGCATGCTGCGAGCGGCCGCCAAGAATTATCATCAGGTTCTACCGGTGGTCGATCAGTCAACAGCAGAACTTTTGATTGAAAATTATCCCCCCACAGAGCAAATTCGCCGTCGTCTGGCCAGAAAAGCGATCGAACGGTGTTTATCTTATGATGCGGAATTCGCTGGTTGTCTTGATCCGGGAGCGCCTGAGTTTCCGTCGTCACCCTGCCGTCTGAGCTCTCTAAGGTATGGTGAAAATCCTCACCAGGAGGCGGCGTTTTATAGTAAGTTTGGAACAGAGCTGCCGTTCAAACAACTTGCAGGTGAGGCGCTCTCTTATACCAACTGCCTGGACCTGCGGGCTGCGTTGCGAATTCTGGGCGACCAACGCCCGGAAGCGTCTATGATCAAGCATACCAATCCAACCGGCTGGTCGGCCGCTGAGCGGCTTGAGACGGCAATAAAATCCGCCTGGTCCGGTGACCCCAAGAGTGCTTACGGGGGAGTATTGGGAGTTAACCGAACCTTTACAACTGAATGTTTAGAACAGGTTGAAGAATACTTTATTGAAGCGATTGCTGCCCCGGATTTTGAAAACGAAGTAGTTGAAGCTTTGACAAATCAGCCCCGGCCGCGACTCATCGAAGCGTCCCCGGTTATCTTTGAAACAGGGGAGGAGTTCAAAAGCTTTGCCGACCTTTACCTTTATCAGTCGGTGGAAGCAGGGGATGATATCTATAAGGGCTGGAGAACGGTAAGTGAAAGTAAACCTACGGAAGAGGAGGAGCTAGGACTTCAACAGATGTGGAGGCTGGTGAGGTTTGTAACCAGCAACGCTGCAGTAGTCGGAACCCGGGATATGGTCCTGGGGGTAGGTGCCGGTCAGCAGAGTCGGGTCGATGCGGTGGAAATCGCCGTTCAAAAATTGCGTGAACACCACTCTCATTTCAAGGAATCTCTTGTTTTAGCCTCGGATGGTTTTTTCCCTTTCCCGGATAACGTGGAGGTGGCAGCGCAAGCCGGTGTTGATGCTATTGTTGTCCCGGGTGGGTCAATACGAGACGACGAAGTCATAGCAGCCGCTAATCAGAACGAAATTTCCCTTGTTTTTACTGATATGCGTCTTTTCAGTCACTAATTTTCAGGTGACTACTCATCTATCCCCTCTCCCCTGGAGGGAGAGGATTAGGGTGAGGGGGGAAAGATCAGGTGAGTAGTTATATTTTCAGAGGAGGTAATCTTTTTGCATCAAAAGTATACTACCGAAGAAATGAATAAACTCTGGTCAGAAGCGGAAAAACTAAACTGCTGGTGGCAGGTCGAAGAAGCTGTGTTGAAGGCTTTCGCCACTGAAGGTGAGATATCGACCGAACAGTTTGAAAATATTGTTGAACGTGTGAGTTGGGCGGTAGACGATGTAAAAGAGAAAGAAAAAGATCTCAAACACGATTTACTGGCCTTCCTGGAGGTGCTGCAGAAGGGATTGGGCGAACTTTCCGCGCCTCTGCACAGAGGGCTAACTTCTTCGGACGTAAAGGACACAGCCCTCTCGTTGCGGCTTCGGGAAGCCCTTGATTTAATTCTGAAAGCAGTTGCGGAGGTCAAAACTGTTTTAACGCGCTTGGCCAGAAAACACCGCGAGACGGTGATGATCGGGCGAACACACGGTGTTCATGCCGAGCCGACCACTTTTGGGCTGCGCTGTCTCAACTGGTTGACCGAGTGGCGACGTCAGACCGAGCGTCTGCAGACAGCCAGGGAAACTATTTCCGTGGGCAAGATTAGCGGAGCAGTTGGAACCTATGCTCAGGTCTCACCAGAAATTGAAGCAATCGCCCTAGGGGAACTGAACCTTAACCCGGCCCCGGCAAGTACTCAGATTCTGCAGCGAGATCGTCATGCCCATCTGCTGAGCTGTCTGGCCAATTTAGCCGGCAGTGTTGAGCGGATGGCGCTTGAGGTTCGCAACCTGCAGCGTACCGAGATTCTGGAGCTTGAAGAAAGCTTTGGTTCCAAACAAAAAGGCTCGTCCGCGATGCCACACAAACGGAATCCGATTGTAGCCGAGCGTCTCTGTGGACAGGCCCGGTGTCTGCGTAGTTACGCCGCCAACGGTTTTGAAACCCAGGCCCTCTGGCACGAACGGGACCTGACTAACTCTTCGGTTGAACGGATTACTTTCCCTGACGCTTTCAATCTTGCCCATTACATGATGAAAAATCTTCACCGTTTATTTGAGAACTTAAAAATAAACGAAGAACGGATGCGGGAAAATATTTTTCAGACCCGTGGTCTTGTTTTCAGTCAGCGTGTAATGGTTGCCCTGACGCGAGCTGGCTGGGATCGAAAAAGGGCCTATGAAAAAGTTCAGAGGTTTGCGAGTCGAACCTGGGATGAGGGGGAGGATTTTCGTGAATTAGTAAAATCAGATTCGGACATTCAGGCGGCTTTGAGTCCCGCTGATCTGGAAGGCTGTTTTTGCCCGGAAGTCTTTTTGGAAAATATTGATGAAATTTATAGCCGTGTATTGGAGGCGGACTGCGAGTGAAGAAAAAACGTCTGGTGCTTCTGCTTGATAGCTCGGTTCGGGGGCCATTAGTGAGGCGATGGCTTTCAAGGACAGCCGATTTATTAAAAGAATATGATCTTGACCTGGTAGCTATTGGCGGCCCGGACGTCAGCTCTTCTCACGGAAAGCAGTTTAAAAGCCTTTTCTATTATTTCCTCAAAAATTATCGAGAAAATAATTTTTTCTGGCGACTGCGCGAGAAAAAATTTTTTGATTGTTGCTGTAATTTAACAGGGAGCTTGATCGAAGGACCCAGATTGAGTCGGCTGAATGAACCCGCCCCGAAGGAAAAAACAACAACTGATATTCAACCGGAGTCGCCACTACTCTGGTGGCGAGAGGCGCCTCCCGGTCTTACCAGGGAGGGCTGGGTGACTCTGTTAGGAATTGATAGTCAGCCACCGCACCAGCGTCGGCGTATAGTAGGTACACTCAACGAGCTGCAGTCAGTTTCCGGTCTGCAGATAGCAACTGAAAAAATGGATTATAGTTTTAGTTGTTCTGAACAGCTTGAGCTCGAATTTTGCCGTCCGGATAATATTACACCAACCGATTTTACCTGGCTGCTCGACGGTACTGGCGCCAATGTTGTCCGAACCCTGGATCAGCTTCGACATGCACCAGTGATAGCGGAGCGCTCTGCTCCCTGGACCGGGCTACTTGGCACTCTAAACAAAAAACTACTTTATCCGGTCGATAAGCCGTTGTTTGGGGTTGAGGTTTTGGAGCGCTTGACAAAAGATACAGAAGAAAAAAATAGCTTGATCAGGGAAAATAGAGAAAAGCTTAACGAAGTAGATAAGCGGGCGTATGAATATGTGGAAGAAAATTTTTTTAAAAAAAGAAGAACGGGGTTGGAATGAGCCCGACCGGGATTTAAACAGCTATAAAGCTGTTCAGGGAGTCAGGGACGAGATTAGGAAGGGAGAAAGCAGTGGGCTAAACTGCATGTCCGGAATCGGACCTCCCAACCCCGTATTTTTTCCTGTTCATAAGTATTAACGGCAGGTAAGAGCTTTTGCTTTAGTAAAAAGTGGAGTTACTTCAGGGCTCTTTGTCAGCCTTTTGTTTAACAAATTGGGCTATATGTTCGCGCGTCTCAAGGTTGAGCCCGGTAAATTTCAGACCCAGGTCAATACTTCCATTTTCTCTTTGCACTCGAACAACTTCTATACGTACGCTCATCATTTCACTGCCCGGTAATTCAAACTCAAGTGTTCCTTGCTGATGTTTGCTTACTTTATCCGCTGTTTTGTCAACTATCAGTCGGGCTCCCTCAACGCTGATATCTTTTAGCTCACCGGATAATGTAGCTGTGTCGTCATCGCGGCATTGGAGACATAGATTGGCTTCTAAATCGTTTACGGGAACTCGGGTGTAGACTCGTTGCTGTTCAAAATGCATGCCGTCAGGGACATGAAAAATTATTTCTTCCTCTGTAATAGCTTGAATTTTTCCCCGTCCCCTGTAGTGTAGGTAACCCTGTTTAGAGCTGATTTCAACGCTTTGTCCCTCGCTTAACTCCAAGTTTTCAACCTCCGGGGAAGAGGCAATGGTTACGTAACGGTCTTTTTGTCTGAGTACCTTAGTGGTCAGGGTTTCAAATTTTTCGCCACTGCCGATAATTACAAGGATTTCTTCATCTGGCTCAATATTAGGTATTTTATGGACCTGGCGCCTCAGCGTCTGGCTGGGAGCGTGTGTGAGGTTTTTGACCGTATACTCAAGAAATTGTTTGAGATAATTTGTTGAAACTTCAGGGTTATGGACGTAGTTGTTTTTAAAACGTTCTACCAGGGCCTCTAAATACCGTTGTTGACCGTCGCTGAGTCGGTAGTTGTTTTGATAGGCCTCGAGAATAGTTAATTTTTTCTCCTTTTTTCTCCTGTATTGGTTAAGTAACCAGATTATTCCAGCAATGCCTCCAAGAATCAGGAGCATTGTAAATATTCCTAATAAAACATGTCTTGGATCGGGTCTGCCTACCTGAAAACCTTCGCCAATTTGACGGAATGCAGAAGGCTGTCTTGAATCCATCGTAGGCGTCAGTAACCAACGGTTAGCTATTTGATAAACAGCAATAGTAGATTCGAAAAAATCCATCTTTTTTACCTCGCAAAAAGACTAAGGTTGTCCCACCAGGCACAAGTTTAATTATCGTCTTCTAATGATGAAACTTAATAAGCAAAAATCTAATAATCGTAAAAGTTCAACAGAGCCTTTCAAAAAAATGTATCATCGCCTTGCTTGATTTATCCTACTATAATTTTAAGACTATCAGAGGTCGAGTTAGTGCTCTTTACATTAAGCTTAACAAAAATTATCATTATGCGGCCTATAAATAAGGTCGCTTAATTTTTTATCTATGATCTGAGGAGGTCAAAAGAATGGAAATCACACGAGAAGAGAGTCAAGAGGACGTAGAATTTATTAAGGAGCAGCTTCAGGAGTCAGTAAAACTACTAAATCTGCCGGAGGCTACCTACGATATATTGAGTACTTCTGAGTGCGAGGTGAGAACACGGCTGACCGTGCGTATGGATGACGGTCATACGGAGGTTTTTCCAGCTTATAGAATAGTGTGGAATTCAGCTCGCGGCCCGGCCAAAGGAGGGTTGAGGTTTCATCCCGATGAAACGCCGGAAATGATACAGAAGCTGGCCGCTCTGATGAGCTGGAAGACGGCTGTAATGGATTTGCCACTGGGGGGTGCTAAAGGGGGAGTCAGGTGTGACGTCAAGAACCTGTCGAACCCGGAAAAAGAGCGTTTATGCCGGCAGTATGTCAAAGAATTTTTTGACATACTGGGACCGCGGTTAGATGTTCCAGCTCCCGATGTTTACGTGGATTCACAGATGATTGGTTGGATGCTTGATGAATATGAACTTAAAAAAGGTGCAAAAGAGCCTGGTGTTATTACCGGTAAACCGCTTGCTCTGGGGGGAAGTGTCGGCCGCTTTGAAGCGACGGCGCGCGGCGGTGTTTACGTCTTGCGAGCTGCCGCTAAGAGAATGGAAGAACCGCTTGAAGGTAAGACCGCTGCAATTCAGGGTTATGGGAACGCCGGGGCTAATTTCCACCGTCTGGCTGAGGAAATACTGGGTCTCAATGTGGTAGCGGTCAGTGATAGTTCTGGCGGCATATATTCTTCCAAAGGGCTGGATTATGAAGCGGTGAGTTCCTGCAAAGAAGAAACGGGGACAGTGGTGGAATTTGGTAATGCAGATAAAATAACTAACGAGGAGCTCATTGAACTTGACGTGGATGTGCTGGTTCCGGCGGCTCTGGGGGATGTTATACACAAGGACAACGCCGAAGCGGTTCGTGCAGACCTGGTGCTTGAGCTGGCGAACGGTCCGACGACCAGGGAAGCCGATGATATTTTAAACGATAACGGTGTTTTTGTTCTACCTGATATGCTGGCCAACGCCGGCGGTGTAACGGTAAGTTACTTCGAGCAGGTACAGAACGCTTCTAACTATTACTGGCAGAAAGAGCGTGTGCTTAAACTCCTCGACCGTAAGATGTGCTCAGCTCTTGAGCGGGTAATGGACATGAGTGATGAGTACGATGTTGACTCAAGAACTGCTGCTTACCTAGTCGCGGTTAAAAAAGTAAGTAAAGCGATGAAACTTCGTGGCTGGATTTAAGGAAGTTCAGGCAAATAAATCAATCTGCGAGCCTGTAGGCTGGAAAGCACCACCACGTTCACCAAAAGGTTCTTCCTCCTGAGGTGACAAAAACGCTTCCAGCATCATCTCGAGCTGGGTTATTTGACCGTTAGGACGCTGCTGGAAAGTTATTCTATCATGATACCCCGGTTCACGCATAAGCGAAGCGACTTCTGTCTGCTCGGCGCTTGACGGTTCAAAAACAAATAGTTCGCCGTCTAAATCTTCAAAGCGCAGGCGCCGGTTGTCATTAACCTCTATCTGCCCGCCAATTGTCGCCTCGCCCTCGCCAACAATTGAGATGGAGCGTTCAGCGGGAAATTCCATACGTCGTCCCGTATCTATGTTCAGCAGTGCGACCATATCATCGCCGGCTGCTTCCAGCCAGCCCTCGTCGCCGCTCTCAAAACGTATTGCCTCGCCACCGTCCAGAAAGGAGAGATACTGGTCCTCTTCAACCTCTATTTCAATCGGCTGGCCATTTTCAATCGAGAGCTGTCTTTCTGTCGCCGGCCTTCTAACTTCCAGCCCTCCGTTTGCGTCGCTTCGTAACTCAAAAGTCTCCGTATCGGGCAGCTCAAGGCTGTCGAAGCGTCCCTCCAGGCGTGCTTCGCCTTCTCCGTTGACTGTGAAATCATCACCGCGCCGCAGCCTGATTTCCTCATCAGCTTCACGGTCTTGAATTATTGCGCGGCGCCGATCTATCTGAAAAATTCGGGCTTGAGAGTTTTCGTCCAGCTCCAGAGTTTCACCCCGGCTGGTTTCTACAGTTACTTCGCCGGTTATATCAAGGCGAGTTCCCCCGGGGATATTTACAGTTCGCTGACGTTCAATAGCATCTTCTAAGGAAAAACCGTTTGCTCGTGGGGAGAGGCTGGCCAGGGGACGCTCTCTGTCAAATTCGCGGCGGCGAGGAAATTCAGGTCTTTCTTCTCTATCGGCGCCAAAAGGAAGGCGCTCATCTTCAGTTTGGGTGGGAAATGAGAAATATCCACGACCGGTTAAACTTGTGCTGCCTTGTGTTGGTGATAAATATGTCATATCTCGTCCCTCAGCCCTGAGGTTGATGTAGAAATGACTCCCTTCAATAGCCACGTTTAAAAGATAAGCTAATAGTTATTAATTGTCAAGTTTTTATTAGGAAAAACCGAAAACTTTCGGGTGAATATACTTTAATATTTAAAGTCTGCACGGTATACTATGCTATTCAGTAAGGAGTCTCCGGCCACAAGCCCTCTCTTCCGGGGGGGAGAGGGTTAGGGATAATTTTTTTACCGAGGGATGTGTTAGAGATGTTTTATCTACGTCTGATCTCTTTTTTATTTATTGTTGGCAGTTTTAATGTGCTGGCTCTTGTCCTTGCTCATTCGTTGCCGGCAGTGCAGGATTTTCACCGGCAGGTTCTCGCTTTGACGGCCGGATTTTTAATTATGGCTGATGCTATTTTGCTCTATATCATGGCATTTAAACTGCCTCTGTTGAAAAAGTCAGACCGCTACAGAAAATTTGAGGAAATACTTGAAGAAACGAGTAGTGGAGATGAACCATCTAAAAAAGAGTTTGAGCGTGCTTTTAAGCGCTGGGAGGATAACCGGCGATGAGCCGCCCGTCAATAGTTGATATAAGAGAGGCCCGGGAACCTATAACCTGTTTGACCTGCTACGATTATCTAACTGCGCGGGTGATGGATGAAGTCGGTGGCCTGGACATGATACTTGTTGGTGATAGCCTGGGTGGAGTCATGCTGGGCTATGATTCGACAATACCGGTAACTATTGATGACATGGTTCACCACACCGCCGCAGTAAACCGGGCGGTAAAAAATACTTTTCTTGTTGCCGACTTTCCGTTTCTTGAAGCCGCCCTTGGGCTTGAAAGAGGAGTGGGTGCAGCGCGACGATTAATGCAGGAAGGGGGTGCCCAGGCTGTCAAAATCGAGGGTGGAGAGAGAAATATTGAGCTTATTGAGCACCTGGTTGATCACGATGTGCCGGTCATCGGGCACCTGGGTCTAACTCCCCAGTCAATTGAAGCGCTGGGTAGCTACGGTGTTCAAGCCCGAACTGAAAAAAATATCAAAATAATTGGTGAAGAGGCTTTTGCACTTCAGGAAGCTGGTATATCGGCTCTTGTCCTGGAGTGTGTGCCGGAAGAAGTGGGAAGCGAGTTAACTGATTTGCTTGATCTGCCAACTATTGGGATTGGCGCCGGACTGGAATGTAACGGTCAGGTGCTGGTCTGGCAGGATATGATGGGTTTAACTGATCAAATACCAACTTTTGTAAGAAAGTGGGGTGAAATGAGAGAGTGGCTTTACGACGGCGTTAATTCTTTCTGTCAGGCGGTTAAAAACGAAGAATTTCCAGCGTCTGAAGAGAGTTTTTCCGTCGATCAACAACTATCATCAGAACATGTTCGTGAGTTACTCCTCAAATCCAGATGAAAGTATTAACAACAGCTAAAGAGGCCAATGACGAGGTATTTCGGTTGCGAAGTAAGGAGAAAAGCGTTGGCTTTGTTCCCACCCTTGGAGCCCTCCACGAGGGGCACTGTGCCCTCTTCCGCCGTTCTTCGGAAGAAAACGACGTAACAGTAGCCAGCATATACGTTAACGCTCAGCAGTTTGATTCTGCTTCAGATGCCGAAGCTTACCCCCGTGATTTTGAGCGGGATAAAAAGCTGGCTGCCGAGTCTGGGGTTGAAGTTATTTTTCGGCCTGACGACTCTGAGATGTATCCGTCCGGGAATACTACTCAAGTGATAAGTAACAGCCCGGTCACTCGCTGCTACGAGGGAGCAATTCGTCCCAATTTTTTCAACGGTGTAACTACAGTTGTAAGCAAACTTCTTAACGCCGTGCCCGCTGATCGTGTCTACTTCGGTCAAAAGGATCTGCAGCAATACATAGTTGTCCGGCGTATGGTTAAAGACCTGCATTTTCAGCAGGAAATTGTTCCCGTGCCCGTAATTCGTGATGAAAACGGTGTGGCTTACAGTTCTCGCAACCAGAGGTTGGACGCTGCTGGCTGGAAGACTGCCCGGGAAGTTCATAAACTTATGCAGGAGATCAAAGAAAGCGCGAGCGATTTGAGCCGGCAGGAACTTTTTCGTCGTTACGTTCCCCGGTTTAAGAAAGCGGACTTTGATCTCCAGTATCTGGATGTTGTACGTTTTCCTAACTACGATCCCGCCTGGCCGGCGGACAGAGACGCTGTTCTTATCCTGGCCGGTTATGCCGGTGCGGTGAGATTAAAGGACAATTTGCCCCTTCACGTGACAGATGTGGCAGAATTAGAGTAGCGACATCAACCAATTGATCCAGTAAAAGCTCTGGAAAGGAGAAATACGGATGGCAGTTAAAGTAAAAATGCCCGGTTTGTCTGAGGATGCGGAGACAGGTCTGCTTGTTCGCTGGCTTGTGGATCAGGGGCAGCAGGTCAAAGCCGGTGAAGTAATTGCGGAAATAGAAACCGATAAGGCTGCGCTGGACCTGGAGGCGCCGGCAACCGGTATTTTACTTAAAAAAAGGGTTGAGGCCGGGACCGAGGTACCCGTTGATAATACAGTAGCAATAATAGATGACTCCATAAGCGAAAGAACGGAGAACGCCGAAGAGGTTAGCGACGCCGAAGAACCAGAAAAACCTCATTTAGAGCCTGAATCCAGGGTATCATCTTCGGCGCGTAGAATGGCCGAGCAGCAGGGAATAGATCCGACCAGATTGGAAGGGTCGGGGGCCGAGGGACGGGTAGTTAAAGCGGATGTTGAAAGAGCGCTGGACCAGGGATTTGGCGACAAGTCAGAGGGGGACGATAAAGTTCGAACCGCAAGCACTATCTTCCCGCCCCGCCGTTTAAGTTCGGAAAAGCGTAAAATTTCAAAAAATCAAGCCGTAGTCGGAAAAACCATGAGTAAATCTATGCGGGAAATACCGCACCTTGATCTCAGTGTTGAAGTTGATGTTCAACCGGCGGCTGAACTTCTAAAACAGATCAGAGAATCAGGTCGTAAACTTGCCAATGAGGATGTAATTCTTACTGCAGTAGCTCGTGCTCTCTGCGACAACCCCGTTTACAACTCTCATTACGAGGGGGAACATCTCCAGGTGTTTGACAGTGTTGATCTGGCTTTTGTTTCAGCCGTTGAATCGGATTTGTTTACACCTATAATTGAGCGGGCGGACCGCCGCTCTATTTTTGAAATCAACAGCCGCCGGAGAGAGCTTAAGGAAAAATTGAAATCAGGCAAATTAAGTTCTTTCAGTTTTACCGATGCCACCTTTACCGTTTATAACCTGGCAAATCAAGGCATAGATAAGTTCTCCGCTATAATAAATCCACCTCAGGTAGGAATCTTGGCTGTCGGCAGAGTTCGCCAGCAGCCGGTGGTTAAAGCGGGTGAGTGTATACCGGAGCGTCAGATTAGTCTAACCTTGAGTAGTGACCACCGGGCGGTAAATGCAACCGCCGCCACCAGTTTCCTGACTGATATTAAAAACTATCTTGAAAAGCCGGTAACTCTATTATGAGGAGTAGATTATGCTAACAGTAAAGGATTACTACAGGGACACGGTTGTCCAGAAGCGGATGCTTGAATATTGCGGCGCTGAAACGGGGAAGCCTGCGGACATAACTTCTGTTTACCTAGTTGGTTTTGGTCCAGCATTCCTGCATCGGGAGGGAAATTACGAGTCGGCGCCGCCGGAGTGGGGATTTAACTGGTTTATCGACGAAGGTTTGGATCTTTTTCGTTCTACCTGGGATAGTGAAGACCTGGTTGCTGTTTTTGATGTTGAGTATGTAAATCATGATGATCCTGCGCTCGTTTATCGTCAACCGGAGTATGGTTATGGCAGGTTGCAGCCTTTTCTCGAGGTGGCTCGTGAATTTTTTACTGAGTATGATCTTAAGCCGTTAATTCTCATGACCGGTCAGGGCTATCACTTTTCCTTTCGCGTCTCTAAACAGAGCGAGGCTTATGAAAAACTTGCTCAAATTGGTTCGATAAACTGGACGCTGGCAGCGAAGTATGACGTTCAGGAGCCGGAGCTGCCACTTGCCGAAGGAGAGGCTTATGACGGGTTGGGACGTCTTTTTGAATGGATGGCCGGCGAGTTAATTGAGCGAGTTGGTAACCAGTGTGAGCTTCCCCTGACAATTGGCGACGGAGTTCCCGGCCCTTCTTACAGAGGGCGCGAACAGATTAATTTAGATCTAAGTATGTTTGCCGACCCCCTCTATATGCGTGATGTTCGAGTTCCGTTTAGTTCGCATCAAAAACACCGGGTTTACGTACACAAAGTGGGCGACTATATTCGCCGGACAATTCCACCCCAATACACCCTTCCGGTTGGTGAAAAATCATTGGGCGAACTGCTGGATCTGCGCCGCCGGCCCGAAGCAGTGCAAAAATATGCTCGAAAAATTGAGAACACGATTATTCCCGAGATGGATACTGGGGTTAATAAAATGCTAAAAGATTATAGTAATTCGACAGTTGCGACGGCTCACGATGAGTTTGACCGTGGCTACCAGGATCCACACTACGACTGGCACAAAACTTATGACCGGGTCAGTCCAAACGGCCTACCCCACTGCCTGGCGGAATCTATTCGGCGACCGAACCCGCGCCTTTTGGAACCAACACATATTCAGACGTTTGTCCGCTGGTTTAGCGAGCGGGGCTGGCATCCGAAAGACGTTGCTGGATTAATTCGCAGTAAGTTTGAGCGTGATTACAACTGGTCTGAAGATTGGTATCACTACGACGCTGCAACGCGAGCCGACGTCTGGGTTAGATTTTTCTATACGCTGATTCAGACCGGGCGAGACCATTATACCGATATGAACTGCATCTCCTTTCAAGAACGGGGAATATGCACTAAACCTTTCTGTGGTTTTAACGTCGGAGAACGGCCCTGACCGGGATGGCTGATAAAATTTGTATAGAATAGGGTTAACCACCGGAATACGTTATTCCTGGCATGTACTTGACGTTTTAAATGTATTTGCCGGGGAAGGTATAAGTAATGTTGAACTGTGGGCTGAGAAATCACATGCCAACCTGCTGGATCCACAACTGATAAATGCATTGCGTGAATTCAAAATAAAACATGGTATTAATTTTGTCGCAGTCCATCCGCCTTCGCGTGATAGCTGGGCAATAGATAATCCTGACCGGGCTCATGTTAATAGGGCATTTGATATTTATCGTCGCCTTATTGAACACAGTCTTCAGCTTGGTGTGCGAAGAATGGTGTTGCATCCGGGAAATAGACGTCCGGAAAATGAAGACGACGCAAAGCGAGCGTTGGAAGCTTCGGCTGATTTTACCACTCGTTTGCTGAATTATCTTGCTGATCGTCCGCTGAAAATATGTGTTGAAAATACGCTTCCTCATCACCTGGGAGGTACTCTAGCCGAGCTCAAATGGCTGGATCAGCACGTTGACGGCCAGTTTTATCTTACTCTTGATACCAGCCACGCTTTTCTGAGCAAGTCTTCAATTGCTGATTATGTAGAAGCGTTTGGCCGTCGGATACGTCATACACACCTCAGTGATAATTGTGGGGCTGAGGATGACCACCTGCCGCCCGGTGAAGGAAATATAAATTTTAAGGAAGTACTTCAGTTATTGGTTAAAAACGCTTATGTCGACGACTGGTTCTTAGAGGTGATTAAGGTACCCCAATCGCACTCGTTACCTGATGATTGTCGCCGTATAATCGATTACTTTGAAAAGCTGGTAGCGGATGTTTTCAAGAATTATAATCCCAATGCTTAGCCAGAAAGGCTCTGTTGAAATCCTTGCTGAGGCCTGCCGACTTTGTATAATCGTACGTTTTTTTGCAGTGATGTTGGAAGATTTTGGTATTAAATCAGTTGTAATTTTCAGAAAAATATTTAGACTATATCCTGCCTAATTTGAGCTTTCAGGGCGAGAAGTGTGACAAAACCCAGAATTAAATTTATATAATTTTTTATTCCGGTGATTTTTAAAAAAGGTGATTAAGATGGTAAAAACAGAGGATTTAAACTTTACGTCTCGACGTCCGATAGAAATTGATGTTCCAGACGAATTCAGTCAATTGCCCGAACTGGCTTATAATCTCTGGTGGAGCTGGACACCCAAAGCGATGCGTATGTTCAGTTTTCTTGGTCCTGATCGCTGGACACACTACCGCAATCCGGTCGAGCTGCTGATGGAGATGGATCCGCCCCACTGGTATCCACTGCAAAATAACGAGCAATTTTTATCACTCTATTCTGAAGTTGTGCGTGAATTTGAAAAATACATGACCAGTGATGGTAACGGCGACAGTTACGATTATCCCGGACCTGTCGCCTATTTTTCAACTGAATACGGTGTTCACGACTGTATTCCTATATTCAGCGGTGGTCTGGGCGTATTAAGTGGCGAACATGTAAAATCTGCCAGTGATCGTGACCTGCCGCTCGTTGCTATTGGGTTGCTCTACCGCAATGGTTATTTTGAGCAGTGTGTTGATGCCGACGGCTCACAGCATCATGTTTTACCCCGAATAGATTTCACAAGGCTTCCAGTTCAGGAAGTACTTAATGACCAGGGACATCCACTGGTTGTTAAGTGTCCTCTCAAAGATGAGACCGTCAACTTAAGAGTCTGGAAAGTTCAGGTGGGTAAGATACCCATTATTTTACTGGATTCTGATTTTCCCGAAAATCCACCGGAGCTGCGTCCTGTAACCGGCCAGCTTTACGTGAGAAAGCGAGAGATGAGACTCTGCCAGGAGATTGTTCTCGGGGTAGGAGGGGTCAAGGCGCTGCGGGCGCTTGACATCGATCCTGCCGTCTGGCACATGAATGAGGGGCATAGTGTCTTCCAGGTTACTGAGCGGTTGCAGAGTGAAGTTCCAGGGAGTAAGGACCTGGATTCAGCGTTAAAACAGATAAGTTCAAGCACACTTTTTACCACCCACACGCCGGTGGTTGCTGGTCATGAACGCTACGATGTTGGACTGATTGAAGAGTATTTTGAAGATTTCTGTGAAGAAATAGATCTTAATCTGGAGGATTTTGTAGCTCTTGGTCGATCAGAATCGGATTCATCGTCGGAGTTTAATCTGACAGCTTTTGCGATTCGTTCGGCTGAACGGACGAATGGCGTGAGCAAACTTCATGAGCGGGTAACCGGTGAAATGTGGGGGGATTTGTTGGATTCAGACGAACTCTTTTCCATTACCAACGGTGTTCATGCGCCCACCTGGCTGGGGACGAACTTTCGTGATCTGCTGCGGGTTCCGCCTTCCCCTTGGTCGCAGAGTGATCTCGAGAAAATCCTGAATCGGCTGGAATCGTTATCGGACCAGGAGATATGGGAGGCGCATCGTTTTCAGAAGGAAAGGTTTTTACGTATTGCCCGGCAGAATTTGCACGAACAAAAATCACGCCACGGTGAATCCCCGCCTGAGCTGGCTAAAATAGACCGCTTATTTGATACTGATACGCTGCAGATTGGGTTTGCCCGTCGGTTCGCCACCTATAAGCGTGCCGACCTGATTTTCCGTGATTATGAGCGTTTGAAGGCGTTGTTAACCGACTCTTCACGCCCGGTCCAGATAATTTTTGCCGGCAAGGCCCACCCCGCTGATAAACCTGGTCAACAGCTAATACGGGATATTTTTGCACATCAATCTCGTGAAGAGCTAAGTAATTCAATAATTTTCCTTGAAAATTATAACCTTGGTTTAGCCACCCGGCTTGTCCAGGGGGTTGACGTCTGGCTTAACACACCACGCCGACCCAACGAGGCAAGCGGCACCAGTGGCATGAAAGCTGCCTTCAACGGTGTTTTGAACCTCAGCATAATTGATGGTTGGTGGGCTGAAGGCTATAACGGTGAAAACGGCTGGACAATCGGTGACGAAAAGGAGCGTCCCCCCGAGGAAGGTGATCACGTTGACGCTGTTTCTCTATATGAGACGTTGGAAAACGAGGTTGTTCCCGAGTATTATGAGCGTAACGACGCCGGAGTGCCGGAGGCCTGGATCAGCCGTATGCGCGAGGCAATAAAATCGACTCTCGGTTTTTTTAACACCAACCGAATGGTCGGCGAGTATGAAGAATCCGCTTACCGACCACTTGCTGAAAAATAACACGCAGTTGTTGACTTTTCATCTACTTATTTGATTTAATATTAATTGTCTGAAGCGATTATTTTATCTAAACCCTCGCCGAAAAGCTTTCCCCCCTTGAGGGGAGGGAAGACAAAGGGGGGTGAACCCTTACTCCCAGGGGAGAGGGGACTTTTCGGAGAGGCTCTATCTAATGGGGATAATATGGAAAAAGGATTGCGCTGGAAGTTTTTAGTTATACTTATCGCCTGTGGGATTGCCGTATTTGCACTCTATCCGGTAGCGGAAACATTGCACCTGGGGCTTGATTTGCAGGGTGGGGCCTACCTGGTCTACCAGATAGACGAAACACGCCTCGACGACGATGTTAGCGTTTCCGACGCCGCAGAAAGGGCGATGGAAATCATTCGGACCCGGATTGACGAGTTTGGTGTCCGGGAACCGGAAATTCAACTTACCGGTCAAAACCAACTTATTATCTCACTTCCGGGAGTAACCGATACCGATCGAGCCCGCGAAATTATTGGCCGAACGGCCATGCTTGAGTTTCGGCGAGTTGCCGCTGATGTGGATCGGCAGCAGGTCGAAGCCGGTGTTGCTCCCGGCTATGAAATCCTGGAATTCCAGGACCAGCAAGCGGCCCAGGAACAAGAACTTGTTGTGGAAACTGAAACAGAGCTCACGGGAGAACATCTAACAGATGCCCGCGTTCAATTTGGTGACCGTGGCCCAGCCGTTAGCATAACTTTTGATGCTGCAGGCGGCGAAATTTTTGGTGATATAACCTCGGCAATTGTCGGCGAACGCCTGGCTATTGTAATTGACGATCAGATTGTTTCTGCCCCCAGTGTGAATGAACCAATTTATGGGGGTGAGGCGCAGATCACAGGTCGTTTTACCGACCAGGAGGCCTCAGATCTTGCCCTGATGTTAAGAGCCGGTGCCCTGCCGGCACCTCTCGAACAGATTGAACAACGCAGCGTTGGCCCTTCGCTGGGAGAAGACTCAATCCGAGCCGGTTTGCTGGCCTCTCTGGTTGCTCTCGTCGCTGTAATGATATTTATGGCCGTATATTACAAACTGGCCGGTCTGATTGCCAATATAACCCTTATGTTGTGTCTGCTCTTTCTCATGGGGGGATTGGCTGGCTTTGGAGCCACCCTCACTCTGCCCGGAATTGCCGGAATAATTCTCACTATCGGTATGTCCGTCGATGCCAATGTTATTGTTTTTGAACGGATTAAAGAAGAACTGGCCGAGGGCAAACCTCTGCGTACTTCGATTAACGATGGTTTTGACAACGCTTTTTCTGCTATCGTTGACGCCCAGGTTACTACTATTATTACCGCAATTGCCCTCTACTGGTTTGGAACCGGTCCTGTGCGTGGTTTTGCTGTAACCCTGATTCTTGGTATTATTTCCAGTCTATTTTCAGCTCTTTTTATTGGTAAATTTCTTTTCGCCGTAGTTACTCTACGCCGGCGAGTTGACCGTATTCATATAGGATGGGGTAGAAATGTCTGAATTTATTCTTAACTGGCGCGAATTACTTCAATATAGAAAATATGCCTATATTCTCTCCGTGATTGTAATAATAATTGGTCTTGGCGGTGTCGTCTGGCGAGGTGGATTGCTTTACGGGATAGATTTTACCGGTGGCTTTCAATTTATGTTTGAATTTTCTCGCCCTGTTTCTTCGTCTGAGCTCGCGCAAGTGCGCAATACCGTCCAGGAAAGACTGGCAGGAACTCGGATTAGCACGTTTGATGTCGCCGGTGAAGCCGAAAGCCAGGGGCTGATGCTTAATGTCCGCGGCGCCGAACTGGTAGAAACTTTAACAGGTCAATTGGCTGCCGCAACTTCTTCCGATGATTTTGAAGCAATAACGGAGGAAATTCTGGTTGATCGTGAAATCCTTGCAGAAAATTTTCGTTTTGGTGAAGGTCCACCTGAAAAGCTAAACCTGGAACAGGCGTCTCGTTCTGATATACGTAGTCGAGTCCAGAGGATTGTTAACGAGACTATTTCTGACCAAATTGTTTCTCTTCTGCGGCAAATGTTTGGCCCCGACGAAGCACAATTAGACCTTAATTGGGCCAGGGAAGGAGATATTCAGCAGTGGCTAATTGAATCGCAGGCGAAGGGATTTTTGACTGAGTTTGAAAACTTACGTGATGCGGGGGAGCTTGCTGACCTGCCTGATCTGCTGCAGCAGTTTGAGATACCAAAAGAAGTTTTTGAGACAATTTTTACAACTGATCCGGCCGCCGAACCGGGTTTGATTGATCTTAATGAAGTTGAAATAGAAGCGCTGGAGGAAATTATATACGATGAATTTTTTCATGGACGTTATGGTTCGGATGCTGAAAGAATCCTGGAAATCCGAAATTCACTCGGGCTATTTACCGAAATGTCCGAGGTTCTGGAAGAGGCTGAGCTGGACGGTTTCCATGAAGAATCACTGCTCGAGTTAGCTGGACTTTCTCCTTTTGTGCTGCTAAGCAGTGACATGGTCAGTCCGGCTGTTGGTGCCGATCTGATCACTCTCGCACTACTGGCAATTTTAATCTCTTTTGGTGGTGTGCTTGCCTATCTTTACGTCCGTTTCGAACTTACATATTCTCTCGCCGCCATCGCCGCCATAGTTCACGATGTTGTCTTGACGGTGGGCTTGCTGACGCTGCTCGGGGTGGAGTTCGACGTTCCCGTGGTGGCCGCTGTATTAACCGTGATCGGTTACTCTCTTAATGACACTATTGTAAATTTTGATAGAATTCGTGAAAACAAGGTTTTAATGGGTTATAAAGCTAACTGGTATGAAGTTATTAATCGTAGCATTTACGAGGTGCTTAATCGAACACTTGTTACTTCGATAACAACCTTTATCGCTGTATTGATACTCTTTCTTTACGGAGGTATTGCGCTGCGTGCTTTCTCGATCACACTGCTAATTGGCATAATTGCAGGGACCTATAGTTCAATTTTTATATCAAACGCCAGCTTACTGCGCTTGCAGCTATCCCTGCGGGATATATAGACTATTTACGGAGTGATTGACGTTGTCTGATGATTTTGGTGGACCCGGATTTGAAGAGCCAGGGTCAGATTTAGCTGATCTGTTTGCAGAAGTAGGTGAGTGGTTCAGCTACTGGCCGGTAGTTGTTCTGGCCGCTTTGTTGACACTTGCTCTACTGTTGTTGCCGACAATGATTTATCAAATTGATCGTGACGAACGGGGTGTCCTGTTGCGTTTCGGTCAATTTTCCCGTCAAATTTCACCCGGTCTGGGCTGGAAACTACCTTACCCGCTGGAAAGACTTCATGTTATTAATACCCAGCGTATGAATCGACATTCTTTTGGTCACCGCACGGAAGACGGAGTGCCTGGCGATGTTCTTGAAGCGGAGAGGTTGCTTCTCTCCGGTGACCTGGGCGTGGCGCGAATTGAATGGGATGTTCTCTATCGCCGGACTGACCCGGTTTTGTATGTGTTTAACGTTCAAGATGAAGAACTATTGATCCGTCAGGCCAGCCAGTCAGCACTGCGGCAGGTGGTAGGCGATTATGACGTTGTTGACGCCATAACAGCAGCGCGCCGCGAAATTGCTCGTAAGACCCGCTCTAAATTACAGGACCTGCTTGATAACTACAATTCTGGAATTACTGTAAGTGAGGTTAACATACAGCAGAGTGAACCACCTGGTCCTGTAGTTTCCGCCTTCCACCGGGTTAACAGTGCCCGTCAGATACGGGAGGAGAAACGGCACCAGGCTGAAGAGAAGTGGGAAGAGGCAATCCCGCCGGCCCGCGGTCGCCGCCAGCAGATGATTGCTGAAGCCCGGGGTGACAGCATTGCACGAATTAACCTCGCAAGCGGCCAGGCGACTCGGTTTGAGGAAATGTTAGAAGAATATCAACTTGCTCCCGAGGTAACCCGGGAACGGATGTATCTGGAGACGATGGAAGCCGTTATTAAGGAAAGTGACGACGTGCGTGTTATTGACAGTCAAATTCCCGGTCTGTTGCCCCATCTAAACCTTGGAGGGGAGGACTAAATTTTGAAACTTCTTAAAATACTTGTCGCTCTACTTTTAGTTTTAATTGGACTGCCAATTCTTGCTTATGTCAGTGGTTTGGTCTATTTTGTGCCCGAATATCAGAATGTAGTTGTAACTCGTTTTGGAGAGGTTCAATACGCAGTATTGCCCGCTTTCCGGGAAGATAGGGCTGTCGAAGATGATGTCCAACCCGTGATTGACTTCAGTTTTGAGGATATTCAGGAAAAATATGATCAGGGAATGGTGCGCCGGGGAGCCGGCTTGTATTTCAAGCTGCCCTTTGTCGACCAGGCTCATTATTTTGATGCCCGGGTTTTAGTCTGGGAGGGAGTTGAACATGAAATTTCAACCAAAGATCTTCGCTCTCTTATTATTGAACCTAATGCTCGCTGGCGCATAGTTGATCCAATTAGCTTCTACGAATCACTGGGCGACCAGGCCCAGGCGCTGACGCAGTTGGCGTCGGAAATAAATGCCAGTGTTGAAGACCTTATCTCGGAGACTTTGCTTATCGAGGTGGTGCGCGACGAAGACCTGGGGCTCGACGAAGAGGTTGAGGAGCTGTTGGAAGCAGTTGACGAGGCGCCGGAGGAGATTGACGAAGTAGCTGTAGAAGAAATTCGCTACGGTCGTGGTGAGCTACTGCACAGGATTGAACAGGATAAAGCCGAACATTTGCTGGAAGAATACGGGATTCAGCTGGTCGATGTTCTGTTTACCCGGGTGAATTATCCCGAAAATGTGCGTGAAAATGTGTTTGATCGCATGAAAGCCGAACGGAATCGTGTTGCCCGCCAGTATGAGAGTGAGGGCGAGGAAATTATAATTGAAGTTGAGGGTGAGATATCGGAGCGAAAGGACGAGCTGATTTCTGACGGCCGCCGGCAAGCTGAGGAAATTCGTGGACGAGCTGAGCGGCAGGCAATTTCCATTTGGGCCGAAGCTTATCAGCGTGACCCCGAGTTCTTCCGCTTCATGCGTTCCCTGGAAGCATACGAGGAAGGTTTTGACGCGGGCACGGCCTTTTTGCTCTCGGACGGCAACCGGTTGCTGCAGTTGATGCAAGATCCCGAGGGAGCCACTCCTGATTTCTAAACGAGGGCATTTTCTTACCGGAGTTTCTTTAGTTTTTCTAATTTTATCCACCTTACTTTCCGCCTGCGGTCAAACTCCACATGAAGAAGCTCTGCAAACGGCCAAGCGGTTGGCACGTACTGGTGCCTTGTCCGATACGGAAGCGATTGAAAGTTTAGAACACTCGCAGCGTTTGCTGGACAGGCTTGTTGAAGTTCAGATGAGCGCCGCCGAATGGAACCTGCACGTCACCAGGAAGCTGATGGACTATTACCGTCGGCAGGAAATGTGGCCCAAAGCAATTGAACAGGCGGACAAGCTTATTCAGATTCAACCGACCAATGCCCGCTGGTATTATCTCAAGGGACAAATATATGGCGAGTGGAGTCAGGTTGAATCAGAAAAAGTTGAACCGGCAATTGATGCTTTGCGGATTGCTTTTGACCTTGAACCTGAGCTTTACGAGGCTAAGTATTATCTTGGCTTACTGAAAGCTTTTCGGCAGGGGGAAGTAGCTCGGGGGCGTCAATACCTGGAGGAGGTTGCTCACGACCTCCCACTGACTGCTCAAAACCGTCCGCTTGTTCGACGAGCCCGGTTTGCACTGGGAAAACTTGAATTTGAAATAAACAATGTATCCACTGCCCGCGACATATATCACTCGATTCTGGAAATGGATCGTCTGCCAAAGGCGGATAAATTTAGGGCCCACCGCTTATTAAGTCAGGTTTATCGAACGATGGGTTCTCATGAGCTGGCCGCCAACCAGTTGCGACATGCGGCCTCGATTTATCCCGGTGATCCCCGCCTGCAGCGGCAGATGGAGGAGCTGGGAATCGATTGACAATTGATCCTGATTCCCTCAATTCAGAGTCTGTTGCCCGGGCGTTGCTCTGCAGTGTTGACGGTGTTGGTGAAAAAATATTCCACAAAATAATTGAAGAAGTTGAATCTGTCCAACAATTATTTCAGTCCCCGGAAACCCTGTATGAGGCAGATTTGCCAGACCTGCGGGGCTTATCCCTGGATTCGCTGAAGGTAAAGTTAAGCGAATGGGAAATGGAGCCAGCCGCCGAGCGCCTGGCGCAAAAAAATATTGGCGTGTTAAGCGAGGTTGATCCTCACTATCCTTCTTTCCTGAAGGAGACTTATTCCCCTCCACCAGTTCTCTATTATCGAGGTAATCCGGACCTGCTTACAAAACCGTCTGTTGCCATTGTTGGGACGCGCCGCTGTAGTGAAGGGGGGCGAGAAATAGCGGCCGATCTGGGGGCCGGGCTTGCCGACCTCGGATTAACAATTGTCAGCGGTATGGCAGCCGGGATTGATACCGCCGCTCATAGAGGGGCGCTTGAAAAAGGGAAAACAGTTGCTGTCCTTGGTACCGGTGTTGATAGGGTTTACCCAGCTCGTAATCGTAAACTTTACGACCGGCTGTCCAAAGATCATCTGTTGATTTCTGAGTATCCGCCCGGGACCAAACCCCATCCAACACATTTTCCGGCCCGTAACCGGATTATCAGTGGTCTCAGCCGGGCTGTTATTGTAGTTCAGGCACCACAGCGCAGCGGCGCACTGATTACGGCTGATTTCGCTCTTGAACAGGGGCGAGAGGTGTTTGCCGTACCGGGAGCAGTTGGCGACGGTAAACATAGTGGCTGTCATATGCTGATTAAGAGAGGAGCGGCGCTTGTTGAATCCGTGGAGGATGTTGTTGATTTTCTCCAGCTTGAAGGACAGTTTTCTCCGCGGGAACAGACGGTCGAGATTTCTTCAGCGGCAGATGAATTACTGCAGAAGTTAAGTTATAAACCCTGTCATATTGATGGGCTTGTCGCAGACACCGGTTTTAGTATAGCAGAATGCTCACGGTTATTGCTTGAGTTGGAGGCAGAAAATATTATTCATGCCCTTCCAGGCCAGCGCTACCAAAAAAGTCAGGATTTGCGCCATCTTGAAGTTCAGGTAAAATAATTGCAAACAGTGGATCAAAAAGCTGAAGTTAAACCGGCACCCGAAGTAAAAAGATTTCTTCAATACTGCCGTAATGAGAAGAACTACTCAGACGATACTCTTCGCGCTTATCGAAAAGATCTGTTGATTTTTCAGCAGTATTTAAATGCTATTTTTCAAGTTCCGCCTTCAGAAGCTTCAGAAGAGCAGTTACGCGGCTTTTTGGTCTGGCTTCGTGAACAGGAGCTTGCCGACAGCACCGTCGAAAGACGGCTGGCGGCTGTAAAAGCTTTCTATGGTTTTTTAACGCGGAGGAATGTCAGAGAAGACAATCCCGCGGCCAACCTTTCCTTCACAAATTCAAGCCGGGATCTGCCAACGGTCTGGAGCGAAAAAGAGATAGCACAATTTATTGAATTACCGGCACCGGATGACAAAAATGCAAAACGGGACCGAGCTCTATTTGAGGTTCTGTATTCAACCGGTGCCCGCGTTTCCGAACTTAGTAATCTTAAATGGGCTGATTACGCTCCTGATAGGGCTCAACTTGAGGTAACTGGGAAGGGGGGCAAGTTGCGTGTAGTGCCTCTTGGTCCTCCGGCCGTTGAAGCACTGGAAGACTACCGGAAAGAGATCGCTCCGGATGCCGAAGACCCACTTTTTCAGAACAACAGGGGAGGCGCTCTCAGTTCGCGCGGCATACGTTATATTGTCGACAAATACCAGGCCCGCTGTGGCGTCCAGAAACCGATCAGTCCCCATGTTTTTCGCCATAGCTGTGCTACCCACATGCTCAACCGCGGAGCTGATTTGAGAACTGTTCAGGAGCTTCTCGGTCACTCGACAATTTCAACCACACAAGTTTATACTCATGTCTCCACCGATCGGCTGAAAGAGATCTACGACAGTGCGCACCCCCGAGCTTTTTAACCAGGCCAGACAATTACATAATCTTCTTTCCTGGAAAAAAAGGGCTGGGTGTGGGAAAAAGTTTTATCGTTTCTCCGTTCTGAGGACCGATATATTTCTGACATCATTCTCGTGGCCCTCGGGGCCACTTTCGAGGTATAAAGACCTCAAAACAACCCCATCCTGGGGTTTGAGGTCGTTATAAATCCGTCAGAAACACATCGGTCCTCAGAATTACCGTTTCTCTTTTACAAAGTAGGGCCCAACCCCTACTTGACCCAAAACAAACGCATGGTGCAAGATATGGGTTATCTTGCTTGTAAAACGCAAAACTTTAGCAATGAAAAAAAGTTTAACTTTTCGATAGTAGTGGCCGAACATAAATAAGGACTAACAAGGAATTGAATGGGAGGCGAATCAATTATGACACAATCATTGGAAATGGGAACAATTGACATGTTTCGTGACGCCATGGGTGGTGCGGCCAAGCGTCATGAGGTCTTTTCTAACAATCTCGCCAACGTCAACACACCGGGCTACAAACGTCGTGACGTTTCCTTCAAAGATCAGTTAAAAGAGAAATATATGCCGGATGAGTTTGATAGAGCAACGTCTTTTGACGATTGGAAATTCGACTCTGATTTTGACGAAGTACGGCCTGAAGTTATTGAGGTTGACGACACCTCAATGCGCAATGATGAAAACAACGTTGATCCGGACAAAGAATCAGCAGAGCTGGCAAAAAATACTCTCTATTACAACGGGCTTGCACAGATGACAAGTAAGCAGTTTAACAACCTGACTCAACTGCTGGGCGCGCTTGAACAGTAAGGAGGAATAAATAATGTTTGGAGCTATTGACACATCGGCAACCGGAATGACCGCTGAAAGGCTGCGAATGGACACAATCGCCGATAACCTGGCGAACTCAAATACGACTCGTACTGAAGATGGCGGACCTTACATGCGCAAAGTAGTTCGGTTGGAGCCGCGGGAGAAAAAAGAGCGCGGAATTCCCGGGTTGATATCGCTGCCCCGGGAGGGACTGAGTGCTCGGGATAGCGGTCGCGGCGTGAGGGCAACGGAAATAGCAGAGGCTGAAGGCGAGCCAAAACGGGTTCACGACCCAACGCACCCCGATGCCGGCGAGGATGGATACGTGGAAAAACCAAACGTTGAACCGGTTAAAGAAATGGTGGATATGATTACGGCCACCCGGGCGTTTCAGGCGAATACTACCGCTGTTGAATCAGCAAAACAGATGTTTAATAGAGCTATTCAGATAGCTCAGTAAAAAAATCTTTGCAATTTTTACATTTTCCCTTTATACTTACTTTTAGCGCAGTCAAATTGGGGAATTGGATTGCTGCTGTGAATGGAAGCTAAGTGAATGGAATGGGAGGGAAGTTAATTGCAGGATGCAAGCGATATAACTCCGATAAGCCCTAATAGTCAGATGTCACTTTTATCTGATTCCGGGGATCCTTCCACCTCTGCCACCAAAGAACTTACCGAAGATTTTACTTCGTTTCTGGGAGATAAGCTTAACGAAGTCGAAGGGAAGCAAGTGGATGCGCAAGAAAAGATGCGTCTGTTTGCGGCCGGTGAGATTGATAACGTTCATGACGTCACTGTGGCTCAGCAAAAGGCAC
>PWHN01000104.1 GCA_003554945.1 bacterium
GGACGGGAGTTAAACCGGGAAGGCCGCCCGAGGACCCCGAGGGAACCTTAGCGCCTTCCACAGAGTTACCCAGTCGCCCGGACGACAGCGCCAAAACACGGTTTTTCATACTAATATAGATGAAACACCCGGCGAAACTCCAAGGCCTGGCCGTTTTCCGGATCAACCTTCAAAAAGACACCGTTCACAACAACTTCCCCTGCAGCCAGGTCCAGCCCCACGGGCAAGCCGTAGAAAAAGCGTTTCAGGACATTTTCCGGGTCCAGGCCCAGCACGGAGTTGTAGGGGCCGACCATGCCCGCGTCGCTGATATAGGCCGACTTTTCCGGAAAAATCCGCTCATCGGCTGTCTGCACATGGGTATGAGTTCCAATCACAGCGCTGGCCTTGTCTTTTAACAGCCAGCCCAGGGCCAGTTTTTCAGAAGTGGCTTCGGCATGAAAATCCACGATCACTATCGGCGTGGTTTTTAAGGCCTGGTCCACTTCTTTTGTGCCCACCTGGAAAGGGCAGTCGAAGGGCGAGACAAAGACACGTCCTATCAGGTTGAGCACTGCTACTTGGAAACCTCCCACATCATAAATGCCCATGCCCTTGCCCGGCGAGCCGGGAGGGAAGTTGGCCGGCCTTAGAAGCCGTTCCTCTTTATCCACCACATCCAGGATTTCTTTCTTATCCCAGACATGATTGCCCGTGGTAAAAACGTCCACTCCTACATCAAAGAGTTCATACATCAACGGAGGTGTAATGCCAAAACCTCCTGCAACATTTTCCCCGTTGGCCACCACCAGGTCAATCTCCCACTCTTCACGGAACCCGGGCAAAAGGTTTTTCACCGCTTCCCGGCCCGGCTTCCCGACAATATCACCAAGAAATAAAATGTGCAAGAAATCACCGCTTCCTGAATATCTGATTACATTTCTTCACTTCCTCTTTAATAAATAGTTCTACATTTCTGCCAGTTTCCCTGCCGGGCCTGGCAGCAGCTTAAGCCGCTCATTCCAAAACTTTACAAAGAATTGACACTTTCCCGGGCCTTTCCAGCCTCTGAACACCCCTGCCAAGGTTGACGAATTCTAATTTTTGTTTTAACATACTTTTACGATCAACCTAACAGAAAACCCGCGGCTTTGGCTGTAATTAACTATAGCTGCAATTAATAGGTAATAGACAACCGTCTACTGTGCAGTGTTGTCAAACCAGTCAACGGCATTTCAGGTTCACAGGTTTTCGTTGATTAACTGGACTCGAGTCCTTTCAATACTGCCAGGATTGCCCGCTCTCAATTATGGCAGCAAGCCAAATTTTTTTGGGGAAGTGAAAATCCAAGCCATTTACATGAACTGCCTGAGCCGGCCTGAACGTAAGGAGGTATCTTTATGAAACGTACTGTTTTTTCCATCCTGGCTGCCGTGTCTTTCCTGGGCGGTTTTTTTGTTTTCCAGGCACCGGCAGCAGCTGTCAGTGAGTACTCGCCGGAAGGTTTCACCCCGCCGGGGGAAATCCAGGCCGAAAACCTGGATCCGGGGGAATCGATCCAGGCAGTTAGCCCTGATACCCCAACAGGGCCGGAAGTTGAGTTCCAGGCTCAAAATCCTGTGGAAGAACTGAAACCCCGGCTGGAATCACTGCTGCAGGAGCAAACCTCTTCCTCCCTCCAGGAAACAATCAGGGCGGAAGGGCAGGAAAGACAGCAGCGCCCCCTGGAGCAAAAAAGGGTTCTCAGTCTTACACTTCCTGAAGCACAAAAGTTAGCCCTGGAGAACTCCAGGAAAGCACAGCGGGCCCGGCTGGGCCTGGAACAACTGGACATTGCAGTGGAGATGGCCCGGGAACAGCATGAAGAGATAGAAGAGCTGGAAGAAGTTACCGATGACCTGCAAAGCGAACTGGAACGTGAGCGGGCTGACTTGCGTGCCGATATCGATGAGATCCACCATGTCCAGCTGCCAGATGCCATCGATGAACTGGCCGAGGCCCTGGAAGAAGCGCTCCCGGAAGACCCGGCACCACCGGAAGACCCCGAAAACGATAACGAAGACGGGGATAATAATAACAACGACGACAACCAAAATGAAGAGCCAGACAATGAAAACAACAACAATGGCAACAGTAACGGCAATGACCAGAACAACGATAATAATGATGAGAACAACAATGAGAACGAAAATGAAAACAATGGAAACAATGAAAACAACAGCGAAGAAAATGATTTTCCCGCCGATGACATCATCTGGGAGGTGACACCCCAGCTAACCCGGGTACTGGATCTGTTAACCCAACTGACCCAGTTCCAGCAGCAGCTTGCCATGGTGGAACTGGCCCTGGAAGGACTGGATGAGGTAGAGGATGTTGAAGTGCTCGATGATTTGGTTGCCGAATCCGAACAGTCCAAGCGGGAAATGAAACAGGAAAGGGACCTGGCTCGCCTGGAATGGGAAAAAAACAAAAAACTGATCCAGTTTGGAGCGGAGGCGCAGTACATTGGCCTTTTGTCCCTGGAAGAACAGATGGAACTGGAAAAAGCCGGCTTGAAGATGGCCCAAAATGAGCTGGAGAAGGAACAGGCCAAGCGAGAGCAGGGCACTTCCCTGGACCTCCAGGTGGAGGCACAAAAGTTGGAAGTGCAGGAGCTGCAAGATGAACTGGACTCCCTGGAAAACGATTATGACAACCAGGTCAACGATTTTTTAGATCTGCTGGGCAAACGCGGGGAATACAGCGAGGTGGAGCTGGAACAGCCCAGCTTCCACCTGGACCTGTTCCAAGTCAGGTTTGACCAGGATGATGCAAGCGAAAAAGCCCTGGAAGAGGGTAAAGAAATGGAAATCGCGCAAGAGAGCCTGGACAACGCCCGGGACAACGAACGCTGGGCCGCCGACCAGCACGGCAGGGGAAGCAGCGAGCATGAGCTTGCTGAAACCGAAGTGGAGGAAGCGATAATCCAGCTGGAAGAAGTGGAAGAGACCACCCCCATTCGCCTGCAGGAAGCAAAACACGAGTTTGAGGAAAGCTTGCAGGAACAGGACAATGCCAACGAAGCCCTGGAGCTGGCCGAAGAAATGCTCAAGTCGCAACAGCGACAACAAGAGCTGGGGCTGGCCATGGAAAGTGACGTGATCCAGGCCCAAGGGGAAAAATACCAGGCCCAAAGCGCGGTATCCCTGCTGGAATACCAGGGATACCTGGCCAAGCAGAGATTAAATCTTTTACAAGAGGGAATTATGCCGGAGAATGAATGAGAAACAGGCCGGGAAGCTCAAGAGGACAGAGAGGACAGGGAAACCTGTTCAGCCTCAAGCTGTGCACTTCAACAGTGCCTCTGTGCGCTTCCATGTTGCTTGGCCTGAAAAGTGACTGACTGGTCGGACACCTGGGGAGGAAAGGACCATGGACGAAAAACCAACACGGCAGAATCATCAGCGCGAAGATGAAAGCAAAGAGCAGCACAAATACCGGACGGCCCCTTCAGCCCAAACAAACTCGAAAACAAACCGGGAAGCGGGCTTGGAGGGAACTGACCCGGAAAACAACGCTGCCCGGGCAGAAGATGGAGCCAGCCCGGATGACGAAAACCCGAAAGAAAACCAGAAAGAACCGGAACCTAATCCGGAGCCGGAGCAGGATCCGGACCCGAAATATAATCCAAAACAGGAGCCGGAGCAGAACAACAACGAAGATGAAGAAAATGAAGAAAATGAAGAGAATGATGCGAACGGATCATCCTGGCGGGACTCCATGTTGTTAAAAATCATCCTGCCCTTTATGCTTATGCTTCTCGCGGCAGCCAGCGTCTTCCACTTTGTCCACC
>PWHN01000118.1 GCA_003554945.1 bacterium
CGTGGGCGCCGGCCTCGCGGCGGAAACAGGGTGTCCACCCGGTTTTCTTGAGAGGCAAGTCTTCGGGGCTCAATATTTCTTCCCGATACAGGTTTATCAAACTGACTTCCGCCGTCGGGATCAAATATTGTTCGTCTTTAACAGTCTTATACATGTCATCTTCAAATTTTGGCAACTGGCCCGTGCCTTCCATGACTTCCGGGCGCACCAGGACGGGTGTCATTATCTCTTCGTAACCGTTTTCTTCACGTTGAATATCTAACATAAAATTAATCAGAGCACGTTCCAGCCGGGCACCGTCCTCCTTCAAAACGGCAAACCGGCTGCCTGAAATTTTTTGCGCCGCTTCCAGGTCAAGCAGGCCTTGTTTTTCTCCTATCTCCCAGTGAGGCAGCGGTTCAAAGTCAAATTGTCCCGGTTCTCCTGTTTTCTCCTCCAGCCGGTTGTCGGTCTCGTCGTCTCCCCGGGGCACCGTGTCGTGAAGCAGGTTCGGGAGTCGAAGCAGTAGGTCGTTAAGCTCCTCGTCAAGCTTGTCACGTTTTTCGTTAAGCTCCTGGATCTCCTCCTTGAGCCTGCTCATCTCAGCAATAAGCTCTTCAGCTTCCTCGTCCTTTTCCTTCGCCTTGAGTTTACCAATACGCTCGGATTCTTCATTTCTACGGTGCTGTTTCTCCTCAACTTCGGTGATGATTGAGCGCCGGCGTTCGTCAATTTCTAAAGCCCGGTCTACAACCTCCGAGTCTTCTCCTCTTTTTTTAAGGCTCTCTCTAATTGCCTTCGCTTCGTTTCGAAGATTTTTAGGTAGAAACATAGTCACTCAACGCCTTTTTTACGAGTTGCAGTTTTTCTTCCATTAACTCTTCGGTGTCCCCCTCCAGGTTGAGTCGCAAAAAGGGTTCTGTATTCGACGGACGGACGTTAAACCACCAGTCGCGATATTGGACGCTGATTCCATCTAACCAGTCTACTTCCCCGTCAGAAAATTCTTTTTCCAGAGCCTTCATCGCTTTCTCCTTCTCTTCAACCTTGAAGTTTATCTCACCTGATTGGGAGTAACGTTTTAATGGCTCGATGAGCTCGGAAAGTGACTCTGAGCGGTTGGAGAGGAGATTAAGCAGGTAGAGAGTTGCAATCATCCCGCAGTCGGTGTAGTAGTTTTCCCGGAAGTAATAGTGGCCGGAAAGTTCGCCTCCGAAAATACCGTTAACCTCACGCATTTTTGCTTTCATGTAAGCGTGCCCGACTCGATATCTCACCGGCTCGCCGCCATGTTTTTCTATCTCCTCCGGAACCACCCGACTTGAACGCAGGTCATAGACAACTTTTTCGGCCTGACTACCGGCCAGAAGTGGTTCAACCAGTAAAGCAGTTATCATGTCGGAGGAGATAATTTGACCCTTTTCATCGACGAAGGCGGCGCGGTCAGCGTCGCCGTCGAAGGCAATCCCGAGGTCGTAGTCGCCGGACCGGACTTCAGCCTGCAAATCTTCCATGTTTTCAGCTTCCAGGGGGTTGGGAATGTGGTTGGGAAAGCTGCCGTCCAGTTCAAAATACATGTCGGTAACTTCTACCGGCAGTTCTGAAAAAATAGGTGGCACGGTAAGTCCGCCCATGCCGTTGCCGGTGTCAATAGCCACCTTCAGCGGCTTAATTCCTTCAGCAAAGTTCAGAATTGTATCTTTATATTGTTCAAGAAAATCTTCCTGGCGATAACCCCCCTGTTCAGCAGTGGGTAGATTGTCGTCTTCAATCGCCTGCTCAATTTTATTTATTCCGGTTTCGTAAGCTACTGGTTTGGCCTCGTCCCGGGAGATTTTGAAACCAATATATTCGGGCGGATTGTGAGAGGCGGTAACCATTACTCCCCCCTGGGCGTCATAGAAGCCGATGGCATTGTAGTTCATCGGTGTCGAGCAGAGACCGATGTCAATAACGTTTTGTCCGGTCTCCCGCAGTCCCTTTACCAACGCTTCCGAAATTGGTTCCGCCACTTCCCGCATGTCGTTGCCCACGACTATTGATCCTTTCTCAAAGAAATTACCCAGTGCAATCCCGATCTTTTCTGCTAGCTCTTCATCAATTTGATCGGGATAAGTCCCTCTAATGTCGTATGCTTTAAAAACTCCAGCCATTTCGGCCACCTCCAGGTGATATGTAATCTATTATTCTTCAATCTCTGAGCCTTTATTTTAACCCTTCAGGCGTTACACGGCAAGTGCTGTGTTTTAACCCCGCCGTCCCCAATCAACCGACGATCCCCTCTCCCCTGGAGGGAGAGGGTTAGGCTGAGGAGGAAAGATAAGGTGAGTAGTTACGATTTGGGCTTCGGTAGGTTCTGCTGTTTCCACCGTGAAAGTTGACATTTGAACGATAAAATGGATAATTAATAGGCTTGCAAAAAACTTTAAACGTAACTGTTTAGCGACCTCGCGTAATTTTGGGAACGTATGATGTTTCAGGTCTTGAACCAATGGTCGTCATTGCGGACTTGATCCGCAATCCATTCCCCCCCTTTGTCTTTCCCCCTTTCAAGGGGGAAAAAGAAAGGGGGGATGGTCTTGAACGATAACCGCGTCAAATTCAACATGGATTCCGGCTCGGGGGCCGGAATGACGTCAAGTTCAAGAACATGAACATTAACAAGATTATGCGTAATTAATGAATTTGAATTAGCTTTCAGCTTTTAGCTTTGAGCTTTAAACTGGTGTTTTCCGGCTCGGGGGCCGGAATGACGTCAAAGTCAAGATAAATTCCGGGTTGAATGAACACGGAATATTTTGTCCGAACCACGCTAAACAAGTAAATTCAAACTTTTTTAATATTGTTATGTGTTAGCTTAAATTGATCTGTTTTTCCCTCGCGGCAGAAAAATAAGAAGGTAAGTGAATGGGATGATTGTTTTTCGTGAAGTTAGTAAAAAGTTCCGCTGCGGCAGTAGTTTTGAGCAGCTTTTCAGTCCGCTTGAGGTTGAGGTTATTAGCGGCTTAAGTTTTGAACACCCGGTGGGCGAACCACTTTTGATAACCGGACCTTCAGGTTCCGGCAAATCAGTAATTATTGATTTGCTTGCCGGGCTTTATAGGCCGGATAAGGGTGTGGTTGAAGTTTTTGGGAAATCCCCGGCAACCAGTCGCGAAGTGCGGGCTGATATTGGAATAGTATGTTCACAGCGAACGGAGCTTGACCAGTTCTTATCCCCACGCCGTAATCTACGACTTTTAACCGCCTGGTATAATATCGTCGGTGAAGAAGCTGAAAACCGCGTTGAAGAGACTCTGGATTATGTAGATATTGAGCCGGGGGCTCGCGATGTTCCATTGGGCGAGCTTTCACCGGGTGTTATAAATCTGGTGAATATTGCCGCCGGCCTGATCTCCTCGCCGCAGCTATTGTTGCTTGACGAGCCCGCAACCCATCTTGGACCGACAGCACGGGATAAACTAAAACAACTGTTGAAGGGGCTGAACAAGCAGGGGATGACGCTGGTGGTTGCTTCTAAGGATGATAGTCTGGTTGCAGATTTATCGCCCCGGAGTATTCATCTCGCCGCAGGAGAACAGGTGAATGTCAATGCCAACTGAGCTTCCGACTTCCTCAGAACTAAAGGGTTGGCTGGACTGGGAACTGCAGCGACTACTGAATCGAAGCTGGCGCGAGCTTTTTCGCCTGGTTGGACTTTTGAGCATTACTCTTGTTTTTATAACAATTGCCGGTCGCGGTTACGAAAAAATCATAGAGGAGCTGGCGATTGGATTTGTAGGATTACTTTTACTGCATCCTTTCATGCGGGCCGGAGAGTCTTATGTTCGCAGTAATATTCCCCGGCGCTGGCTCTCTTCTCCCGTCTCTCTGGAGATGCTTGCTTTTTCTGCTGTTTTAGGCCGCTGGTTTTTAAACTTAATCGGCCTGCTGGTTTTTGTGATAATCCTCTCCCTTGCCGGCTTCAACTTTGCTTTTTTGTTCTCGCCACTTTACTGGCTGCTCTTTTTGCTGCTTGTTCCCGGGGCTCTTGGTCTTGGGCTCTTCTTTAACGGCCTTGGTCTCTGGGTTGGTGAGCTTCCCATTCGCCGCGGCGTTGACAGAGTTGTGGAACTCCTCGGCGCCGTCTTCTTTCGGCCCATTCATCTGCCTGTTTGGTTGTATGGGCTCTCCTGGTTAATTCCTCATACCTACCTCAATGAGCTTGGACGGGACCTTAGTCTTGAAGCTCATTGGTCGCCTGCCTTCTTTTTTGTCGGAATTCTGGTTAGTTTGGCCCTTTTTATCGGGGGAACGGTAATATTTTTCCGTAATCTTGACGATTATATACAGAGTGGGCAAATTTTTCGCAGTTAATTGAAATATGACTATTATTTTTGAGGGATGGAAGATCGGTGTATTTAAGTAAAATAGTACTTGATGGATTTAAATCCTTTTATACGCGCACAGAGATAAATTTGGACGGCGGTATGACAAATATCGTCGGTCCAAATGGCTGTGGTAAAAGTAATATACTGGACGCTGTCCGCTGGGTGCTTGGTGAGCAGAGTGCCAAGCAATTGCGGGGAGAGCTTATCAGTGACGTTATCTCTAACGGAAATGCTCGCCGCGCCGCCAAACAACGCGCTGTCGCTTACCTTACTTTCTCCGATTGTGGAAGCCGATTTGAAAAAGATGAGATTGAAGTTGGCCGGGAGGTCGACCGGACCGGGCAGGGAACTTATTATCTAAACGGGGAGGAGGTAAGATTAAAAGATATCAAAAACCTTTTCCGTGACACCGGAATTGGCAAAGATCTTTACTCGGTTATTGGTCAGGGAGAAATTCAGAAATTAATACAGAGTAAGCCGGAAGGGCGTCGGGAGATAGTTGAGGAAGCGGCCGGAGTTGCCACCTTTCATCACCGTCGCCGCTTAACCCGGCGGAGGTTAAAACAGACCCGTAAGGATCTCGAACAAATTACGACAGACCTGCGGGAAGACCAGGGGAGACTCTCCCGGCTCGAAGGCCAGGCCAAAAAGGCCCGTCGGGTGCGTAAAATTCAGGGCCAGCTTCGTCACCAGCGACTTGAATATACTCTCCGACGTCTGAAAAATTTACGTGGTGAATTGTCGGAAGTAAGCGAATTGGAACAACAGGCCGCCGAAAATTTGAAAAATTTCACAAACCGGCGTGATCGCATAAAAGAGCGTCGCCAAAAGATTAAACATCGATTGAATGAGCTGGAGGATGACCTGAGACTGTTGGAACAAAAGACTGAGTTTTGCCAGTCTCGACTTGCCTCAGAACGAGGGGAAAGCACCCGACTGGAGACGCTTTCGAAAGAGCTTTACGACCAGAATCGAAGCGATCGCAAGCGGCGACGTGGTTATTTGAAGCGGCTCCAGGATAATATTGAAAAATTGATTGACTCCCACCAAAAAATGTACCAAAGCCGTCTCTCCGAAACAATCAACTCCTCTAAGTCAGATGTCTTAACTGAGCGGGAACAGCAGTTGCGAGAAAACAAAAGAGCCGTCGCTCGTGATTTAGAGGATCTACGCAGTGATTCTCTTTTCCAGGTTAGTGAAGAAAGCGAACACCAGCACCTGGTTAAAGCTCTTTCCGAAGAGAAAGAGGAACTTTTGATTAAAAAACGCCAGGCTGAGGAAACTGCTGCACAAATTTCCGAGCAGAGCCGGAATCATCGCAAAAAATTACGCACAGCTTATCAGAATTATGTTGACTCAGAAGTGAACCGGATCGAGTTAAAAATCAAGGGGCAAATATTTGCCGAACAACAGCAGGCGGTCAATGAGCTAAACAACCGGGTGAGTAGTAAGCTCGACGAACTGGAGAGAAAAAAAGAAATTTCCCTCAGCCGGGACAGGACCCTGAGTCGTCTGCAGTCTAATTACGAGGGTTATTATGACGGCGTTAAAGAAGTTATGCAGTATGTCGATTCCAATAACCTCGAGGGTGTGATTGGAGTATTGGCCAATCTGATTGAGGTTGAACCAGACTACCGGCAGGCAATACAGGCAGCTCTGGGTAGCTATCGGCAAGCAATTGTAGTGGATGATTTTTCGGTTGCTCGCCGGCTGCTGGAAGTTGCCCTGAAAGAAGAGGCTGGAAGACTCACAATTCTCCCCCGTAAGCTGCCCCTAACTGTAGAAAATCCCCTATTGTCTCAACAGGTGCTGAATGCACCTGATGTTCTAAAACCGGCCCGGGATGTAGTGGAGGCCGACCGGCGTTTTAATTCCCTGCTCAGTTTTTTACTCGGGGACACGGTGGTTGTTAAAGACTACCAGGCCGGGCTGAAGTTAATGGGACAAAACGGGACCGCCGAAGGGATTAAACTGGTCAGTCTGGAAGGCGTAATCCTTGAACCTCGCGGTACCATTAAAGGCGGTAGTTTTGAAGGGAATGGCACTGATATTCTTGGTCGTACGGAAGAGCTTCGGCGATTGCGTGAACGCCGTTCTGAGTTGACCGAACAAATAAAAAATCTGCAAAAAATTGAGCGTCGTTTTTCTCGTTGGGCGGAGCAGGTGGACGAACGGAAAGAACGTGTTGCCGGTGCGCTGCGCGGCGTTCGTGAGGAATCACGTGAAAATTATGAAAAGATCGGTGGCGTGAGACATCAGCTTTTGAATGAGCGGCGGCAGTATGGTGGGGTTCTGCAAAAAATAGCTGAGCTGGAAGAAAAACGGCTGCAGAACAATTACGCCCGTCTCTCGGCAAAAAAAATAGCCTCAACAATTGCCGACCGTGATCGCCGGCGGCGCCGACAACGCGATTCTCTGCGGCAACAGCTTGAAAAAGAAGAAAAATTATTGGAAAGAGTACAGACCGGCTGGCGTTCGCTTGAAAAAAATCTGCAGAATGTTCGCGCCGAACGTCGCCGTGCGGAAGATCGCGTGGAACAGTTTGAAGCTCGTCGGCATGAGTTGATTGAAGAAATTGTTCAAATTGATCTGGGTCAGCGCGAGCGGGGGAACAGGTGGTTGGAAGCAGAAGAAAAACGGAGTTTTTCTCGATTGCGTCTCAACCGGCTTGTGACTGAGCGGCAAACTTGGGAAAAATTACGTTCTGCTCTTCAGTCTCTTAGGTCAGGCCGCCAGCAACGACTGGAAGATGTGAACGAGAGTTTACGCCATAAAGAACGTGAACTAGAACGGGGTAAAAATGAGCTGAACCGCCTCAGTAATCGGCGTGCTAATCTTGAGGAACGCCGCGCCCGTCAGGAGGAAATTTTATCGGATGAGTTTGAAATTGATCCGGAAGCAAATCTTTCGAGTCACGACACCGGTGATGCGGCTGACCTCACCGACGAGCAGTTGCAGAAAAATATCCGTAAACTCAAGGACAAACTTCGTTCGCTGCAGCCGGTCAATATGCTCGCTGATAAAGAGGTTGAAAAACTGCGCGAGCAGGTGGCGGACGTGCGCGCTCAAAAAGAAGATCTCGAACAGACCTGTGAAAAACTGGAAAAAGTAATTGATAGCCTGAACAGAAAAGCGCGCGTTCAGTTTCGGGAGGCTTTCGCTGAAATAAAAGACTATTTTGCTGATTTTGTTGAGGAGCTGTTTGGTGGCGGCCGCGGTAAAATGGAGTTGACGGCCGATCCTATTCTGGAGGCCGGAGTTAAGATTGAAGTTCAACCACCGGGCGAAAAAATAAAAACTATGTCTGCTCTCTCCGGCGGCGAAAAATCTCTCGCTTCCATAGCTTTTCTCTTTGCACTTTTTGAATATAGTCCCACTCCCTTCTGTTTTCTTGACGAGGTGGACGCTCCACTGGACCCCGACAACGTCTCCCAGATGATTAATTTACTGCATCGCTACAGCACTGAAACTCAGTTCGTAATAATCACCCATAACAAGATTACAATGCAGGCCGCCTCGCAGCTTTTTGGTATCACTATGGAAGAGTCCGGTGTTTCTACGGTGGTTGGGTTGGATTTGCCGGAAGCTGAGGAGTGGCGCGAGGAGGCTGTAAGCTAACAATGATTCCTGATTGGATAAAGGTCTGGTTTTGGGAAAATTGGCGCAAAATTCTGGCGGGGACAGCTGCTTTTTTGTTGCTCGGCTACGGCCTCTATTTCATCAGGGCTGAGCTTGCTCAACGCCAGGAGCGCATTGAGGCCATGCGTGCCGTCAAAGTTCATGAATGGCGTCCGGACCCGGAAACTGTGGCCGACGTTTTTGATACGGAGTCACCCCTTCTTCCGCCACGTATTCGTGTCCAAACCCCTCTGGAACGTGAACTTGAGCCCATTGAGCACCCGGGCCCCGACGTTAGAAAAGATGAGTATAAATTACCCGAATATGAGTTGCAGGAGTCTCCTTCGCTGCTTGGGGTTTCTGTTCAGTAAATATGAATATAAAGAGTATAGCAGAGTATCTGTTTACACTTGTCCTGATCGCTGCCTGCTTTGCTCTCGGTTATTTTCTTCCCGGTGACTTGTGGCTCTACTGGCGCCGCGCCGTAATTCTCGTTCTGCTGCTTCTCGCCGGATATTTGCTTCCCTCGCTTAACATTCTTGTAATTGCCTTTTTCGCTCTGGTTTCCGATGCATTCTTCATCGAGGGTCCTATAAATGCGCTTGATTTGCTTGTCTGGGCCGCCTTCGTTTTGGTTCCGCTTTTTGGAGAACGTCTGGGTCGCTCGCGCGAGGAGAGTCAGAATAAAAAAAACAAAAATTCAGAGCTGCGAAAATCCGAAATAAAAAAATCTATGGACAGCTCTTTTTTGCCCGGTCGTTCGGCTGGAAATCTGGATGAGGTGGTAGACAAGACCCGCAACCTGCTGCTTGATCGTTTCAAAAGGGCGGCTGGTGAGCTTAATCTGGCCAATTTAATTTATTATCACGTTCGTTCTAAAAAAGCCACTCTTGGTTATACTCTTAATCGACACGGAGATATTAACCGTGACTGCAGCTTTACCCCTGATATCGGTCAGAGCGTTGGTTGGGTGCTCAGACATGAAAAATCGCTCAGTCTCCAGGGACAGAGCCTGGACTGGCGTAACCTCCAGTATCACACTAAGCCGGTCTCCCTTCAGCAGGTGGAGTTTTACCCGGTTTCATTTCAGGACGAGTTAATCGGTGTACTTGTTCTTGAATGGATTGATCCCCAACTCCCTGATGAGGGTCAGGTTAAAGAATTTGTGGGCGAAGTTAAAAAAATGTTCGGCCTCGATTATTCAGTGCGCGACCTGGTTCGCAGTCAGCAGAAGTTGAAGTTGCTGGAAAAACTTTATACTGTAAATCCGCTTGCTGCGGAAGATTTCTCTCAGACTGTGAACCGTGCCCTGGAATATGTCCGCAATCATTTGCCCGCGGATAATGTAACTTTTTTTCGACCGGACGATGAACTGGCTGAAATTTCACCGCCGGCTCGCCGCAAGATATACGAAAGCTGCCGCCAGTGGATATTAAACAGTGGAGAAATTTTAAGAATTGATGATGTCCGACGCGAGAGTCTCTCCGGCGGACGGCTCGATAAATTTGGTCAGGCTGAATTGATTTCATTTTTAGGGGGCGCGATTGAGCCGCCGGGAGAAGATTGCTACGGCTTAATTTTTCTTGATGCCTCTGAACCTGATTATTTTAGCCGTAGTGATGAAAAAATCTTCAAACTCCTGCTCAATTATCTTGAAGATCTGCTTGAAGTTGCAAACGAGGTCCGCCTGGCCCGGGAGGATCGTTCACGTTTGTTGCGCTGGGTAGAGGAAATCGGAGGGCTTCGTTTTAAGCCGGAACTGCAAAATCCCGCCTGCGACGTAATTGACTTGATACAGGAGTACTTCTCACCCGGCGCCTCCGCCCTCTATCACCGGAATAAGTCCTATTTTAAACTTGTTTATGCTAAAGGAACCGAAAATCTTGCCCAAAAAACTGATGTTGATGCCTCAATAGTTAATAGGGTCGCTGGAACTAAAAAAGATATTCTGACAATTCCTGATGCAACTAAATTCAAAGGTTTTGAGCCGCCCATGGACAGCCGTTCTATGGCTGTCTTACCTATTTTTGGTGAAAAAAATCGGCTGGAGATGTTTCTTTGCCTCTTTTTTTCAGATAAAAAGTATCTCGATTCATCTGATTTTGATGTTTTTAAACGAACTGCCGGTTTGATCAATCGCTGGCTCCGCTTGAGCTGGTATGCTGCTAATCAGCAGTTGGCGGCCGAAAAGGATACTCTGACTAATTATTTGAATTACAAAGCCTGGCGCCGCCGGGTTGCCGAAAAATTGCAGAAGGGGCCTGAAAAGGTTGTGTTCTGGGAGCTAGAGGTTCCCGGACTTGAAATGGTAGGGAGGGAGTGCGGGCGTAAAAAAGCGGTTAACTGGCTCCGCAGTATTGCTCGTCTATTAGAAGATGAGTTGCCTCGCTCTCTGGTCTGTAGACCTTATGGGGGGGCCTTTTATGGTTTCCAGGTGGAACCGGGGGATGAAATATCTGAGCGGCTGCATGAGGCTAAAAATATTATCAACGATTGGTCTTTCCCGACCGGTCGCTGGCCCCACGAGATTTTCTGTCAGCTTGAATCTCTTTCTCCCCCGTTTCCCAAAGTTGAGAAAATCATCGATTCTTTGCATTATTCACGGATGAAAAAAGAAAAACGAAAATCTACCGGCGATTCTGACGAAAAGGCCTGATGCTCAAACTAAATGTTGTCACCTGGTTTGACAAATTGGCTTCTGTTTAAACCATGCTCGAACTGGACGTCATTCCGGCCTCCGAGCCGGAAAACACCAGCTTAAAGCTCAAAGCCAAAAGCTGAAAGCTAATTCAAATTCATTAAGTGCGTATAAGCTTGTTCATGTTCTTGAACTTGATCTTGAATTTGACGTCATCCCGGTTGCCGCACCGCGGTAATTTTTTTGATTGTAGGAAGTAATACGATGTATGCCGGAAGAACGAATATGAACAATAGCATGCGTGCATATCGTTTTTTTATCAGGGGGTTTTATCATGAAGAGTCTTAAGTATGGTCTTATGTTGATACTAATTGGAATTTTGTTGACCTTTTCCGCTACTTACGTGCGGGCGCAGTATGATGAAGTGTTAATTAATCGGCGAGTTAATGAAGTTTTTTTTGACTCACTTAATGAGGAACAGCGGATAAAAGTGGTAAAGGATCGCGAGTATGTCGAGGATTACAGCCCTCGTGAACTGGGGGCTAAGTATCGCTGGGGCTATATACCGGCCGATCGTGAGCCCCCGGCCGCCCTGGCAGAATGGTGGGAGGGGCTTGGTGACCGGCAGCGTGACCGCCTTCGCCTCTCCTGGTTTCGTCAAAACAGCAACCGTATTGATGTCGACCAGGCCGCCCGTCTGCTGAATTTGACTGGAAGGTTAAACCAGATACACCGCGAGGTTCTTCGCCAGTGGGAACAACGTCCCGCTGAACTGGAGGAAGTTAAGTTTGATTTTGAGCCTGAACCGGAAGAAGATCCACCCCCACCAGCGGAAACTGAAGTTCTGGAGGAAGAAGAGCCTGAAGAACCAGAAGAGCCTGAAAAACCCGAGGGACCTGAAGAGCCTGAAGAACCCGAAAAACCTGAAGAACCCGAAAAACCTGAAGAACCCGAAGAGCCTGAAGAACCCGAAGAACCAGAAGAACCCGAGGAACCTGAAGTGGATGTCCCCGCGGACCCGGATCCCCTTGATGAACCAGTTGTCGATGAACCGCCCGAAGACCGGCGTTTTTACTGGAGTGCCGACGGTGAAATCCGGATTATTGAGACCCTGCGGCCGGAAGAGCCGGAGGAAGACCCCCGGGTTCCTGATCTTGATGACCCGCCGCCGGCTGTAGAAGATGTTCCGGCGGATCCTGCCCATCGCGACCCTCTTTATGTTGATCCGGAGTGGGACCTGGAAGAACGGCCGGTTGAACCCGAACGGGAAATTGAAATCCCGCCGCCCCCGATTCGTCGTCCGGAATAAGTTTGCTAAAATTGGTGTGATGCATTATCATTTATACTGAGCTGCTTCCTCGAGAAGCTCTTCCTGCTTAACGGAAGAGAATTTGGGGAAGAGGGGATAGATGAGTAATTATATGCATTCTTCTGCTAGTCGGGTGAAAAATCGTGAAAACAATTGAGGCAGTTGAGTGGCTTTATCACAAGGGAAGTCAGTTTCTTGAAAAAAACGATACCGAATCAGCACGTACCCGTTTTCAGCGAATGTTGGAAATGACCCGTGACTCCACCTGGGTGGAAAGGGCTAATGCTGGTCTGGCTCGAGTTTATCTTGCCGAACAAAATTACTTCTGGGCTTATGATCACGTTCGTCGTGCTTTGAAGCGCAGTCCCAATAATCCCGAGTATCACTACCTTAAAGGACGGATTCATCTTGCCCGTCAGGAGTGGGACGAGGCGGCCAGCGAAGCTCTTAAAGCTGTTGAGGAGGATCTTGAAAACAGTCGCTACTACCATTTGCTTGGCGCCGCCACCTATCATTGTGAAAGTTATCGCTCCGCCCAACGATTTCTAAAGTGGGCAATTGAATGTGATCCTGAAAACCCTGAACCACGCTTTGAACTGGCTCAAATTGAAATTAACGAGGGTAATTATCAAAGCGCCCTCTCGCTTCTAAAAGATTCGCTTGAACTGACCGAAAACAAACAGAAAGTTCGTGATGCAATCCGTTCCATTCAAGAAAACTGGAAATTAAAGGGTGTAAACCATGGATAATCGCTCTAAGTTGCTATTTCTTTTTTTAATAATTGCCCTGCTGGCTGGTGGCTATTATCATCGCGAGACTGTCCTCGATCTGGTTGGCCTGGGCGAAGAGGAACCGGAACCGACAGAAGAGGTCGTCGATATGGAAGAACCCGATGAACCCGATGAACCAGAACCGGACGATCCCTCCGACGCAGTTGATACTATACTTGTTGCCCCCGAAGGGGGACCCGTTTTTGAACCTGAGGAACTGACCGTTGAAATCGGTGATACTATCGCCTTTGAGTGGCTCGGCGGCGGTCACAATATCACGGTTCTCAACCAGCCCGCCGATGCCGACTGGCCAGGTGTTTCGCAGACACATGACACCGGCTATATCCATGTTTACACTTTTAATATAGCCGGCTACTATGAATTTCAGTCGGATCCCTACGCAGCTGAGGACATGAGTGGGTTAATAACAGTTGAAGACCCCGGTGATCCAGAAGAACCCGATGAACCGGAGGAACCAGAAGAGCCTGAGGAGCCGGAAGAACCTGAGGAGCCGGAAGAGCCTGAGGAACCAGAAGAACCGGAGGAACCAGAAGAGCCTGAAGAACCGGAGGAACCAGAAGAGCCTGAAGAACCCGAGGAACCAGAGGAACCTGAGGAGCCGGAAGAACCGGAGGAACCTGAAGAGCCTGAGGAGCCGGAAGAACCAGATGAACCGGAAGAACCGGAGGAACCAGAGGAGCCGGAAGAACCGGAAGAGCCTGAGGAGCCTGAAGACCCTGAGGAACCCGAAGAGCCCGAGGAACCCGAAGAACCAGAAGAACCAGAAAAACCCGATGAAGTGGATGAGGAGCTGTTGCCCGAAGATTCTGGCGAAAGACGCGGTTATACTGAGCCGGGGAGGTTTCCGATAGCTCATCCCCCAAAAGAATTCAAGCAGGCGCGTGATCATTTTCAGGCGGGAGATTATGAACAGGCGCGTGAAAAACTGGAGGAACTGGTTGAGTTATATCCGCGTTCGGCCAACGTTAATTTTATGCTTGGTGTGATTCATTTTGATAGTGGTGATTTTGACCAGGCACGTCCTTTCTTTGAGGCCGGAGCCGAGCAGGATCATGACCCGCAGATCCGGGCCTGGAGCCGCCAGTATTATCAGCGAATTGACCGGGTAGAAGAAGAAATGGAAGAAGAGGCTGAAGAGTAGTTTCGACCGGTATGTCCACCTCTTTTATTACCGGCATAAACGGTTTTGCCGGTAGTTTTCTGGCCCGCCATCTTCTCGAAGAAGGGAAACGGGTTAGTGGGCTGGTAAAACCCGGCTCAAGTTTGAAATCTTTGGTAGACATCCAGGACCGGCTTCAACTTCGTGAGGCTGATATTCGTGATACTCAGTCAATTCAGAAGGTTATTGAAGAGTTAAAACCGTCCCGAGTCTATCATCTTGCTGCTTTTAGCAATCCCGCCGCCTCAACGGAAAATTTCCGTTTAACTCTGGAAACCAACATCTTCGGCCAGCAAAATATTCTCTCTGCCTTGCGGGACTGTCGCTGCTCGACAAAAATCCTTGTGGTTGGTTCGGCTCTGGAATATTCTCTTGAAAACGCCGACCTGCCACTTACCGAAGAGTCCGCTTTGGCTCCGGTGAATACTTATGAGCTTAGTAAAATCGCTCAGGACCTGATGGGTTACCAGTTTTATCGTCAACATGAGCTGCCCGTTGTTCGTGTCCGTCCCTTTAACCACAGCGGACCCGGCCGTCCCGCGGCTTATGTGCTCTCTTCTTTTGCCCGCCAGCTTGCAGAAATTGAAGCGTCCAAACAGGAGCCGATTCTGCGCACCGGAGACCTTGACCTCCACCGTGATTTTACCGACGTCCGTGACGTTGTCCGGGGCTACCGGCTCCTTATTGAAAAGGGCCGGCCCGGCGAAGTTTACAACCTCTGCAGCGGTCAGGACTACTTGCTGCGCGACCTGCTTGACCATCTGCTTGATCTAACTGAAGTAGAAGTAGAAGTTTTATCGCCGGCGGAGAACGATCCTGAACTGAAAAGCATTTTCGGCGATAATAAAAAAATCAAATCAATCACCGGCTGGACCCCTTCAATACCAATTGAAAAAACCCTCGAGGATCTCCTCAACTACTGGCGCCACCAGATAAATAAAAATTAAAACTTGACTCAGCTTCTGATCCCTGTTATATTGTAACTAGTAACGCTCTTACGGGAGTCAATATAATATTTCAATTACGTGATGGGGTGCAGCCATTTTTGCCAATTCAAGTTAGCAGCCCCCGGAAGTTTATGACTCTGATTTTCAAATCGGTTTGTTTCCTCTCCTGTTTACTCTTCCTCACCACTCCACTACACGCCTTTGAGTTGACCTTTCAGGTTGAAAATTTAGAAGGTGCTCCTGTTCAGGGAGCGGAAATTGATCTTGAAGATCATGAGGTTGTGACCACCGATTTTGAGGGGGAAGCTGACTACAGCGAACTTGACGAGGGCAATTACTCATACAAAGTGGCTGTTAACGGGTATGAATATTGGGATGAAGTTTACATTGAGGACTCCATGACCGAATCGGTGGTTCTTAACCTTGTTGAGTTTGATATTGAGCTTACCGAGCACTGGCAGCTTATTAGCTTTCCCGCCGAGGCGGCGGACATGACCGCTGGAGCCGTTTTTGGCGATCATTTTGACGAGATTGAGCTTTTAAAATATGATGGTGGCGAAGATGTCCCGGTGGGAGAAGATGAAGAGCTTGTCCCGGGAGAGGGATACATGCTGCGGGCTGAAGAAACATCCGAAGAACTATCGGGAATGGGCACTTTAAGCGACCCGATGGAGCCGGAAACCCAGACTGTTACTATTTCCGGTGAACCTTTTGAAGAGATAGAGCTTGATTTTGACGAGGGCTGGAATTGGAAGGGTATCCCCGATGGTATTGCTCCGGTTGAGGCCGGCGAAATTTTTGCTAATTTTGAGGATTTACCCACTATAAATAAACGTGCGGGCGATGGCTCTCGTTCTCCCATCCGCGAGGATGATGAGCTTGAAGCCGGGGAAGCCTACCTGATTAATGTTGATGAGCCGGTGACCATCGAGGTGACGTCCGATTGATGGCGTCTGGAGCTGTAATGTTTGAAAAGTAGACACCTATCGTTAAAGCTTACCCTGGTATTTGCGTTAGTTCTCACCTTTGTTGCCTTCCCCCTGGAAGATGCTTTCGCCGGTGAATTTTGGGAAGAAAAACTACACGTTTACGAAGAAGAATTTGAAAACGAAAAACCAGCCGCTGATTTTTACTTTGGGATGGATGATGACTCAGAAAAACACGAGCCCGGCGTGGATGCTGCAGAGGATCAGGTGTGGTGGATGGATGGAGAAGGGAATTATGTCCATATAACCGAGCATACCTCAAACTATACTTGGAATACTGAAATTGAGCTTATAACACCGGACGAAGGCGAACACGGAGATATTGGCCCGGAAATCAGTTGGGGACAATCTGGGAATGAGGATATGGGGAATATCCCGGCCGGGTATGAAGTGACCATGGA
>PWHN01000041.1 GCA_003554945.1 bacterium
CGGGGGGAGAGCCGGTCGCCAGGCCCACTCGGTGGTCAAAACATCATAGGCCGAACAGACGTCTATTCTGTTAGCTTCCCGCAGGACCCATTCAGTTTTTGGAGCACTACGTTCTGTCTGAATTGCAATAATTTCCAGGGCTTCTGGGGGGAACCCTGAGACTGCTTTAAGTATTCCTAATGAATCGGCAAGCATTGAATCTATTTCGGCGCTACCGGTCCGCCTGTCGCCAACGACCGGGTGACAACGACCAACGAGTTGCGGTCTTTCCAGCAGGCCTACTTCTCGGAATATAACTGCCGGCATTCTGTTCATAAACTCTCGGTCTAGTAGTTCCCGGGGCCAACTCTGGGCGTAAAGCAACAATCTGTTTATTGCCTGCGAAATGAGGTTGTTATTTGTTGGGCCAGGTTCAGTAAGACCCCAGTAAGGATCGGGTAAATTTGTTACAATTGCCGCCAAATGTTGATTTAGTTCTTTTATAAGATGCGGATAAAATAATTTTTTTACCACCACCGAGTGGAAAATTTGTCTAACCCGGCCAAAGAAATTTTCAATCACATGGTTGCCCGTATTTTCTTGAAGAGGCGATAGCAGTTCGCATTTAAGTGAGTCGAGATTGCTCTCCTGGATCTGAAAGTTTTTTAATGCCAGGCTGTGGATATTTTCTACAAGCGCCGGGCGAGGTGGTTTTTCATCGTGCTGGCTAAGCTGCTCCTGTATCTTTCCATAAATTGTATCATTTCCATTTTTTATTAGAACTCGTGAAAAGAGAGCACGCTGAGATAGTAATTCAAACAGGTGACCATACAAAAGGCCTGTTAACTCTTGTTGTCGGGTAGAAAATTTTAAATCAGCCGGATTTTTTCCGGGGGCGGACAGAAGCTCACTGGCCTGTTGGATAATCAGTCGTTCGTGGTAAGAGCTTGTACTCCTCCGTAACTTATTTATTAATCTATTTTCTGTTTTTTTCAGTTGCTGAAATTTTTCTGAACTGAAGTTTAGTCTGTTTTTTGTTTCGTGGTTCTGCAAACTATTCAAAAGAATTCTGGTTAGATCTTTTAGCCGAGCAGGATGAAAAAGTGATTGAAGTTTACGGTGGACCTTACCGCGTTCTTCACTGATCTGCTGCTCTTTGTGAAGGGGTAGCTTATGATTGTTGACCTGTTCGGGAAAAAACCAATCGCGGTAATGCCGGCTTATCCAGATTTTTTCTCGGGTTGATTTATGAAGCTGATCGAGAAGAGATTCAGGGATTACTTCGCCTCGTTCCACTTTATAGCGTCCACCCACCCCCGTATCTTTCAACAGTTTGTCGCTACCCGGCCGAACTTCCTCTAATTTTAGATAAAGTGGAAATTCTACCGAAGCCAATTGGATTTTCATGACAGAGTTTCCCGAAGGATAGAACTTCGTTCTGGCCATGATGCGATACGGTGTGCCGGGACTTCGCCAATCGACAGTTTGCTATCCCGCAGGTCTACTCGTTCTCCGGGTTCTATCGAACCACTGTTGCGTTCTATTGTAATTACTCGGGGAAGTTCAGGATTGTCGGTCTGCTGTTCAACGAAACAGGATTGTTTGTTAGTCAATTTAGCGATGATCCCGGATGGGTAGACACCTATGCCGGAACAAAACTTATTTAGAAGTTCTGGACCGTAGACGTCCGCAAATTGCCACAACTGGTTGAAGGCTCTCCCTGGTGCTATAGCCTGGCGCCAGGGCCAATTAGTTGTTAGTAAATCATAAGCGGCGCAGAGGTCTACCCTTTGCGCCTCCCGGATTGTCCACTCCGCGCCAGGTCCGGAGTTACTGGCCAGATGAGCTATTATTTCCAGGGCTTCTGGAGGAAACCCGGAAATCTGCCGGAGAATCCGCACAGAATCGCCCAGAAAACTGTTAATTTTTACTTCGTTAGCACGTTTGTCGGATAGTATTCTGTGTCCCCGGCCAACAAGGGTTAAATTTTGCAGCAGCCCAATTTCCCGGAAAAGCAGTGCGTTGAGCCGGTTCAGAGCATCGCTGCTCAGTATTTCCTTGGGCCATACCTGCGCGTAAAAAATTATGCGGTTTATTCCCGGGTTGATCAAACCGCTTCCCTGAGGGGAGGTGTCGGTGAGCGACCAGTGCGGATCCGGTAAAGTTTGAAGTAGCTCTTTCAGCTGTTTCTTCAGTCGTCGGGCAAGGTGGGGGAGATAGGTTCGCCACTGGGCTATAGCCAGGTAAAGGTCGCTTGCCGTGTTATAAAATTCGCTGACCTTTTTTGGAAGTTCTTTTTGGTCTAACGGTGTGAGTAGCTCCTTGCTGATAGCAGAACTTTCAGCGGCTATGGGAGGTTCATCGCTGCGTAATGCTACCATCTGAAGTAGCTGTATTATATCAGCCTCGCCCTCGCGTTCGTCAAATTGGTTCAGAAGTCCCTGGATTTTTTTGGATAATTCCTCATCTTTAGCCTCTATGAGAGATTCTTTGAACAGATTTTTTATGGACTTAATTTGATAAATGTAGTCAAAAATTTTCCCGGCCAGCAATTGCCTGCTGCCTGGCAAGGATAATTTTTTCAGACTTCTCCCAGGACGGGCAATCAAGGAACTAGTCTCTGCCGCTACTCTCTTGTGAAAGGCACTGCTTTTTAAATTAATAATCTCTTCCCGCAATTTTTTTTCGTTCTCTTTAAGTTCACTCAGTATAGTCTGTAGGTCTTTTAAGAGCTGGTTTTGGGAGTCCTTCAGCCGACCGTCTTCCTTAATAGAGTCAATTAGCTGGGTAAGTCTTTCCGGATTCGTCACACCGTCCAGCTTATTGATAACTCTTCCCTGAGCTACAGGCACACTTTTAGATTTCATTGTTTTGAGGCCGTGGAGGCGGGCAGATTCGCGCGTAAACCAGTGGGGATAACTGCGTTCAATCCAGATCCTTCTAATTTCACGACTTTTTAGCTTTGTTAGTAATGATTCGCTGAGTTCGTCTCCCTGGACAGCCAGATACTGGTCGTCATAATGAATGTCCTTAAGCAGACGGTCTTCTCCAGCATCAATTTCCTCTAACCGGACCAGTAGGGGGAACGAAATTTTTGTTTTTACAAAAGTTATAGTCTCTTTAATAATTAATCACTCCAAATTTACTTGACAACTAAACAGGACAGAAGGTAAATTATGATATCAGTTTGGTCGGCCAGATAAAAGAGTAGAATACAGACAGGTGGTAGATTTAACTCCCCCTGAAATTTTTAGAAGGAGTTTTATAGATGCGCAAGCTCTCTAAAACAGTTAATATTTCATTTGTTGTGGCAGTTTCTATTTTTATCATCTTTTCAACAACTATTGGCTGGGCAGCTACATCGCTTGAGGAAGAGTTGTTCGAACAAGTAGAGGAAGAAGCCGAGTTTTTTCGCGCCGAGGAGCTGGTCGTAACTACGGCGGCGCGCTATGCTCAGGACATTGAAGACGCCCCTTCCAATGTAACTGTCTGGAGGCGGGAGGATATTCGGCGTAGTGGCGCCCAGACAATTGCTGATCTCTTAGAACGTGAGGTTGGCATTCACGTTCCAATAACTGAGGAGAGTATTCGTTCTGCCTGGATTCGTGGGGTGGCACGCAGTCGTAATACCAGAATTTTATTATTGTTAGACGGTGTGCCGATACAGGATGGTGTCTATTCCCAGGCCTTTATTGGCGAGGAAATTCCTATCCACC
>PWHN01000002.1 GCA_003554945.1 bacterium
CCTATCCGGGACAGGCCGGAAAGTTGGGGCAACTCAAGGGTTTGTTTTTTTTGCCGTTTATTTGAGAGTTCTTTCCATTTTTCGGCGCGAAGCCAATTTTCCCGGCTACGAAAAAGCCGCTCTTTTTTTAGCGGTAGCATTATTGCTGCGGTGTTTTTTTCATTCAAAAAATTATTAAAGTACAAGCTTTCAACGGCTAAAAAATGCTTAACCAGCAATTCCTTGTGTTTTTCATTCAGCTTTTTCAGATCACGGAATAAATATTCTTGAGCCAGCGGTTTACTTGCCCTATCTTTATCCATACCTTCACTATACTCACAGACCAAACTTAACTCACAAATACAGAGCGCTTTTTTATGAAGCTGTGCGTTCATCTTCATGCAAAAGTCCACATCTTCAAACCGCAAATAATAATCCTCGCTAAACCCCTTAATTAGGGCAAAGTCTTTTTTGCGGCAGAGCATAAACTCCCCGTTAACAGCAGGACAAATGGCGTTTTGGGCATGTTGAGAAAGGAAACGATCCTTTTCGATTAATAAGCTATAAGGTTTGTGCAGTTTTAGTTCTTCATCCCAAAAAAAGCTTACTCCCGCCTTTTGTTGCACCTTTTGCCTGCCGGGGTCACCTGTGCTTATTAGTTCTTGGAGGCCTACTCCTACAACCCCAATGGTCGAATCAAGGAGTTGTCCCATCATCAAGGAAATTAGATCTTCTGTAAAAAACACAGAAACAGTGGCAAATAATAAATTATCGTACTTTGCCTTGTTGGCTGCCAGGTTTTTCAAGCCGGGTGTACATTTTTCGCTTGCAAAGGTGTATTCTTTTATATCTAAGTAAGGGATATATTCCTTGATTTTTTCCCCAATGGATTTTTCGGGCTTGTTAGAGGCAATTATCAATTCCACCGGAACGTAGGTATTTTCCCGGTAAAAAGAAGAAAGAAAACGTTCCAGGGATTGGGCATCGTTACGGGGATTTAAGATGATCAAAGATACCCCTGGTTTCTGCCCATTTGTGAACAATTTGTTGACCTCCCTCTTGTTTTCTAAATTTCATCTTCAAGCTAGAGAAGCTTGCATAAAGCACCACTCACCACAAAAAATCATTTTAAGGGCGGGTTCAGTTCATACAGTTCAAATACAGTCTCTATTTCAGTAACTGTTATTGTATCCAGCGGGTCAATTGAATCATACTGCTCCTGGATTATTATTTTATTCTTCCATATATTATAGTCCTTCAGAATGGACTCAATTTTACTAAATTGCTTATTGTGACCAGTAGAATTCTTTTGATTAAATTTCAAAAGGCTCGTTACCGCAATAATCCGACCGGCCAACCTGAAACGCCTGCTCTTTGACAATTTTCCGTAAGATTGGTCTACCTGCTCAAGCCATTCACTCAAACTTTCCAGATCTTGCTCTTTTTTGCCACGGCCATGCTTCCACTGGTTATATTTTCTAAATACCCGCCTTATTCTTTTTTCCTCCGGTGGAGTACTTTCCCGTCCGGTTAAAACAGCAGCAAGTTTTCCTAAGATACTAATCAGACGCCACGCTTTAGAGTTAAAAAAAGAATAAATGCTAACTTGCAGCTTTTCCAACCATTTGCTTAACTGCCTAACTTCTTTATTTAGGCTTTTTGGGCAGCTTGCTTTAGTTTTTGACAAACGTGCCTTTTCTTTCTCTTCATCTTCAAAGTGCATTAATTCTACTCCTTTACCACGAGCGACAAACTGCACCTGCCAAAAGCTTTAATATAACACGGTAATAATAGCATAATCGAAAAACTTAAGGCAAACTAAACCCAGGGAAAAAGCCACCACGATTCAAAACTTTAGACCGCTTCAGATCTCACTTTTTTAAGCTTCAAGCACACTCAAGATTAATCCTTGTCATTATCATGCTGCCGGTTCGTTGAACCGTTTAAAGGGTAGAGGGGCTTTTTCCCTATAATTTGCTTAAGACTGTATCTGTTTTTTTTTCCAAGCAGTCGACTGCTATAGTATGAAGCTAGTCTTAACGGAATGGTTAGTTTCCAGGAACTACTATTTTGTATTTCTGCCAGGATTCGCATCAGGCGATCATTTTCTTTTCGAGAATTATTCAGGGAAGCTTTCAAGGTCTCCACATTAGCTTCCTTTTTTTGCAGTTTATCTTCATATTCTTGTTTTTTCTTCTTAAAACGAGTTGAAAGATCGTCAGTCCGGAGATATTCTTCAAAGACTCTTTTTGTCAGGTCAAAAAAGGCAAAAACATTCTCAGGTGTTTCCACGGGATTCTGCATACTGGCTTTTATCACCCGGTCCATTTTTTGGGAAATAGCGGAGTAACTGTATTCATTCAAAAACACCTCGCGCCCGGCGAGCTGCTTTGCCTTGAATTCGGCTGAATTTTTAAGCAAACGGTCAATGTCTGAAGCTAAATTTTCCCTGGTAGTGGGAATAATTATGCCCTGGCTTATAAGTGGTTCCAAGGGGGGCACCCTAAAAGCCAGCACCGGCACCCCCATGGCGATAGCGTCTACGGCCTTAGCCGGCAGCTGGTAGTTGGAAATTTCATCGTCAGGATCTTGTAGCAGACAAACCAGGTCCGCAATGCTCATGTTTTTGGCAGCATTTTCGAAAGGTTGATTAGAAAATGTTAATAAATGCTCCTCACCCAGGGAGTATAATTCTTCTTCTAAATCTTTATCATTAAAAGCCCCCATGATGCAGAGCTTGTAACGGGCATCGCCGCATGCTTTGATCGCTTTAAGCAGCTCAAAAAGCCCCTTGTGTCGCCGGGGAGACCCCAAAAACAAGATGATCTTATCATCTTCTGAGATCCCCAGCTCCTTACGTCTTTCTGTCCCACTGTACAGATCAGGGTTAAAGATTTGTTCATTTCTAGCATGGGGAATTACTGTTCCACCGTACTTTTCCTGTAAAGTATGGTTGGAAACTAAGATGTGATCCGCACAAGGAATCAAGGTTTCCGCCATATCTGTCCAAATCCTGCTGTAAGGCTTTTTTAGGTCTTTGACCTGATATTTCGCACGATCATTAAAGAAAGCCTGCTCATAATCATCAATATCCAGTATCAAGGGGCGATTCCAGAATTTTTTCATCAACAATCCCAGCTGTAAGGAAGGCATTCGCGGCTTGCAGACAAGGATTATGTCAGATTCGATCGTCGGGGCCAGTGTTTGTAAAAACCGATCAAAGTCGGGATAGTTGTCGCCATGGTAAGAGATAACCGGTATAGGTCCTTCTCTTAAAGGTTCCCAAATCTGTGACCCTAGTTGTTCAAAAGTAAAACCTATAATCTTGACATTATAATGCGAAGATAGCGCTTCAGCCAAAAGATAAGCCCTTCCAAGGGGATTGTGAGCCACACTCCATGAAATAACCGCAACTGTAAAGTTTGGCTTTTGGGAAACCTCTTTATTACTAATCAGGAACGGCTCCCTCCTCTCAAGGCTCTCCCGTAATCTTAAGCTAATAAAATGCCGGTGTCAAACCGTCAGAGAGAGGCCGACTGAGTCAATATCTAGCGGGTAAATTTTTTAGGTCCTCGTTCCAGATACAATTATTCGCTTAACATTCCGAGGTTTAGGCTCCAATAAACCGTTTATGCCAAATAAGATTTGCACATTAACCCATAAACAAACTACACCTTTTTTAAATAGGCGTTAAAATGATTTTC
>PWHN01000039.1 GCA_003554945.1 bacterium
ACAAGTTTAACGCTGAAGAAAAGTTTGAGATAACGGTTGAAGAAGCAAAAATACCCGACCAGTGTATCTGCGGGCAAATACTCCAGGGGCTCGTCCGGCCGTCCGAATGTCCGGCTTTTGGAGGTCAATGCACGCCCGATTCACCCCTGGGAGCCTGCATGGTTTCCTCGGAAGGCGCCTGTGCGGCCTACTACCGCTACAGTTAATTTTTTTGGCTCTATTGAAATTCTTGCTGAAGACAGGCTACTCAAAGGTGTTGGGACTCATTCTTGATTGGCCTCCAGCCAATCTCCGAGGTATATCTGGCAATAATCAGATCCTCCAGGATCTATTGCCAGCTATAAATCCGTCAAACACCTTCGAGTAACCTAATTAAAGTTTATAGCTATTTAAAACGCAGGAAGAGTCAATTGCTTTCTAAGATAGTAAAAAGAATTTCAATAGAGTCATTTATTTATTTCCCACTTAAATTTTGCGTTATTCACTGACCAACGGATGTGAGTATATTGCCCGAGTTGCCTGAAGTTGAAGTTATACGACGAGATCTACTGCCGCTAAAAGGCAGGCGAATTGAAACGGTTGAAGCCACCGATCCGGATTTATTTGAATCACCGCTCACGCCGGACGGGGCAGAGGATAAGTTTACCGGTCAGAAGCTGTTGGATATAAAACGTTACGGGAAATATCTGGCCTTCCAGATAGCCGGTGGGTGGTTAATTTTTCATCCCCGGATGTCAGGTAAGGTGCAATTCAGAGATTCTCCGCCCGGAGGAGCGGACAGGTCAAAACTGATTTTCAAATTTGAAGGGTTGACCGAGCGCCGGCTCTATTTTACTTCTCTCCGACGATTTACCCGTTTTTACTGGCAGAGTAAGCAAGACCTGCTTGCTTTTGAGAAATTTAAGGGGATGGGGCCAGACCCCTTCTGGCCCAATTATACCTGGCAGAATTTTAAACACGGATTGCTGAACCGGCGTTCGGCGGTGAAGACACTGCTTATGAACCAGAAGTTTATAGCCGGCGTTGGTAATATTTATGCATCCGAAGCCTGTTTCAGGGCGGGAGTTGACCCGAGGAAAAAAATCCCTGAAATAAGGCGGAGGACGCTCAAAAAGTTATACCGGATTATTCCAAAGCTATTGCGGGAAGCAGTAGCTGCGCGTGGTTCGAGTCTTGAACCGGCAACGTCTGCAACAGCATATTTAGATGCCAGCAGCCGGCCGGGGAGGTTTAAATTTTATCATCGGGTTTACGGTCGAGAAGGAGAGTATTGCGTTGACTGCGGCGGTCGGGTGAAGAAGATAAAACAGGCCGGCCGAAGCACCTACTTTTGTTCGAGCTGTCAGCAGTAGTAACAGTCAGAACCTCTCACCGGTTTTCTCACCCCTTTATTCCCCCCTTCAAGGGGGGAAAGATGCGTTGGAAGGTTTTGTTTAGCCCCGCGAGCTGTTTGCAAGAAGCGGGGGTTTCTGTTATTGTAACTACGCTTGGATTAAAAAAAACGGGAACATTTTTATCATTTTATTAGGAGTGTTTAAGATGGAAGTTAACATTCAGAAAATTGAGGAAAAGGCGAAGAGTTTAGGACGAGCTCTGGGTCAGTCAGATACGGTAAAAGCGCTGGCGCGCGCCGAGGATGGTCTGCGTGATGACGAAGAAGTAAAAGAGGAGTTTGAAAAGGTCCAGAAGCTTCAGTCTGAGCTGATGCAGAAGGCCCAGCGCGGAGAAGAAGTGAGTGACGAAAAACAGCAGGAATTGAAGGAGGCGATGAGTACTCTGGAAAAGCGTAGTGAATTTCAACAATTTGTAGCTGCGCAGACAAATTTTGAAAAACTGATGAAGCAGGTGAACCAGTTCATTCAGCAGGGCATATCAGAAGGTCAAGATTCAAAAATAGTTGAAATTTAAGCCAGTGGGTAGCCGCTATAATGACTGAACTGTCTCGCTCAGAGGCGCCTTTTAGAGTCTGTAATCGAGGACCATGGACGACTGTAGAATACGAGGCGTGGCCGGATTTTTCCCTGGGGCAGACCACCGCTCTGACAGGAGGAGCCGGCGCAAATTTTCGGTCCGGCGATCTGGCCGATATGCTTATCACTTCTTTTATTGGAGAAAATTACCATCAGCCAGAGCAGGTACACGGAAGACGGGTGGCTGAATGTCAAAAATTTTCCTGTTGCTATCGTAACCTCGACGGGCTGGTAAGCAGTCGCCCAAACCAGGTGTTAACTGTTCTAACTGCCGATTGTTTGCCGGTATATATAAAAGAAGTGGACAACTCCCGCTGGGCGTTGGTTCATGCCGGCTGGCGGGGACTCACTGCTGGTATTGTTACCAGGACACTGAGAAGCAAGTTTAGCGGTCCGGTCGATGTTTTAGTGGGAACCGGGATAAGTCCGAAAACATACATGATCGGGGAAGAAGTGGCGGAGGCGGCAGCCTCTTCGCTTGATCTGGAGGTTTCAGAGCTATTAACTCTGAACGTGTTGAGAGGAGACAAAACGGAATATTATCTCGACTTGCAGGAACTACTCCGGCAGCAGTTACAGAGAGATACAATTTCAGTTAATAGTTTTAGCTGCACTACGCTTTCTACTGACGGTGATAAAGTGCCAATGATCAGTTTTCGCTGTCAGAAAAGCGAGGAGAGAATGCTGCACTGGATTTATAAGGAGTGACTTTTTGTCTTGGATAATGGCCGTGGTCCTGAGCACTGGGAGAAAATAGTAGAAGAGGTGAGGGATTTTGCTGTTGAAGCTGGCAGAAACCCGTCTGAAGTAAAGCTTGTCCCGGTCACAAAAGGATTTGGTGTAGAATTAATACGTGAGGCCTATCGATTTGGTTTTGATGTTTTTGGAGAAAATCGTGTAGGCGAATATCTGGCCAAGAAAGAGGAACTTCAACCAGAGATTGCCGACGATGTCGAGTGGCATTTTATTGGACATCTACAATCTAACAAAGTAAGAAAAATAGTTGATGAGTTTGAGCTTATTCACAGTTACGACCGTATGTCGCTGCTGAAGGAGTTTAAGAAGCGGCTTGAGCGCACCGGCGGAAGACAGAGTGTTCTTCTTCAGGTTAATGTTAGCGGCGAAGATTCCAAATATGGCTTAACTCCTGAGCAAGCGCCGGCTCTTCTGGAAGAGACACTGGTAGTTGACTCAGTTGTTGTCGAGGGCTTAATGACCATGGCTCCCTGGACGGAAGATGAGAAAGTTTTGAGAAAAACATTTTCTGACTGTCGGAAGTTGCGCGACAAGCTTGAGCAGCGGTACAAAATTGCTCTGCCTGAGCTATCGATGGGAATGACAAACGACTACAAGATAGCGATAGAAGAGGGGGCGACTATTTTGCGGCTGGGGCGAGCGTTGTTTGGCGAAAGACCAGGGTAGTTGAAAAAGGTATAAAATACTTGTTTGACGCATACTCTCAAATGTCGCTTAGTTCGTAATTTCGAGCAAGCGACCGTAGGGAATACAATTCGGGATCCATGTTGAACTCGACGTCATTCCGGCCCCCGAGCCGGAATCCATCTTGAATTTTAAGGGTTATCGTTCAAAACCATCCCCCCTTTCTTTCCCCCCCTTGAAGGGGGGAAAGACAAAGAGGGGTGAAAAAATGGATTGCGGGTCGTAGCCCGCAATGACAACCAATAGGTCAAAACCTGTGACGATATTTGGGTTCAAAGGGATACAGGGGTCGCTAAGCAAGTATGGTATAAAAAAGAGCGTAAAAAATATTACCGGGGAGGCCATTATCGATGAGCAGTAAAGAAAAGCTTGGTATTGTTGGCGTTGGCAACATGGGCGAGGCTCTTGCGGCAGGACTGTGTGAGAGAGGAGAAGAACAGATAGAATTAATCGTTTTTGACATAGATAAGACAACGCTGGAGAATGTTGCCCAAAAATATGACCTTGAAGCAGCGGATTCTCTGGAGGCCCTGGTTGTAAAGTCTGATTATTTGTTGTTTGCTGTGAAGCCGGAGGCTGTACAGCAAGTGGCCAAGCGGGTGACTGAATACATAGAAGGCTGGCCGGAGGCCGAAAAAATTAATGGCGTAATTTCGATCGCCGCCGGCCTGCGGACTGACTACTTAAGACGTTTTCTACCGGAAGAGGTGGGAATTGTCCGGGTCATGCCTAACACTCCTCTCAAAATTGGAGAAGGGATGAGTTTTCTGGCCTCTGAGCCGGGCGACCGACGGCCAGATTTGCTGAGCCTTACTGAAAATATTTTTTCCTCCCTCGGCCGGGTTGAAGTGGTAGACGAGGGGAAGATGAACGCGGTTACGGCTCTGTCGGGATCAGGTCCAGCCTATGTTTTTTACTTTCTCGAGGCCTTGAAAGAGGCGGGCGTTTATCTCGGGTTGGAGTCGAAAATTGCCGAATCGGTGGCCCTGCAAACACTGGTTGGGGCCGGGCGTCTTGCGGAAGATTCTTCGGAAGATTTCTATGCTCTTCGGGCAGCCGTGTCGTCGCCCGGGGGGACAACGGTTGAAGCGCTCAAACATCTGGAGGAAAACGGATTAAAAGGCAAGCTGCAGGAGGCAATTAAAAAAGCAGCTTCACGTGCCGCTGAGCTGGAACAGCAGTGATTGTAAAACATTAAAGTTGGTTTTCAGTTTATAGTTTAAAGTTAAAACAATAAACCGTGTTGCGGATTAAAACTGGTAACTATAAACTGGTAACTGGAGATCTTAAAATGGATTGCGGATCAAGTCCGCAATGACAAGCGTTGGGTCAAGACCGTTCCTGAACTTGACGTCATTCCGGCCTACGAGCCGGAATCCATCTTGAATTTAAAGCGTTATCGTTCAAGCCCCCCTGAAGGGAGGAAGAAAAAGGGGAGAAAACCTTGGAGGAAAGAGATAAATCAAGAGCGGGGAGAAGTTCAGAAATCGTATACAAGAGAATATATAAGAGGAGTTGAAATTTATGCCGCTGGAGCCAATTGACATACAGAACAAAGATTTTAGCCGCTCCTTTCGGGGTTATACGACCCGGGAAGTGAATCAGTTTCTTGATCAGGTTGCTGACCGTCTGGAAGCGCAGAAAGAAAGTTTGCGTAAAACCGAGGAGGAGCTGGAAAGGCTTCGAAATGAGCGTGACAGACTGCGCCAGCGAGAGGAAAAACTCCAGGAACTGGTAGAAACAGCTCGCGATCTATCGGATAAAATAGAAGAAGAGGCTCGGGCGGAGGCCAATCGAATTAAAGAAAGAGCGCGAGACGAAGCGAAACAAATTAGACGTGAAGCCCTGGAAGAGGCTGATAAAATTCGTGCTGAACAGGTAGACTTGAGGGCCAAAAAACGGTCCGCCCGTCAGCAACTCCTTCAGCTTGCCGATGAAATAAGAGCTTTTGTTGAAAACTCAGGGAGTGAGACCGATGAACTATCGGATGAGAGTTAAAGTAAATCCATCGACCAGTCATGTAAAGCTGCGTTGGCGCACTGATCATCTGAAGGTTAATCTAACTGCGCCACCGGAAGACGGTAAAGCAAACGAGCAACTTATACAGATAATTTCAGATGAATTTCAAATATCAAAGTCGGATGTTGAGATTATTGTCGGCGAAAGAGATGAGTTCAAGACATTAAAGATGCAGAATCTGGACCGTGAACAACTGGTTCGACGTTTAAACGATTTGAAAGGATGAGTAAAATGACTGACCAGAAGAAACAAAAAATGGGTGAAATGCTTCTTGAAAATGGAGTGATAAAAGAATCTGATCTGAAGGAGGCGTTGGAACTTCAAAAAACTTCTGATAAAAAGCTGGGTGAAATTCTCCTGGACATGGAAGCCATAGAAGAGGAAGAGCTGGTAAATTTTTTAAGTAAACAGACGGGTTATCCAGTTGTTAACCTGGCCAGCTATCCAATTCAGCAGAGAGCAGTTAAGACCCTGGACGAGACGAAGGCGCGTCGTTATAACGTTTTGCCCCTGATGATTGAGGGGGAAACTCTAACAGTGGCGATGAGTGATCCGCTGGATATAATTGCTCTTGACGACGTGGAACAACTAACAGAGTTTGAGGTGGAACCGGTTATCTCCCGATATACGCAGCTAAGTGAATACATTGGCATGTGTTATTCCGAGGAGGAGCGCCCGGGGCCCAAAAGGGTTGTTAAAATAAAAAGTACCGGTCCAACGCAGGGCGAAGATATCCAGGACAGCCTACGTCGAAAAAAAGAGAAACCGGCGGTTAGAATGGTTAACAAAATAATCACCGACGCGCTGGAAAAAAACGCTGATCATATACATTTAAACCCCAGGAGATCTTATACGCAGGTGCTTTTTCGTGTTGACGGGGTAAGTCGCCGCCATACTGATCTTCCTGTGCGCCACCACGATGCTATAGTCTCACGTCTGAAACTAATGGCCGAAAGATCTTCCAACGGTGTATCGGGTAAGTCTCACTATCAGATTATCCGTGTGGATTACGGGGAGGAAAACGTCATATTCCGTCTGCGCGAGACAGAGACCCGGTTTGGCGACAAACTGACTGTGAAAATTTGTAGAGGTCAGAATTACGAGCGCGGACTGATAGATTTAGGATTGGACATGCCCGATATTTCTACACTGGAGTGCTTTCTGAGTGCTCCGCGAGGACTGATGATTTTTTCCGGTCCCTCCGGTAGTGGTAAAACTACCTCTTTATACGCTTCGTTGCGTTTTTTTGCAGATACTCCCAATACAATCATAACGGTAGAAAATCCAATTGAATATGATCTTGATTTTTGCACTCAACTGGAAGTTCCCGGAGATTCCCCCGAGGCCAAGGCAGCTAAAATATACGAAGCCGTGAAAGCGGATCCTGATATTCTGGCGGTCAGTGATATGGGGGAGCCCAAGGTGGTCCGTGCCGTGCTTTATGCAGCGGCGACGGGGAGCAAGGTTATTTCAACTTATTACGCCGATAACGTCATTGATACCCTGTATCATCTTGCCAACACTCCCGGTGTTGATCGGTTTCAACTTGCAAATTCCCTTATTGGCGTCACAGCTCAGCGACTGGTCCGTCTTTTAGATGCGGAGACAAAAAAGGAATACAGTCCAACCGCAAGAGAACGTAAGCGGCTGAACCTCTCCGGCGATGAGACAGTATATAAAGCCAATCAAGTGACTGACCTGTCCACCGGTTATAATGGTCGGACCGGTATTTTTCAGCTTCTGCCGGTAACTGATGATCTGCGGCTCTGTATTTTAAATGATGAATCTTACAGCACCTATCAGCAAAAGGTAGCAGAGCTTAACCCCCCGACACTGCGTGAAAAAGGTGTGCAAAAGTTACTGGCCGGTATTACTTCCGTGGAAGAAGTGCTGCGAGCTACTTTCCGTGAAGATTTTGTTCAATCACTTGCCTTTAAAACGGAGTGAAAGAGTTTTGATTACGTCTTGTAAGCTCTTGGGGACACGGGCTATTATTTTTGTCGTTTGTTGTTTATCCGCGATGAGCTTAATCCTTTTATCCCCCCCTGTTCAGGCGCTGGAAGAAGCCGAAGAATTAGATGAAGCCGGGGAGCTCCGGGAGGCGTATTACCGCTACCGGGATCTTTTCGAAGAAAATCCAGAAGATGAAGAAGTGGCTCTCGGGTTACTTCGTGTGGCAACTGATCTGGAACGTTGGGAAATGGCCGCTGCTGCGCTGGAACGCTACGATTGGCTTGAACCGGACAGTCCTGAAGTTGCCCGTCAGGCCACCCGCATGTATTATCACCAGAACGAGTTGGACACAGCTCTGGAGTATGCAGAAATTTATCGTGAGCGTGCCCCCGGTGACTGGCGGCCCTTCCATTTTTTATCTCAAATACATTTTGCCCGGCATGACTACCTCAGAGCTCGTGATTCTGTCAACTCAGCCGAGTTACGTTCGCCGGATAATCCCTGGGTTTTGCTTGACAGGTTTCAACTGGAGCTCCGGTTGCGTGATCGGTTTGACGAAGAGATTCTTGACCGGCTCCTGGAAACGGCTCAGCATGCTAACATTTTTTGGGATATTGCTGGGCTTGATGAGGTCCGTGATGATCTTGAGCGGACCCGTGAAATTCTGGAAACCGGACTGAATTTTTTGCCGGCAGAGCGACCTCCTATTTTGCGCCCGGTTTCAGAGGACCAATATCGTTACCGTCTGGCCCGCATTCAGTACAGACTGGGAGATCTGGAGGCGGCGTCGGAAACTATGCAGCCGGTTGAAAACGGTCTTCGGGTTGAATGGTTTAAAACCATGCTGATCGAAGAACCCGAAGAACGTCTTGAACAGCTTGCTGTGTTGTTTGCCGACAACCCGGACAATCCAGCACTGCAATGGTATTTATCCCGAGAGGCGCGGCAACGCCAGGGTCGTGAAGGCGAGCTCCGCCAGCAGCTTGCAGATTATTTTTATCGTGAGTTCAGGAGTAATTTCTTTCTCAATTACCTTGAGGCTTCACTAAGTGCTCTCAATCGAAGTCTGGAAATGGATCCGTTGAATGCCAGCCGGCAGTTTGAGCTAACCCGATATTTTGGCGAAAGAGGCTGGGAACGTTCACAGCTTCAGGGGGGAGAAAGGGTTGAGGAACTGGGGATTGACCCGCCCGAGCAGATCAGTGATTATCTTGAGGGGTTGAGGGTATCGCCAACCCCGGAAGGTTTTATTTCCCCTGTTAATCCAACCGTAAAGATAGCTATCAATATTGAGGATCCTTTGACTGCACCGCCGGAAATAGAAGAGATACTGGCCTCGATGTTCCGACAGCTTTTCCACCATTACCCAGTTTTTGAGCTGGATGAAGTGATAACGGAAACTATGGCAGCCGGAGAGTTACGCCGTGAGGTTCGTGAGACGGATATTGAAGGAGCACTGCGTCTTAATATTCGAAAGTGGGAGGAAGAAATAATTGCTGAACTTAGCTTCTATTTGCCCGGGGAGGAAGAGGAAACTTTAACCTTTTATGACGCCGGGCAACGTAATCTATGGCGTCTGCTGGATTTTTCTCTTACAAATTTTCGTGATCACTGGCCCTGGACGGGTCGGGTCTTTGAAACCAGCGAAAGCGGCGCTCTTATCAACCTGGGAAGAATACATGGGTTGGGCGAGGGCGACCTGTTTGAACTGGGCGAGCGCGAATTCCCGGTTTCGGAAATTTATGAGCAGTGGCTGGAGCTTGAATTTCCCAGTCCTATTTTTGAGGGAAGGATACAAAGAGGTTCGAGAGCGCGATTAATCGAGCGAAGGGAGGAGGATTAAGTTGAAGACCATAGACAGATACGGACAACCGTTATTTGTAATAGGTAATCCGGTTGAACATACTATTTCACCGCCAATTCACAACCGGGCTTTTCAGGTGGCAGAACTTCCGCACCGTTATTTTGCGCTTCAAGTAGAGGCAGGGGAGCTGGGCAGGCTGGTTGATTTACTTATCGACTTAGACAGTCCCGGTGTTAACGTCACGCTCCCCCACAAGGAGAGCATTTGTTCGGTCATATCAAACAAAAGCAGCGAGGTTAAGCGTCTGGGTGCTGCCAATACAGTTTACCGTCGACGCGGGGAACTGCGGCTTGCGAACACTGACGTCTACGGTTTTTCTAAACTGGCCGCCCCCTGGGAGGAAGAGGCCCGCCGCGGTGGTGTGTTATTGCTTGGAGCCGGTGGTGCTGCTCGTGCATGTCTGCTGGCTTTTGAACAAATGGGCTGTGAAAAGGTAACTATATACGATGAAGTTAAGAAGAAAGCAGCGAGAATGGAGGAAGAATTTCGGGAATTGCAGATTGATGTTATCGACAAACCGGAGCTTGACAAAGGGGGATTTGAAGCCCGAGTTGTGGTCAACGCCACGCCGGTCGGGCTTGAGGAAGGCGAGCCTTCAGTGCTGCCGGAAAAAGTGATCGAACCGGATATGGTCGGGATTGATCTTATTTACAACCGGCGCACAAAATTTTTAGAACTTTTCGAAGCTAAAGGATGTCCGAATTGTGGGGGGCTGGATATGCTGGTTTACCAGGCTGCTCGCTCCTGGGAGCTATGGACGGATCGACAGCCACCGGTTGAAGCAATGTTTGAAGCGGCCCGGGAAGCAGTTGGAACGTAATGTTTTCAATTCTATTTCTGATTTTTTTGTTTGGTCTCTGTCTGGGCTCGTTCCTTAACGTCTGTATTTATCGTCTGCCCCGTGAACAATCGGTAATCGGTGGCCGCAGTTACTGCCCCGCTTGTGACCGAATGATTGCCTGGCACGATAACATCCCGCTTTTGAGTTATGTCATTTTACTTGGCCGCTGCCGCTACTGCGACGAAAAGATAAGTTTTCGTTATTTTACAGTTGAGCTGCTTTCGGGACTGGCCCTCGTATTGGCGGGTTATTACTGGCTTTTTCGGCCGCAGAACCCCTACTGGTTCAATTTTATTTCATACTCCTACCTTATCCTCGTATCAATTGCAATTTTGTTTATAGATCTTGAATTTTCTATCATTCCGAACCAGCTCAGCTATTCGCTGATAATAACCGGATTGGCCGCCGGTTTTTTCACTCATGCTCCACTTTCGCCTGCCCGTGTTTCCTTTGCTCCACAGCAGTTCTGGTGGTCCCTGGCCGGTTTTCTGGTTGGAGGAACAATATTTCTTGTTCTGGCCCTTGTCTCGCCACTGATTTATGGCCAATCCGCGCTGGGTATGGGGGACGTGAAGCTGATTGCTGGCTATGGTGCCTGGATGGGTCCCCGGGCGGCTCTATTTATAATTGTTGTCGGTTCTCTAATCGGTGCCGTGGTTGGTTCAACCTTAATGATTGCGCGTGGTAAATCACTGCGCAACGAAATTCCTTTTGGACCTTTTCTCTGTCTGGCCGCCGTATTTTATCTCTTCTGGGGAGCTGAACTGGTCTCCTGGTATGTGGGGTTATTTTCTTGACTGTCGCTCCCTGGCGCGTTTACTTGCTTGGTTTTATGGGAGCCGGCAAGACTACTGTGGGGGAGCAGCTGTGCGAGGAGCTTGGCTGGCCGGTTAAGGAACTCGATGAGCTGATTGAGCAGCGAGCTGGGGCGACGATTCCGGAAATTTTTGCCGAACGGGGGGAAGCCGAGTTTCGCCAACTGGAAACAGCAGAACTCAAGCGGGTGTCCCGGCAAAAGCCGCCGTTAATTATTTCCTGCGGTGGTGGCGTTCCGCTGGCACCCGAAAATCGAAAGGTCATGAGAAAAAACGGGAAACCAGTTTATCTGTATGTCTCACCTGAAGTTGCCTGGCAGCGTGTTTCTGGTGACGCCAACCGTCCGCTGGCTCAATCACGCGAACAGTTTTTTAAACTCTGGAACGAGCGTGACCCTATCTACAGCCGTTTTAATAACCGTGTTGACACGACTGATAAGACCCCTAAAGAAATCGCAAAAAAAGTGTTGGAGTTGTTATAATAGTGTCTCAAAATAGCTATCAGTATGAAAATTATGAGATTTTCTGGTCATGACAGCCAAAATAAAAATACTGGTCAATTTTTTTAAACAAATATATATGAAGGAGTTGTAACTATGGCACAACCAAATGAGGTAAATCAGCACCAGCGTGTGGCGGTTTTTGTTGACGTCCAAAACATGTATTATTCAGCACGCTATCAGTACAGCAACAAGGTCAATTTTGAAAAGCTGATAGAGAAGACGATTCGAGGCCGTAAAATGATCCGAGCCATCGCCTATCTGGTTCAATCGGATGAAATTGATCAATCACGCTTTGAGGAGATACTGGACCAGTCCGGCTACGAGGTTAAGAATAAGCAGTTACGCACCCGTCCGGACGGCAGTGCAAAAGCTGACTGGGACATGGGGATTGCAATTGACGCGATTGCCATCGGTGAGAAGGTAGATGTTGTCTGTCTTGTCAGCGGGGACGGCGATTTTGTAGACATGGTAGAAATGCTCAAGGGAAATGGAGTCAAGGTGGAAGTATTTTCTTTCCCCTCCAGTACTGCAGAGGAGCTCAAACAGTCCGCGACTGAGTATTATCCTATGGACGAGGAATACCTGCTGTAAGCGGCTTTATCTGTGGTTAAACAGCAGCTTTTTATAATGGATCCACCGCCTGAAGAGGTGGATCCTGACCATGACACTACATACGTTCTAATAGAGGAAGCTTGCGCCCGGGGGTATGAGGTCTGGACAGCACCGGCTTCGAGTTTAAGTCTCGATCAATCCGGTCTTTCAGTAAATGCAGAGAAATACGGGAGTGACGATAAGACAAAGAGGCAAGTGGATGTTGATAGATTTGAACTGGTCTGGATGCGAGAGGATCCGCCTTTTGATCGTAATTATTTGTTTGCCACTTATCTGCTGGAGTATGCGGCACCCCCGGTGATTAATAATCCCACTGGACTCAGGGATTCAAATGAAAAACTATTTATTCTCGAATTTCCTGAGCTAATTCCTCCCACCTGGGTAGGAGCTGAACTGGCGGAAGCAAAACAGTTTGTTGAAACTGTAGGCGGTAAGGCAGTGGTCAAAAGTCTCTCCGGTTATGGCGGTGAAGAGGTTCACCTGCTAACTCTGGGTGATGAGCATTTCCAAACTATATTTGCAGAGTTAACTGACGACGGTTGTCGCCCGGTAATGCTGCAGAAGTTTTATCCCGAGGTCAGGGGAGAGGGGGACAGGCGTTTGATTTTGCTGGACGGTCGGCCGATTGGCGGATTGACCCGTTACCCGGCAGCGGGAGACTTTAGGGCTAACCTGCATTCTGGCGGCAGCGCCGGCGAAGCTTACGTTTCACCGGCCGAAGAGAAGCTTTGCCGGCAGATTGCTCCTGAGTTAAAAAATCGCGGTCTTTATCTGGTTGGGCTTGATCTTGTGGGAGGATTGATTACTGAAATAAATGTAACCAGCCCTACCTGTGTCCAGGAGATTAATCGGCTTGCCGGAAAAAAATTGGAGGCAGATATACTGGATTTTGCCGAAGCTATTCTGGAGGGGTAGAGGTCTTTTGAAATTTAAGGCAGGATACGGAGTTTTCAACAGGCAGGAGGTAGCACAAAATGCTCACATTTGCGGTGCCCAAAGGACGTATGCTGGAGCAGACCACTCGCTGTTTGCGTGAGGCCGGCTGGTCTATTCCTGATTTTGATCCCGGCAAGCGTGAATTAATTTTTTATGACAACGACCGCAACTTTAAATTTGTGCTTGTCAAACCCTACGACGTGCCCACTTATGTTGAGTATGGAGCTGCCGAAATAGGTGTTGCCGGGAAAGACATAATTGAGGAACGGGAAGCAAATGTATACGAGTTGCTTGATTTAAAGTTCAGTCGCTGCCGCTTATCCGTTGCTCGTCCCGAACAGACTCCCCCCGGTGCTGTAAGTTCGCGGGTTGCCACTGAATTTGTAAACTTAACTAAAAAGTATTTTTCTTCGCGTGGGGAAAACGTAGAAGTTATCAAGCTACACGGCTCCGTGGAGCTTGCTCCACTGCTTGATCTGGCAGGTCGGATAGTTGACATAGTTTCAAGTGGTCGAACGTTAAAACAGAACAATCTGGTTGAGGAGGAAGTTATTTTAAAATCAAGCGCCCGTCTGATTGTTAACCGGCCTGCGTTAAAGCTGCACCAGGAAGAAATCAAAGAGAAAATCAAACGTTTAAAAGGAGTGTTAGACCAGTGATAGAAATTTTAAACACAGCTACCGATGAAATTAGTTTTAAACAGAGCCCTCTGGCAAGGGAAGACGCTGAAACTCAGCGTAAGATCAAGAATATGGTGGGTAAGATACGTCGTGAGGGTTGGCCCGCTGTTGTGGAGTATTCGCTTGAATACGATGATGTCGATCCAGAGCCCTCACCGTTAGCTCCTTCACAACTGGAAGAGAGCTGGGAACAACTTGACTCCCGTGCCAGGAAGGCGCTGAAAAAAGCCAAAAAACGCATTGGTCGTTATCAGAAGGCCCTGCTACCCAGTTCACGCAATTTCACAGAATTAACCGGTGGTTTGCTTGGTGATATAGTCCGGCCGCTGAATCGTGTCGGCTGCTACATTCCCGGCGGTCGAGTTCCGATGCCTTCGTCAGTATTAATGACGGCTTACATTGCCGAAGTGGCCGGGGTCGAGGAAATAATTATCTGTTCGCCGCCCGGAGAAGACGGACTGCCTCATCCTACTATTCAGGCCGCCGCTCACCTGTTGGAGGACGTTGAAGTGTACGGGATCGGCGGTGTACAGGCGATCGCCGCCATGGCTTACGGAGCCGGCGAGCTCCCCGGAGTTGATCTGGTTGCGGGCCCTGGAAATAATTACGTGACCCTGGCTAAAAAAGAGGTATACGGTGATGTTGATATCGATATGTTAGCAGGTCCCTCGGAGATTGCCATAATTGCCGAGCAGCCAGCCGCCAATCCTCGATTTGTTGCCGCCGATCTGCTCTCGCAGGCTGAACACGACCCCCGGGCACGCGCCTATCTATTTACTCCTCATTTGACGCTGGCTGAAAAGGTTCGTGAGGAAATAAATAAATTAAGTGCCAATCATCCCCACGAAGACGTGATGGAAAAATCATTGCGTGACTCTGCATTGATAGTAACTTCCGGGATAGAGGAGGCAATTAGTCTCTCCAATCAGCTTGCTCCCGAACATCTGGAGCTACACGTCATCAAGCCGATGGCTCTGGTTGACGACTGTGAAAATGCCGGCGCCATATTTTGTGGCGACTGGACACCAGAGGCAATAGGCGATTATGTCGCCGGCCCCAGCCATACTTTACCTACCGGGGGCAGCGCCCGTTTCTTCAGTCCACTCTCGGTCTACACGTTTATTCGTCACCAGTCGTTAGTTGCGTTGACCGAGGGCGATTACCGGGAAATAGCTCCTGCTACTGAAACACTTGCAGAACTGGAGTCTCTACCCGCACACAAATATAGCTCAGCCGTCAGGCTCGAGTGACTTTCTGAGGTGATAATATGAATGGCCGTAGAGCTTTAGTAGAAAGAGAGACAAAAGAGACGGATTTAGTGGTGGAGCTAAGCCTCGACGATTACAATGACCCGCTTATCGATACTACTGTCCCCTTCTTTGACCACATGCTTGAACAACTTGCTAAACACAGTGGTTTTGCTCTACGTGTTGAAGGGAGCGGTGACACAGAAATCGATTCTCATCATCTAATTGAAGATACCGGAATTGTCCTTGGACAGGCTTTAAACGAAGCTTTAGGCGAACGTCGCGGCATAAGTCGCTATGCCAGTCTGGACCTTGTTTTTGATGAAACTATGGTGCGAGGCGCCGTGGATATAAGCGGCCGAGCTTTTTTTGACTGTAACCTGGAGATAGACGGTGATATTGAAGGTTTCCCGCTCGAAGTTTTGCCTGAATTTTTAAGATCTTTCGCCGATCAGGCAAATATTACATTACACATCGATCAGATTAAATCGAGCAACAGGCACCATCTCGCGGAAGCCGTTTTTAAATGTCTGGCCAGAATTTTGCGAGCGGCGGTTAAGGTGACAGGGGAGGACGTCCCCTCGACCAAGGGAACTCTTACAAAGTGATTAAAATTGTTGATTATGGAGTCGGCAACCTCCGTTCCGTTCAAAAAGCTTTCGAAAAGGTGGGCTATACCGCCTCTTTAGTTTCTAAACCGGAGGAATTGCAGGGTTGCGATCTGCTTGTTCTGCCCGGCGTCGGAGCTTTTGATCGGGCTGTTTACAACCTCAAACAGCGAAAACTCTGGTCTCCAATTGCTGAGCATCTCAAGGCGGGGCGTCCCTACCTGGGGATATGTCTGGGATTGCAGCTTCTGTTTGAAGGAAGCGAGGAGGGACGGGAGAGTGGATTTGCACAATTTCCGGGGAAAGTTATTGAGTTTAAAAATATTACCCCGGTGCCTCACATGGGATGGAATGAGACCGTCTGGGTTAACGAGGGAGTCAATTTAAGTCCGGCTGCGGTTGAAATTCCCTGTTACTACTACGTTCATTCCTACTTTCCTGTTCCCGCCGATCCCGATCTAACAGCGGCTTACTCTGATTACGGAGGTCGGTTCTGTTCAGCGGTGCGGCGCGGAAATGTTATGGGTGTACAATTTCACCCGGAGAAGAGTCAGTTCGCCGGTCTTAATTTTTTAAAAAAATACTGTGAAGGAGTCCTAAATTATGACTGAAAACAATTTTAATGTTATCCCGGCAATTGATCTGAAGGCTGGGCGCTGCGTCCGTCTTTACCAGGGAAAGCGTGAGCAGGAAACAAAATATAGCGATAACCCGACCGGTGTCGCCCGACGCTGGGAGGAACTTGGTGCCCGCCGCCTGCACATTGTAGACCTGGACGGAGCTTTTGAAGAGGAAACTAAGAATCAAGCAGTAATAAAAGAAATTATTGCAGAACTTTCTATACCCTGCCAGGTCGGCGGTGGTTTGCGCTCAAGGGAAGCTCTTGCTGAGCTTTTTGAGGCGGGGGCAGCGGCCGGAATAGTTGGAACCGCCGGCATTAAGGAACCCGACTGGCTGGGCGAGATGGTGGGTGAGTTTGGTGCGGATAAAATTTATGCCGGCGTTGACTGTGACGCCGGTGAAGTTATGGTTTCCGGCTGGAGAGAAGGGGCTTCGCTGCAGCGTGACCGGTGGCTTGAAAAGCTGGAAAATATTGGCGTGAAAACTATAATATATACTGATATCAGCCGCGACGGGACGGAAGAGGGTCCAAACCTGGCGGCTGTGCAGGAGGTCCTGGAAAGTTTTAATCTAAACGTGATTGCTTCCGGCGGCGTTGGTTGTCTTGAAGACGTCCGCCGTCTTCAGGCTCTAAATCATCCGCGCCTGCTCGGGGTCATAACCGGCAAAGCTCTCTACGAGGGTAATTTAGACCTTGCTAAGGCCCTGGCCATTTAATTGAGAAAGTAAAGAGGGAGGCATTGATACCTATAATTTTGGGCAACACCTGCAGGTCGCTCTTGAACTTGACGTCATTCCGGCCATCGAGCCGGAATCCATCTTGAATTTAAGCGGGTATAGTTCAAAACCGTAAAAATGGATTGCGGATCGTAGTCCGCAATGACGACCTTTAGTTCAAAACCGTAAAAATGGATTGCGGATCAAGCCCGCAATGACGTTCGTTGGATAAAGCCCTGGGACGTCATACGTTCCCATAATCACGTGGGGCTGCTGAATAGCTTCAATATAATCATTGGACGTGGCGGTTGAGGGATAGAAATAAATATTTAATTGGAGGCCTATGATATGCTGCAGAAACGGATAATTCCCTGTTTGGACGTTGATGACGGTAGGGTAGTAAAGGGTGTTAACTTTAAAAATTTACGAGATGCAGGTGATCCGGTTGAAGTTGCACGCCGGTATGACGAGCAGGAGGCCGACGAGCTTGTCTTTTTAGACATCACAGCTTCATCCGACCGGCGAGAAATTATGATGGAGACGGTTAAGCGGACGGCTGATGAAATTTTTATGCCTCTTACTGTTGGCGGTGGCATTAGGACGACGGAAGACATGCAAAAAATCCTTGCTGCCGGCGCGGATAAGATATCAATTAATACCGCTGCAGTGGAAAATCCCGATCTGATTGAAGCTGGGGCCGAACAGTTCGGTTCGCAGTGCGTGGTGGTTGCTATTGATGGCCGGAGAGTCGACGCTGACAGCTACGAGGTTTATACTCACGGTGGGCGAGAAGCGCGTGGGTTGGACGCCGTAGAATGGGCTCGTGAGGTCGAGAAACGGGGAACCGGTGAGATACTTTTAACCAGCATGGAGACCGACGGGACCAAAGATGGTTTTGACATTCCCCTGGTTAAAAGCGTCGCTGAAGCCGTGGATATTCCTATAATTGCCAGCGGCGGAGCCGGTGAGCCGGCCCATTTTGTCGAAGTGTTTAAAAAAACTGAAGCTTCCGCGGCGCTGGCTGCTTCTGTCTTTCACTACGATGAATACCCGGTACCCGAGGTAAAAAAATATTGTCGGGATCACGGTGTTGCTGTCCGCCCACCCTGGGGAGGTAAATGAAATGACAGAGATAAATTTTGATGAGAATGGACTGGTGCCGGCAATTGCCCAGGATTATGAGACAGGCGAGGTTCGAATGCTGGCCTACATGAACGCTGAGGCCGTGAATAAGACGCTTGAAAGCGGTTATGTTCACTACTACAGTCGCAGCCGGCAGGAGCTCTGGAAAAAAGGCGAGACCAGCGGTAATCTGCAGAAATTCAGAGGACTGCGTCGTGATTGTGACGCCGACGCTCTGCTTATCCTGGTCGAACAGGAAGGGGTCGCCTGTCATACCGGCGAGAGAAACTGTTTTTACGAGGAGTATGATCCGGATACTGAAAGCTGGAACAAGGTGGACTCGCTTCCCCGAGACTTGCTCGGAGCCATTCTTGGTGAACTGCAGCGGATAATTCGCTCGCGGGCTGAAAATCTTCCCGAGGGCTCGTATACCACCCGGCTGCTGGACGATGCGCCGGACAAATCATCTCTTGACCGTATCCTTGAGAAAATTGGCGAGGAAAATACTGAACTCATGCTGGCTGCTAAAGACCAGGATAACCGTCGGTTTGTCGAGGAGAGCGGTGATTTGCTCTACCATCTGCTGGTTCTCTGCCGCCGGCTTGATGTTGAGTTAAGCGACCTAGCTGAAGTTCTTCAGGCCAGGCGCAAGTGAGGATTATTTGCTGTGCTAACTCCATCGCTTGATGAGTTGCCCCCATCCGGGAAACTTGACGGCTTAATACCGGTCTATCGTAAGTTTAATGCCGATACTCTAACTCCCGTTTCCGCTTACCTTAACTTAACCGACGGAGCTAGCAAACCGGGTTTTTTGCTGGAAAGTGTAGAAAAGGGAGATCAACTGGCTCGTTATTCTTTTGTCGGGGTTGAACCCCGCGGCACGATTGAAGTCAAAAACGGGCAGGTTAATATGCCAAATTTTCTAACGCCGGTTGAAACTGCCGATCCCTACGAAGTTGTGGATACTATTACCGAAAAGTGGAATTACAGGGCTGACGATGCTCTGCCGGCTTTTACCGGCGGGCTGGTCGGTTATTTTGGCTATGAGACGGTACATCAGATTGAACCGAGTGTGCCTGTCAAACCGCCGACAGAGGAGATATCCTTTCCCGACTGTTTACTTTATTATGTTGAGTCGATGGTTATTTTTGACCATGTGGAGCGTTCCGTCTATCTGGTCGGACACCTGGATACACGAGCCGAGAAGGCAATAGAACAGCAGTATGTTGAAATAGAAAAAAGGTTGAAGCGCTGGCGTGAAATGCTCACTAAGGCACCGGTGGCCCCGCCGGTGAAAGAGCCTGACCAGCCGGTGAGTGAACGTGTCAGGTCAAATTTCAAAAAAGAACAGTATCTTGAAGCAGTGCGGACGGTGCAGGATCACATAAGGACTGGCGATGCCTTCCAGGTTGTTATATCGCAGCGTTTTGAGCTTGAAGATCCTAACCATCCGTTCAATATTTATCGCCGTCTGCGGAGCTTGAACCCCTCACCATATATGATTTATTTTGACTTCGAAGATTTTCAGCTCGTTGGCGCCTCGCCCGAGATGCTCGTTCAAAAAGAGGGAAGCACCGTTAGAACACGGCCAATCGCCGGCACCCGCCGCCGCGGAGCTGATCCGGTTGAAGACCAGGCGCTGGCCCGTGAGTTACAAAACGATACCAAAGAACAGGCCGAACACACTATGCTTGTCGACCTGGGGCGCAATGACCTCGGTCGTATTTCCAAACCGGGAACGGTCCGGGTAAATGAAAGAGCCGTGGTTGAACGCTACTCTCACGTGATGCACCTGGTTTCAGACGTTGTTGGGGAGATAAAAGACGACTGCACTGCTGTGGATGCGCTGCGAGCTACTTTCCCGGCCGGTACTGTAAGTGGTGCTCCGAAGGTTCGCGCTATGCAGATAATTGACGGCTGTGAACCCGACCGCCGTGGTCCTTACTCGGGTGCCGCCGGATTTTTTGGTTTTAACGGTGATCTTAACACATGTATAATTATTCGAACGTTGATTAATCAGGGGGATAAAGTTTACGTTCAGGCTGGTGGCGGTATTGTGGACGATTCGCGTCCGGGACGAGAATTTGAGGAGACCCGTGAGAAAGCCCGCGCTCTTCTGCGCGCCCTCGAAACACTCCCCGACACCGACTTTATTTAGCTCCTCGAAGAAAAGTCCCCTCTCCCCTGGAGGGAGAGGGTTAGGGTGAGGGGGAAAGCTTTTTGGAGAGGTTTTATTTAAGGTGCTCCGGAGTTTTAGTTGTTGAATAATTGAAAGAAACAAGAATGCCGTCTGCGAGTGATAATATGGACCTTTTAGTAATTGATAACTACGATAGCTTTACATACAACCTTGTGCAGTATATCGGCGAGGTGGCAAGCGTACCCCGGGTTGTTCGTAACGATAAAATAACCGTGGAAGAAATAAAGAAAGATCCGCCGGAGGCAATTGTAATCAGTCCCGGACCGGGCCGCCCGTCAGACGCTGGAATTTCACTTGCCGTTATTGAAAAGCTTGGCCCGGATCTGCCGATACTGGGGGTCTGTCTCGGCCAGCAGTGTATAGCTTCTGTTTTTGGGGGGAAAATCGTTCAATCAAAAGAAATTTACCACGGCAAAACTTCGCCGATCTATCACGCCGAGACGCCGCTTTACAAGGGAGTTGAAAATCCTTTTGAGGCGACTCGTTATCATTCGCTCGAAGTTGATCCGGCCACCCTGCCCGACGAGCTGGCCGTTGATGCACTTACTGAAGACAACGAAATAATGGGTCTGCATCACGTTGAATTTCCACTAATAGGAGTTCAATATCATCCGGAGTCAATTTTGACCCAGGCCGGCAAAAAAATCATTAAAAATTTTTTAGACTATGCTCGCAACCCCCGTCCGCTGGGGGACTCGGAGTTGGTGAAAAAAACTTAGTGACCGGTTACGGTCGAAAATGTAACCGTAAGTGTCTACGTTTTCTGGTTGTCATTCCCGTGGAAGCGAGAATCCAGCGGAAGTTCGGTGATCGGTAACTTCGGTAGAACAAGGTCAACCTCAAAGTCACTGGATTGTCCGGTCAAGCCGGGCAATGACGACCGAAAGTCACTGGATTGCCCGGTCAAGCCGGGCAATGACAGAACGGAGATGATATGGATTGCTGGCCAAACCCGCAATGACGTCGGTGGCGCTAAACAGGTACCAAATACGAATAAATAAAAAAAGAGAGGAGCAATAATCTTGAATTTTTCGGAAATTCTGGAGTCAATAATTGCAGGAGAGAGATTAACTTTTGACGAGGCCCGCCGGCTGATGGACAGTATAATGGATGGAGAGCTGGACGGTGCCCAGATAGGTGGACTGCTGGTGGCTTTACGTTCCCGCAGTGAATCGCCGGAAGAAATAGCCGGTTTTGCCGACAGCATGCGCGACCATGCCCGTTCGCTGGATATTAGCTCAAAATATCGACCGCTTGTTGACACCTGTGGTACCGGTGGGGATGCCGCCGAGACTTTTAATATTTCAACCCTTGCTGCTATTGTGGCGGCTGCCGGCGGAGCACGGGTTGCCAAGCACGGCAACCGGTCGGTCTCGAGTCGCTGTGGTAGCGCTGATCTGCTTGAGGCGCTGGGCGTGAAAATAGAACTGGCTCCCGAGGCGGTAGAAGAGTGTATCCGTGAGGTGGGAATTGGATTTATGTTTGCACCAATTTTTCACATTGCCATGAAGCACGCTATCGGCCCCCGCAAGTCGCTGGGGATACGGACAGTTTTTAATCTTCTCGGTCCACTTACCAACCCGGCCGGTGCTGACCGGCAACTACTTGGAGTCTTTGGCGCCGAATGGGTAAATCCGGTTGCTAACGCTTTAAACCGTCTGGATATAGATAGAGCGCTTGTTGTCCACGGTCTCGACGGGATGGACGAAATAACCCTCAGCCGGCGCACAAAATTTGCCCGGCTGGAAGGCGGCGAATTAAAGCACGGGCAGTTTACACCAAAGGATTTTGGCCTGGAACGAGTGGATCTTGCTGAGCTACGGGGAGGTGGCCCGGAAGAAAATTGTCAGCTTGCCCGGGATTTGCTGGCCGGTCAAGCGCCGCGTCCGGCGGAAGATATAGTCTGTGTGAACGCCGCAGCCGTATTAGAGCTGGCTGACCGGGCAGAAAGCATAAGAAAGGGAGTTGAGCTGGCGCGCGAGGCAATTCACTCCGGTAAAGCTGTCGAGAAGCTCAAACATTTCGTTGAGTTCACTCAACAGGCTCGATGATATTATCATGTTTTTGTGCTACCATTAAATTATGTGGATAAAAATTTGTGGACTCTGTAATTCTCATGATGTCCGGCAGATTGCTCGTCTTGACGGTGTGTCTGCTATTGGTTTGAATCGGTATAAGCCCAGCCCACGTTATCTTACACGCAAACGGGCCGCCGAATTCAGTCGTCTGATCAGGCGAATTAATCCGAACATCTCCGTTGTGGCTTTATATGTCAACGCCCCCGTAGATGTTATATTTTCTGACGCCGATGAGTTCGCGCCGGATATTATACAACTACACGGCGACGAATCACCGGAATATGTGCGCCGTCTGCGCACTCAAAGAGCTTCGATTATCAAAGCTTTCAGGATTGAGCCTGACTTTGATTTTTCAAAACTAAAGGACTACGAAGTCTGGCGTTATCTGCTCGACGCCTATCATCCGGAAAAATACGGTGGGACCGGGGAAGTGGCTCCCTGGGATAAAATTGCTGCTGAACAGGGGGAGACAGAGATAATTCTTGCCGGCGGATTGACGCCGGATAATGTTGCCACCGCTATCAAAACGGTCAGACCGTGGGGGGTCGATGTCGCCGGTGGCGTGGAAAAGAAAGGACGCAAACAGATAGATCAGGTGCAAAAATTTATTTCTGAAGCTAAAATAGCCGGAGGAGCATAAAAATGCCAATTTCATATCACGAGGAGAGACATTTTGGAGAATTTGGTGGACAGTATGTCCCCGAGACTCTGCTCGCTCCGCTTGAGGAGCTAACAGAGGCGTATAAAACTTTTGCGAGTAGCGAAGAGTTCCAAAAAGATTTTAAGCGTATAGTATCGGAATACAGCGGTCGTCCGACACCTCTGACCTATGCGCAGCAGCTCTCCCGGGATCTCAACCGTGAAATTTATTTAAAACGTGAAGATCTCAATCATACCGGAGCGCATAAACTCAACAACGCTATTGGCCAGATATTACTTGCTGACCGCATGGATAAGGAGAGAATTATTGCTGAAACCGGCGCCGGCCAGCACGGTGTCGCTGTCGCTACTGTCTGTGCTTATTTTGACAAAGAATGCATAGTCTACATGGGTGAAAAAGATATTAAGCGCCAGTCCCTGAACGTCTATCGCATGGAGCTGCTCGGGGCGCGGGTGGAACCGGTTAAAACCGGTGCCCGCACTCTGAAAGACGCTACAAGTGAAGCGATACGTGACTGGGTGACCAACGTTGAAAACACTCACTATCTGCTCGGGTCGGTCGTCGGTCCTTATCCCTATCCGGACATGGTCCGCGATTTTCAGGCGATTATTGGCGAAGAAACGAAGGAACAATTTCAGACTCAGACGGGCACCGACCCGGATGGTCTTGTCGCCTGTATTGGGGGCGGTTCTAATGCTATGGGCCTTTTTGCCCCTTTCCTTGATAATGAAGAGATAGAGTTATTTGGCGTTGAGGCGGCTGGTGAAGGTATTGATAGCGGTCGTCACTCGGCTCCGCTTGTTACTTCCGGTCACGGCGTCTTACACGGCAGTAAAAGTTACCTGATGTCTGATGAAGACGGTCAGGTGCAGACCCCTCACAGCGTTGCCGCCGGTCTTGATTACCCGGGAGTTGGTCCTCAGCTTGCTGATCTTAAAGAAAAGGGACGGCTGCAGGTTAAAGCGGTTAAAGATGACCAGGTCATTAAGGGTTTTAAATATCTCTCGGCACTGGAAGGAATCATACCGGCGTTAGAACCGGCGCATGTGTTTGGATTACTGGCCGAGGAGCCCGACTGGCTCGGAGACTGTGAACAGGTGGTTATAAATCTCTCCGGTCGTGGTGATAAGGATGTGCTTGAAGTGGCTGAATATGAAGGCCGTGATCTTCTTGCCGGGGGTGAGGCGGAGTGAATAGACTTAAGAAGGTGTTTAAAAAGAGACTTGAGGCAGGTCAAAAACTCTTTCTTCCTTATCTCTGTGCCGGCGACCCAGATCTTGAAACTTCACGCGAATTAGTTTTAACTGTAGATGAAAATGGTGCCGACGTGTTAGAATACGGTTTCCCGTTCAGCGACCCGGTGGCCGACGGTCCCACGGTTCAGAAGGCGGGCCTGCGTAGTTTTGACTCGGGCGTTAGCCTCACGAAAGTCTTTGCGACAGTATCTGATCTACGGTCTGAGACGGAGCTGCCGCTGGTTATGATGACTTACTACAACCCCGTGTTAAAACGGGGAGAGGACTGGTTTTTAGAGCATACCTCTGAAGCTGGCTTCGATGCTATCTTGGTCGTTGACCTGCCCCCCGAGGAGGGGCTGGAGTTTTATCAGCGTGCCGCCGATTACGAGCTGGAGACAATTTTGCTGGCAACACCAACAACGCCTCCCGAACGGGTCCGTGAGTTAAGTCAGCTTGCGACCGGTTTTATTTACTATGTTATGGTTACCGGTGTAACCGGCGCTCGGACCGGTTATGACACAAAACTGGCCGAACGTCTGCAGGTCGCACGTGAGGCCTGTGAAATTCCACTGGTTGCCGGTTTTGGTGTCTCAAACTATGAAATGATTGCCCCTTATCTTGACTATGTTGACGGGGTTGTAACGGGGAGTGCACTGATTCAAAAAATTGAGGATAACCTCGGTGAGCCGGACAAAATTAAATCTGAAGTGGAACAATTTGTGCGCAATTTAGCCGAACCGCTTCACAGTTAGCATTCTCGTAATTTTCGCCGGGAAGTGATTGTCAAATGAGAGCTTTTAAAGATATATTTGCTCGTTTTATTTTTGCGTTCTTGTTTTTGGCGTTATTTGTTTTTGCTGGCACCTTATTTCCCGGTGGAGTGAGTGCGGAAGAACCGGCCAATGAATTTTATTACCAAATTGAAATAAATACCGCTATCAATCCTATCACAGCCGACTACCTTGAGCGGGCCCTGGAGGTTGCCGAAGCTGACGGTGCCCTGGGACTTATTGTTAAGCTGGATACTCCCGGCGGGCTGATGGAATCTCTTTCTCGCATGAACTCCGCCATATTAAACACTGACGTGCCGGTAATTGTCTGGGTTGGTCCGGCCGGTGCCCGGGCAGCTTCGGCCGGCGCTTTTCTTACTTACGCCGCTCACGTGTCGGCAATGTCACCGGGGACCAGAATTGGTGCCGCCCACCCGGTAACAGGAACGGGTGAGGATCTTGAGGGAGAGATGAAGGAAAAAGTTGTCAGTGACGCCGTTGCTCAGATCAAGAGCCTGGCCCGTCGTCACGATCGCAATGAAACATATGCCGAAAAATTTGTTCGTGGCAGCCTGGCGATCGGTCATGAAGAAGCATTTGAAAATAATGTTGTAGACTATCTGGCCGACTCGGTCGAGAATTTAATTGAGCAGTTAGAAAGCCGCCAGCTTGTTATTCGCGAGGATCATGAGGTTAAATTAGTCGCGGCGCCAGTTGTCGAAATAGAGCGCACCTGGCGTGAAAATTTCTTTGGTGTCCTGCTCAATCCCAACCTTGTCTTTATCTTTCTTACGCTTGGAATTTATGGGCTAATTTATGAGTTTTCCAATCCCGGCCTGGGAATTGGAATTGTCGCTGGAGGAATCTGTCTTTTGATTGCTCTTTACGGATTAAACATTTTGCCGGTAAACTATGCTGGGCTTGGTTTGCTGCTTTTAGGAGTGGTTTTAATGGGGCTTGACCTGTTTGTGCCGAGTTACGGTGTTTTGACTCTCGGTGGACTGTTTTCTTTTGTGCTTGGCTCTGTTATGCTTTTTGACACCGCGGCCTTCGCCGTCTCACCGGGAGTAATTGCCGGTGTAGCTCTGGCGACTGTCGGATTTTTTGTTGCCGCCGGCTATCTGGTAGCAACAAGCTGGGGTAATCCGGTTGAAATTGGTGATGATTCAATTGTTTCACGGACCGGGGTAGCCCGGTCGAAATTGGACCCCGAGGGCAAGGTTTACGTCTGGGGAGAATACTGGACTGCTGTGAGTGAGTCTGGTGAAACTGTTGCCGAAGGAACTGAAATTGAAGTGGTTGACCAGGAGCGTAACAAATTATTTATTAAACCTTTGAGTAAGGAAAGGAGTGAGGCGTGATGGAATTGGCAGTCGGACTGGTAAGTTTTTTAGCTGTGGTAGCGCTAATTATTTTGAGTGGGGTAACAATTGTTAAAGAATATGAACGAATAGTTGTTTTTCGGTTGGGACGTTACGTAGGCACGCGGGGACCGGGCTTGACTTACGTGATTCCGGTAATCGAAAAGAAAGAACGGGTTCCACTGCGTATTATAACTCTTGACGTGCCGGCACAGGAGGTTATGACTGAGGACAATGTACCTGTTGAAGTAAATGCTGTCGTTTATTTCCGGGTTAAAAAGCCCGAGGATGCAATAATTCAAATCAGCAACTATTACAAGGCCACAAGTGAAATCGCACAGACCACGCTTAGAAGTGTGGTCGGGCAGTCTGAACTCGACGAGTTGCTGGCTGAACGCGAGCAGGTAAATCAACAGCTCCAGGAGATTATTGATGAGCAAACCGACCCCTGGGGAATTAAGGTTACCGCTGTAGAGGTTAAAAACGTTGAGCTGCCTTCTTCAATGCAGCGAGTTATTGCTCGCCAGGCTGAAGCTGAACGTGAACGGCGTGCTAAAATTATTGCCGCCCAAGGTGAATACCAGGCTTCTGAAAAACTTAACCAGGCTGCCGAGGTCATTGGTCAGACCCGGGTTGGTATCCAGCTTCGCTTTCTGCAGACTTTAACTGAAATTTCTTCGGAAGGCAAAACTACTGTCGCCTTCCCACTTCCTGTTGACGTTTTCAGCCAGTTGTCTAATCTTCTTGAAAGCATAAATGAGCCTGCAGAGGGTTAATACGCATAGTTTTAAAAGATTCAACTAACTTGATTAGCGAACACTAAAGCAGAATTATGGATAGTAACTATACTTGATATATTGCATCGTATGCAGAGGGTGTGATTACACTGGACAACAATCTTAAAAACAAGAAACCAAACATAATTCAGGGAGGACTGGGTGTAGCAGTTTCCGGTTGGGAATTAGCTAGAGCTGTCTCGAAGCTCGGTGAAATTGGAGTCATCTCTGGAATATGTCTGGATAACGTGATGATTCGGGAACTTCAAAATGGTGACCCCGATGGCCGACTGGAAGCGCTCAGTCACTATCCCGACCAGGAAATTGTTGAGCACATCAAGGAGAAGTTTTACGTAGAAGAGGGAATTTCGCCGGATCAACCCTACAAGGTTTTGCCAACCCACGGAGTGGATCCAGAGCCGCGTCTGCAGCGTATTCTATCCGCCGCTGTTTTCAGTGAAGTTTACCTGGCGAAAGAGGGACATGACGGTGTCGTTGGTATGAATTTGCTGAGCAAACTGAAACGTTATACGCTTGCCTGTCTCTATGGGGCAATGCTTGCCGATGTTGACCTGATTATCATGGGAGCGGGTATTCCTGTGGAGGAGGCCAACCAAATTAGCAATCTCGCCGCTGGTAAGCCCGCTCGCCTGACTCTTGAAATTGACAAATCGCTCTGCTCAAATCCTCGCAACCAATACTTTTATAAGCTTGATCCAGCTGATATTCTACCTGCCCCCCCTGAACTACCGTGTCCTGATTTCTTTCCAATTGTATCCACTGATACGTTAGCCCGTATTCTTGATCATAAGATCTCCGCTGATGTAATTAGCGGTTTCGTGGTTGAAAAACCGGTCGCCGGTGGTCACAATGCCCCACCGCGTAATAAGCAATATGACGACGACGGGAATCCCATCTATGATGATCGCGACCAGGCACGAATGGAGAAGATGCAGGAGCTGGGTTATCCCTTTTACCTGGCTGGTGGCTACGGCAGCCCTGAAAAGTTGAAACAGGCCCACGCTGTTGGCGCTGAGGGAATTCAAGTCGGCTCCCTCTTTTCTCTCGCCGACGAGTCAAATTATCCCCCCGAATGCAAAAAGAAACTTATTCGTGAGATTCACCGGGATAACGTGGCGGTTCGAACTGACGGACGCATTTCACCAACTGGTTTTCCTTTTAAGGTGGTCGAACTTGAAGGGACGCTGGGGATTCCCGAAAATATGGAAAAACGACGACGCGTCTGTGAACTTGGTTATCTGCAGCAGATTTACCTGGACAAAGATTGTGAGATCAAACGCCGATGTCCTTCTGAACCCATTCAATCTTATCTTGCAAAAGGTGGAGACAAGGAAGAAACCGAAGGACGCGGTTGCTTGTGTAACGCTCTGTTTGCAAACATCGGCCTGGCCCAGAGACGCCCCTGGGGCAATGAAGGGGAAATATTTACAGCCGGCGATGAAATTGTCAATCTACCGCTTGGTTCTGCCAAAAAACCACACTATACGGCCAGCGACGTAATTGATTATCTCTACTCTTCTACGGGGAGTGATTGATTGTGGAGTGTTCAAATGAAAGTGCTAACATGGATTTTTGTACCTGTACTTATGAGCCCTGCCCCCGTAAGGGTAAGTGTTGTGAGTGTATCCAGTATCACTGGAAATCAGGACAACTGCCGGCCTGCCTTTTTCCCGATGATGTCGAAAAAACGTATGACCGCAGCGTAGAGAAGTTTGTAGAGGCCGCTCAGAATCGTCAGCCGTGGTGGTAAAACTTTTGTAGGCTTGTTTTTCAGGCTTCAGGCGTGCCGAATAACATCTGCCCCTTTTCCGCCACCTCTTCTAAAGAGTGTGCTAACTCAGCGCCCAGAAGCACTATTAGCCAGGAGGCATACAGGCCCACCAGGAATATCGGTAATATTCCCAGACTCCCGTAAATTCGGCTGATCATTATCAGATTGACTATGTAAAGCGAACTTAACATGCTGTTTAGTTGAAGAAGTGACCCCCCTACGACTCCACCAATTATAGCAGCCCAAAATTTTACTTTTGTGTTGGGCAGGATCAGGTAGATAAAAGTGAGTATAAACCAGAAGAGGACAAATGGAGTCATGGTGCCAATTAAGGGATTTAAGTAGGGAATTTGCTGAAGTTGACGACCAACAATTGTATGCTGCCACTGGCCGGATAATGTTACCGCCAGCGAGAGAAAAATTAAGCCGATGACTATTATAACCAGGTACAGAGCTGCCCGGCTCAATAGAGAGCGGCTGCTGGTTCCCCCCCAGATGTCATTAAATATGTGTTCCATCGTCAAGACAAGTGAAACGGACAGAAATAGCAGGAAACCAAGCCCGATCAAACCCATCTGACCGCTACCGACTGATTCGATAACCTCTTTAACTCGCTCACGTATGTCTTCAATACGGGGCATAGCATCAAACTGAGCTTCAAAATTCTGATTAAGTTCAACCTGGTTTTCATGTTCCAGCAGGCGAAGCTGTGGAACCGTGTTCACAATTAGGTTGTCAAGCAGCTCATTTGTCTGATCTGGTCCCAGGTGATCCAGGGCAATATTGGCAACAGAGAAACTTAGAGCAAGCAAAGGGACCAGACAGAGGACCGTTGCATAACTCAGCGCAGCAGCTTTCAGCAGGTGGTATTTCTGAAAAAAGTTGTTGTAAAGCCGCCGTGGAAGCCGGGTAACCGTATACCAGAATATATACAAGGAATTTTCAGAAAAATAACTTTTGAATTTTTTTCGCAAATAGGACATGGCCGTTCATCTCTTTTTTTATTTTTATCAGGTTTGTTAGTTCAGGAGACATCCAAGTCTTTCCCAGACGGTAAAGAAAATCCAGAGTGTACTTAACTATTATTATCGGGTATTCAGGGGATTTTGTCCAGAAATTAGTTGATAATCACCGCATAATTTTGTATTATTTCTAAAATAGCTTTTTAGGGCAAGCAGGTGATATGATGAAGCGACCAAAGATAAATCTAATGTTTTTTTTAATAACGTTGGTTTGTGTTGTATTTTTACTGCCCCCGGCTTCGCAGGCAGAAAGCCATCTTACTGTGCTTACCTACCACGGTTTTGGCACCCAGCTCAGCGAATATTTTTTACCGCCTGATGTTTTTCGCGGTCAGATACTTTATATGAAAAATAACGGTTACAATTTTCTTTCACTTGCGGAAGTGGAAGAGCATCTCAGGACAGGCGATTCCTTTCCGGACAATGCTGTTTTTATCACAGTAGATGACGCTTATTTATCCACCTACACTGAAGCCTTTCCTTTTTTGAAAAAACACGACATTCCCTGGGCGCTATACGTCTATACCGAAGTAATAGAAGAGGAGCACCCGGGAGATTATCCGTCTTTTGTTACCTGGGATATGCTGGAAGAAATGGTTGATGCCGGCGTTTACATAGGCAACCACTCGCACACGCACTCTTACTTTTTAAATCCCCGGGATGATTATGACACCTGGATTGAAGAAGAAATTCTGAAGGCGGAGGAAAAACTTGAGGAACGTCTTGACGTGGAAATTACTTCTTACGCACCTCCCTATGGTATATATGACACGTACATGCTCGATGAAATTCGAGATCATACCGACTACAATACTGTTTTAACTTCTGATGCCGGTGTGGTTGACCAGCGCAACGATACCTTTCTCTTGCCCCGTTTTGAAATTCGTGAATCAACTCTTGCGGTGGGTTTTCTCACCACCATCGACAGACGGCCGCTGCCCGTAGAGGAATTTTCTCCGGCGGCCGGGGCCCGGCTTGATTCAACCCCGGATACTATTTACATCAATTTGAAAGAGCCCGAAAACGTTTTAGACGATCTTGTTGAAATTTATTTGCTGGGCGCCGGTCAATTAGACTGGGACTGGAAGGACAGGTCTGCCGGCAGACTGGTCGCCCGGATCCCCGGTGAGTTAAAAAATAGCTGGAATACCGTAACGATCCGAGCTGTTGATCCGGAATCCCGGCGTTATCGCAAATATAGCTTCAGCTTCATCTATTCACCCGATTAGACGAAACTGCTTCCCTCTTAGTCTCCTCGTTTTTAATTAAGTCCTCTCCGAAAAGGGTTAAACATCTCCTCCCCCTTGAGGGGGGAGGATTAAGGTGGGGGTGAAGGAATTTTGGACCCCTTCGGTAGGTTCTGGTTTAGCCTTGATTAACTTTGCAATATTCGGGTAACTTTGCTAAACTTATTAAACATCAAAAAAATTACGGAGGATAGAACCTTCCAACGATTTCGTCATTGCCGGGCTTGACCCGGCAATCCATCTTGAATATACCATAGATTCCGGGTCTGCGGTCGCTACGCTCCCTTGCCCGGAATGACGTTGGAAGGTTTTGTATGGAGGACTACTATTGTTTACTATACCGGAAGTTGTTGAAAAAATAGAAAAAGGGATTAGTTATATCTCGCCCCTGAGCTGGCTCTACTCACGCCCTTACAGGCAGGTTGTTCGGCGTGAAATGGAGCTTGCTTCGGTTAATTCTGATGCGACTGTTCTCAATATAGGCTGCGGCGCGGTTCCATTTACCGCCCGTTTTGTTGTGCAGCAGACTGGTGCCGGTGTGATCGCCGTCGATACAGATTCCCGGGCGGTTGATAGGGCCAGCCGGCTTGTCCAGACCTGGGGGATGGCAGATCGGATTGAGCTTAGACATGTGGACGCGACAAAACTTTTGGACGTAGATTTTGATCTTGCCCTGGTGGCTCTCCAGGCTCAGCCAAAAACGGCCATATTTGAACGGTTAAGTGAAATTGCCCCGGCGGGACGCGCTATTTTTCGCAGACCCGCTGCTGGTTACCAGGATCACTACGATGCTCTGCCGGAACAACCTCGGCCGGCAGCTTACGTGGAACAGGACATGAAGACTTTTGACCGTTCAGTTCTGTATGATTTGTAGAGGAATATTTTGTAGGATTTTAAAGAGTGATTCCAATGAAACGTATTTTTACCTGGATTTTAAGTCTGTTTTCTATCACGGGTTTAATTTATTATGCCGGTCCCACTGAAATTTTATCGGTTTTATCCAAATTTAATCACCCACTATTTTTCTTTCTCGTATTGCTTCAGATATTAACGTTGTCGGTGCAATACTTCGTCTGGCATCGATTGTTAAATCTTGCCGGCGCTCAAATTCCTTATTCCCGGGTGGCAAAAATTTCTCTTGCCGGCAGCTTTGTGGAAAGCGTCACACCCTCGGTAAAATTTGGTGGCGAAGCCGCTAAAACTTATCTGTTTCACCGGCACACCGGACTCAGCTACGACCGACTCACCTCGGTTCTCATGGTTCAGAAGTTCGTTTCTGTCCTGCCCTTTCTGATCTTACTGCTGCCCGTCTTCGGGCTGGCGGCTCTCTACTTAAATTTTCCCCCGGTTTTACATCTGTTGCTTCTCGTCGGGATTTTACTGCTGCTCGCTGCAACCGCGACTGTTTTTTATCTTAACCCTGCCACTGCCTCCATTTCCAACCAGGAGCCGGACGGTCTAAAAAACCAAATTTTTCTGAAACTTCAAGCCGTCCGTAGATTTGTGGGGCGTTCTGTACAGCATGCCCGTCATTTGGCCGGCGCTGCTGATCTTGCTGCGCTGCTGGCGCTCTCTACGGTTATCTGGCTGCTTTATCCACTGAAACTTTATCTTGCCGCTGTAATCCTGGGTATCCAGGTCACGCCCCTATTCATAGTCGTAGTTACTTACGCCGCCTACCTGGTCAGTATGTTCCCCCTTTTCCCCGGCGGCCTGGGCTCTTACGAGGGCACGGCAGTGCTGTTATTTATTCTTAACGGCTATCTTCCTCACCAGGGATTGAGCCTTGTGCTTATATCCCGGGCGGTCACCTTCTGGCTGCCTCTGCTTGTTTCCGGAGTTGTTGCGGCCTTTGTCTTTCAGACACAACTGGCACAAGGTTTGTACCCGCAGCGAGCCGGAAGTAGCGGCTGAATCAATGTCATCTGAAAAAAATGCTCCTACGAAATCTAAAAAACAGACCGGGGTGAAACTTTTTAAAAACTTTACTTCGCCGCTGTTTAAACTGGCCAGCATGCTGTTGTCCCAATTAGAATATATCGGCACTTTTATCCCGGGTTTTACTTACCTCTACACTAATCTTTTCTATCGGAAAATGATTGCTCGTGAGATAAAAGCAGCCGGTGTGGAACCTGGTGATAAAGTCTTACATGTTGGCTGTGGTTCCTTGCCCGCCACTCCCATAGCTCTCGTTCGAGCCGGCTGCAGAGTGATTGCGCTTGAGCGTAACGAAAAATCGCTCGAGCGTGCCCGTAAGGTAGCCGCCTGGAGATTGAATAAAAAGGAGCTATCGATGCAGTTGGAATTTCGCCACGGTAATGGCCTGGGTGTTGACAGTAGTGGTTACGATGCCGTCTGGGTTTCGCTGCACGTCAACCCTCAGCCTGGGATTATACAACAGATAATTTTTAATCTTGATCAGGGAAGCTGTGTTGTTTATCGGAAGCCGACCGCCTGGCTCTCACAGTTTTATCCCCTTGTTACTCCAGAGGAGCTTGGTGGGAATTTAAATTCACAGTACCTCACGGGATGGCTGGGGAAGGAGTCCGTTGTAATCTGGTCTCAGGACTTCGAACCAGATGAAAAAATTGTTTCTCAAGATGACGGCGAGGAGATCAGTCTTGCCGACTGTCGAATTGGCGAGGCGGGGGTTATAACTCAAATACCAGACTGTCAGCTGCTTGCCCCTCTCGGGCTGCGGCCTGGCAAATACGTTCGTTTACGAGCCCGGCAGAGTTGCGGCGGTCCTCTCGTCGTTCAGACTGCCGGCCGCAAAGTGGCCGTCGATCGAGATCTGGCAGACGCCATTAGGTTGAGGCGAAAGAGCAATGGCTGATTGTCACCAGTCCCGCCAGGAAGTGGAGGAACTCGAATCTTCCATTCTCCTCATTGGTCCCCCCAATGTAGGCAAAAGCGTAATTTTTAACTACTTCACCGGGCTCGACGTGGGTATGGCAAATTATCCGGGAACTACGGTTGAGTTTTCAGTCGGTGAAATTGATATTGGGGGAGAGGAATCTGCTCGTAGCTATCAACTTATCGACGTGCCCGGGACTTACACTCTGGAGGCTACTAACGCCGCCGAACAGGTTGCAGTTGATATGCTCACCCAGCGCCCGGCCGCCGCCGTCTGTGTGCTTGACGCTCAAAACATGGAAAGCAGTCTTTATCTGCTGCTGCAGCTTTTGGAACACGAAATCCCAACCGTGGTTGCCGTAAATCGGACCGACTTGCTGGCTAACGAAGGTATGGCTGTCGACGTTGACTATCTCTCTTCCAAACTGGGACTTCCTGTGGTTGAGACAGTTGCCGTTGAGCAACGTGGACTGGAAACTGTTCGCACGGAGCTGTCCCGGCTGGTTGAAGAGCAGGCGCAACAGCGACCACATTTTTCTTCCGAAAAAATTTCTGACACAAACTCTCACTCCCGCTGGGAAAAAGCCGAAAATTTAGCCCGATCTGCCTATTATCGAGTAGGGGAGGACCAGACAGAGGCCAAGGAAAGCTGGGATCAGTTACTTGTTTCTCCAGCGACCGGTTTTCCAATAGCATTGCTTGTGCTGACCCTGATTTTTGGTCTTGTCGTCGGTCTCGGTCTGGGGTTACGCCGTTTCTTGCTCAGCCCGCTTTTTGAACACTTCGTTATTCCTCTGATTGAGTTAGGTGTTACGTCTATAATTCCCCCGGGACTCTGGCGCTCAATTCTGATTGGCGAGTATGGTTTTCTGGTCAAGGGACTGGAGTGGCCATTTGCCCTGGTCATGCCTTATGTTCTTAGTTTTTATCTCGGGTTAACTATGCTTGAAGACAGCGGCTACATGCCTCGGCTGGCTGTTCTACTTGATGGAATTCTCAACAAGATAGGCCTGTCCGGCGGCAACATAATTCCACTCCTGCTGGGCTACGGCTGCGCCATCCCCGGTATCCTGGCCGCCCGGGCAATGGCCAACCGCAAGGAACGACTTACTATCGCCGTCATGATTTCACTTGCTGTTCCCTGCATTGCCCAGACCGGTGCTTTTATTTCGCTGCTTGCTGAAGCCTCTATCTGGCTCATACCGCTGGTTTTTCTCTTTTCGTTTGCCGTATTAGTGCTGGCCGGTATAATTCTTGATTTGCTAATCTCCGGCGACTGGACGCCAACGGTGCTGGAAATACCGGAATTGCTGTTGCCCCGGCCCGGTGTGATCGCCAAGAAAATATGGCTGCATTTCAAACACTTCCTGGTTGATGGGGCTGTGCCAATGGTAATCGGTGTCGGTTTAGCCGCTTTGCTTTACGAAACTGGAGCTATGGAAATTATGGCTTATTACATGCGGCCTCTTGTTGACGGCTGGCTGGGTTTGCCGGAAGAAGCGGCGACACCCCTGTTACTTGGCATTATGCGCCGTGAACTGACCGTTTTACCGCTTCTGGACATGGAATTATCGTTCCTTCAGCTTTTTGTGGGCTCAGTTGTTGGACTCTTTTACGTCCCCTGTATCGCTGTCATTGCCACCCTGGCTAAAGAATACGGAATACGCGTTGCCGCCGCTATATTACTCTTAACAACAACTACAGCTTTTGTTGGTGGAGGTCTTATTCTTCGCGCCGGCTGGCTGTTGGCGGCTATGTTTTAATAATATGGAGGTAGGTCGGGATGTCATGGGCACTATGGCCAATACGCTTATCCTTGCTTATGTCGGCGGCGCCATTCCTTTTCTTTTGCTTTTAATGCACAATCAAATTCACTGGCTGCGTATTGTAAATATGGATTTTATGGCCGCTGAAATCCTCAGTGGTATTGCCGGCACGCTGGGTCTTGTCGTAGCTATCCCTATTACCGCTCTTTCAGTTGCACTGCTTCCGGAGAAGCTGTCAAATTTGTCTATGCCGCTGCCCTTTTGTTCCTAAAAGATTGGTATTAAGTTACAACTTGATTTAAGGATTGTTCCTTAGTCTCGCAAAAGCGTATTATTAAAAAAAGGAGCGATAAATGTGACCTGGTTTCGCAGTCGTTGGCCCTGGATGTTAGCAGCGGTGCTTCTGGTGACGGTGATGATTGGGTGGGGTGTCTATCAGGAAATGGTTCGTGAGCTTCCTGAGGGATTAATTCAGGCGGCCGGACGGATAGAGGGAGATGAGGTCCGGGTTTCGGCAGAAGTTTCTGCCCGGGTTGATTCGGTTGCTGTTAATGAAGGTGATACTGTAACAACAGGTCAACTGCTTGTCGAACTTGACAGTAGCCGCCTAAAAAACCAATATAATGCTGCTTCTGCGCGTCAAAAGCAAGCTGAAGCTCAACTTGAATATGTGCAGCAGGAATACAGGCGCCACGAAACCCTCCTGCGTCGTGACCAGGTAAGCACTCAACAGTATGAAAAAGTTCGGTCCGAGTATCTTTCTGCCCGGGCTGAACTCCAGACCAGCCGGGCCAAGTTAGATCAGGCCGAGAATGATCTCGAAGACGTCCGGATCAAATCGCCACTTTCAGGTCACCTTCTGGCCCGTTTCGTCGAACCGGGTGAATGGGCCGGGGTGGGGACACCTTTGGTGGAGATAGTGGATCTCGAAAAATTATACATGAAGGTTTACGTTCCCGGACCGCTGGTGGGGAAACTAAGCCACGGGGCAAGCGCTAAAATTTACACTGACGCTTATCCTGATGAGCCTTTTTCGGGTCAAATTCGCCGAATCTCTGACCGGGCTGAGTTTACTCCACGCACCGTCGAAACCCGAGAGGAGCGGCCCCGTCTAGTGTTTGCGGTTGAAATTGCTATTGATAACCCGGCGGGCAGGCTGAAACCGGGCATGCCCGGCGACGCAATCCTCCGCTGGGATCCCGATGTCGACTGGCAACCCCCGCGGTAAAATTAATTTGTATTTTGTAAGCGTTCAAAAAATCTGGACACGGATTCACACGGATTAAAGGGATTATGTAATTGTTTGGTGCCCCCGGCGTTATGGTGGGAACCAATAACGTCCCAGGGCTTGATCCAACGGTCGTTATTGTGGTCTTGATCTTCAGTTTGTCATTGTGGGAACGTATAACGTTCCAAGGCTCCGACCCGCAATCCATTTTCTCCCCCCCCTTTGTCTTTCCCCCCGTCAAGGGGGGGAAAAGAAAGGGAGGAATGACGAGGATTAATGTTTAGTGTATTTCCCTACTGGACGTGCATAAATACATGCCGGCAATAAATGCTCAAAACGTTAGCAAAAGTTACACGGACGAGGAAATCGCTCTTGACCGTGTCTCGCTGACCGCGGAATCTAACCGGATAACCGGTCTGGTTGGACCCGACGGTGCCGGCAAGACGACGCTGATGAAAATAATTGCCGGCGTTCTCTGGCCCGATGAGGGGGATGTGCAGGTCGGCGATATAGACGTCCTTCAACAACCCGAAGAACTCAAGGCAAATATTGGTTTTATGCCCCAGGGGCTGGGAGCAGCCCTGTACGACCGGCTTTCTATCCGGGAAAACATGGAGTTTGTTCGTGACCTGCGGGGCCTGGATGAGGCTTCTTACCAGGAACAGATACGTCCTCTGCTGAAATTAACTCGTCTGGAAAAATTTATCGAACGCCGTGCCGGGCAACTTTCCGGCGGTATGCGTCAGAAGTTAGCACTTATTCTTTCCGTTCTTCATTACCCCGACGTATTGCTGCTCGACGAACCGACAACCGGTATTGATCCCCTGTCTCGCCAGGAGTTCTGGACTCTGATAGCCCGACTGCGTGAGGAACGCGACCTGACAGTTCTCGTTTGTACGGCCAACCTGGAGGAGGCAGAACGCTGCTCAAATGTATTTCTGTTCCACGAAGGACAGATTCAGCAGCGCGGCTCGCCGGAGCAGTTGAAACTAGAGCTTGCCGGCCAGGTATATAGGCTTGAATACTCCACTAACAAATCTTTGCCCGCTGTGAAAGTAGGGGAGGAGGCGCTGGATTTTTATCGTGACGGTCACTATCTGCGGCTGCGGAAAAAGGAAAATAGTAAGTTTCCCGACTCAATCTCTGATTATGACTGGCAAGCGGCGGAAGCTACTGTGGAAGATGTTATGCGCTCCGTCGTTCCCCGGACGGAGCTCCCCCCTTTGCCTGCTGTTAATGGGGACAAATCCACAGGAGCAAAAATTAATTTTGAGGGGCTAACAAAGCAGTTTGGTAGTTTTACTGCCGTCAACGAGGTTAGTGGCAGGCTGAAGCCGGGCGAGGTTTACGGCCTTCTTGGCCCCAACGGTGCCGGGAAAACAACTCTAATAAAGATGATCTGCTGTCTGTTGGAGCCAACTGCCGGCCAGGTTTTTGCCGATGACCGTAACGTCTGGGAAGAACGCGAGTGGTTCAAGCGCCAGCTCGGCTACATGTCTCAGCAGTTTTCCCTCTACCGGGACCTGACGGTGCGCGAGAACGTCGAGCTTTACTCAGGGCTTTATGATGCCGACCGGGACTTTTCCAAAGCTCTGCTTGAAAGATTTGATCTCATCAATTATGAGGGAACTCTTACTGCTGATTTGCCCGGGGGGATGCGACAGCGCCTGGCGCTGACAACGGCACTTCAGCATCAGCCGCGATTTCTTGTTTTAGACGAACCGACCTCGGGTGTTGACCCAGCCGCCCGCGAGGTTTTCTGGGAGACGATAAGACAGACGGCCCAGGAGCGGGACCTGACCGTTCTTGTTACCACCCATTACTTAAGCGAAGCGGAATATTGCGATCAACTGGGATTAATGAACGAGGGCGATTGGATCGGTTCAGGCAGTCCCGCAGATATTCGTGAACAGGCTTATCGCCGCGGTGGCGGTGTACTCTTGGTCCGGGCGGAGCAGTTTCGTGAAGCTTCCCGCCGGCTTCGCCGGGAATTTTCCGATTTGACCGTGATTGGCCGTGATATCCGGATTCGCACTCGTCAGCCCGAAGAGACGGCAAAAGAAGTTAAGGCGAAATTGTCGGGACTTGCGGGCACAGTCCATACTGAACCGGCCGAACTGCTAATGGAAGAGGCCTTTATCGACCACATCCGTGCCCACGAGGCAAATAATTAATTTTAGTGTCATTCGAGCCGCCGACCCGAAAGGGGACGAACCACTACTGACGTCATTCCGGCCTCCGAGCCGGAATCCATCTTGAATTTTAAACGGGGATAGTTCAAACCCGTAAAAATGGATTGCGGATCGTGGTCCGCAATGACGCCGGTGACGCTAAACAGGTTCGATAAATGTTATGTCAAGCTTGTGACTTTCTGATGGAGTTCTGGAGAGAAAATCAAAAGAGGGAAGAGTGAAGAGGTGAACAACTACGATGTTTAAACGTCTATGGGCGGTCATTCTTAAGGAAACTCGAGAATTTGTACGGGACCCGCTCTACGTCTCACTTGTTGTTATTGGTCCCATACTGATGCTGGTCATGTTTGGTTATGGAATGGATATGGACGTTGAAGAGCTGCACATGGTTGCAGTCGACCACGACAATTCGGAATACAGCCGTGAACTTCTTGAAAAATTTCAGCACGACAATACCTTTTTACTCCAGGAAACTATTTATTCGACTGCCCAAGCGGAAGAAATGCTTAAAGCTGCCGAGGCTCGCTTTGCCCTGGTGATTCCACCTGATTTTGGCAGTAAAATTTCCCGGGGAGAGCAGGCCGAACTTGAAGCTCTCGCCGAAGCCACCTACACGACCCAGGCCCAGACGGCTCTTGGCTATGCGGAGGCTATCGCTCAGCAGTATCTCGATCAAATCTGGCGCCGGCGTGGAGGGGAGGGTAGTGGTGGGGAGTCTTCCGGGGAGAGCTGGCTGCGTGGACTTCCATTTTCTATCGGATTGCAGCATAACGTCTGGTTTAATCCTGATCTTGAGAGTAAAAACTATCTGATCCCGGGCCTCTATGCCATTGTCTTAACCTATTTCCCGGCGGTTATTGCCTCCTTCATGTTTGTCCGCGAACGGGAGACCGGAACTGACCTTAATTACCTGGCCTCAACCGCCCAGCCCTGGGAAATTGTTTTTGGCAAAGCGATTCCCTACGGGCTGGTAGTCAGCCTGGTTCAGTTTGTCCTCGCTGCTATAGCACTCGGTATCTTCCAGGTTCGTTTCCAGGGGAGTCTGCTGCTTTTGTTTCTGGCTGGAACCTTCTATATCTTCTGCACTATAGGGCTCGGTCTCTTTATTTCAGTTCTCTGCCGCACCCAAATTTCCGCTCTGATTATTACGGTTGTTGCAGTTCTCTTGCCCTCATTCATGTATTCGGGTTTATATGGTCCGGTGGCCCCGGATGAACCGCTTGCCCTGGCTATTTCTCACCTGGTTCCCGCCTATTATTTTGTTACTATCTGCCGGGGTATTTTTCTGAAGGGTCTTGGGCTGACCTATTATGCTTTTGAGGTCGCAGCACTGTTTGTTCTTACACTGTTCATCTACGGGGTTGCCATATCTGCTTTTAGCAAGAGGAGAAAAAAGTGATTGGGTATAACCAACCGTCGTCATTCCGGGCGAAGCGAAGCGGAGACCCGGAATCCATGTTGAATTTACGAAGGTCATTGAATAAGGCCATTGAACATGGATTGCGGGTCGTGGCCCGCAATGACAACCGTTGGGTCAAGTCCTGGGACGTTATTTGTTCCCGGCAATGCGCAGCGGGGTTCACAATAACGAAGACTGGCTCAAGTTTTAGAACGCCATTGATTTTCGTCTGTGACGAAGTTTGGGGGAGATGCTGATGTTTGGACGCATTTTCACTCTACTGGGCAAGGAGTTCGCACAGCTCCTGCAGGACAAGGCGCTGCTGGGGATAATTTTGTATGGCTTCACTATCGCTATTTATACTGCTGCCTCTGTCTTTATTTTTGAACCCCGTGAAGCCTCAGTGATTATTCTCGACCATAGTCGCAGCGAACCCAGCCGAGAATTGGTCCATAAATTGCAAGAACCCCATTTTGAAATCCGTGATTTTGTTTCAAGCGAGGCTGACATTGAGCGATATCTGATGGAGGAACGGGCCGCTCTTGCTCTTGTTATTCCGCCAGATTTTCAGGAACGGTTGCCCCGGGGGGACGCCCAGGTGGAGCTGGTGCTCGACGGTACAATGTCGGTTACAGCAACTATGGCCGCCCAGTTTATTTCCAGTATTGTCCACGATTATGGTGTCCAGTTGCGCCGGAGGCATGGAATCGATGCGGCCGGTCCTTCGCTGACCGTTCATCCCCGGCCGCTGTTTAATCCTGATTTAAAACACGAGTGGTTTGGGGGTCTGATTGAATTTTTGTTTATGATGACTATCTTTGGTATGTTACTTACTGCTGCCGCTCTTGTGCGTGAGAAAGAACACGGCACCCTGGAACAGCTCGCCGTAAGTCCTGCCAGCTCCTTTGAAATTCTCGTCGCCAAACTTATGATGGCCGTAATTGTATGTTTGATATTTTCAACCCTGAGCCTTTTTGGCATCATTCAGACACTGTTCGGGTTTCCCATAAACCAGCAGGTCTTTCTCTTTTACGGGGCTACAGCACTGTTTCTTTTTACCATGTCCGGCCTTGGAGTGGCGATCGCCGCTGTTACGGAAAATATATCACAAGCGACGCTGGCCCTGATACTTCTTCTAACACCAATGCTTTTCCTCTCCGGTGTTGTTATGCCCGTCGAGAACCTGCCCGGTTTTATGTACTGGGGCAGTTATATTTTCCCACTTCGCTATTACCTCGAGATCAGTTTTGCGACTTTGGTCCGCGGTGCCGGTTTTTTTGTCGTCGCCCCCCAGCTCCTCCTGATGACAGTCCTCGGCCTCTTTTTCTTCGCTTTTTCCGTCTACTACTTCCACCGCACGGTTTGATGTTGGGATAAGTCCTGAACAGCTCTTCGCTCTCAATTGATTTATGTGGTGGAGTACGTTATATTTATTTTGTAGATAGGATAGGTATTCAGGAGGAAAGAGTAGACAAAAAAGATACTCTATTTTTTGTGAGGTTTCCATTATGACTAACACCACAAAAATCATGGATGACGTGATGAATTTGTCGCCAGTGAAAAGGGCAAAATTGATTGATCAACTGCTTTCCAGTTTAGATAAACCAGACACCGAAATTGATAAGAAGTGGAAAAAAGAAGCCGAAAATCGATTAAAAGCTGTGCGAGAAGGAAAAATTCGTAGTGTACCATTAGCCGAAATTCTTTCTAAGTATCAAGCCTGATGGATGTTCAATTTCTTGAAGTCGTTTACTAAAAATACACGACGAGCTCTTGTTCGTCGTTTCCCTTACGGAATAATTTACCAGCCCCTTGAAGAATATATTGAAGTTGTAGCCGTTGCTCATTTGCATCGTGATCCTACCCGGTGGAAAAAGCGTCTTGAAAATTTATAACCGATGTCCGGGAGGGAATAATTTTGTCTGAAGATGCAGAACAGCTTAAATTCAAACATATTTTTGAATCCTCTCGCGATGCTATAATGCTACTCGACCGCGATGGTTTTTTTGATTGTAACGAAGCCACCCTGCGTCTGTTTGGCCTCGATTCCCGCGAAGAGTTCATTCAGTATAGTCCCGGTGAACTTTCTCCGTCGGCTCAACCTAATGGTGAGTCCTCATTTGAAGCCACTCAACAGCATATTGAGCGAGCCTTCGAGGAAGGGGAGGACTTTTTCGAGTGGACTCATCAGCGTAAAGGTGGCGAAAATTTTCCGGCGGAAGTCCAGTTGAGCCGGGTTGACCTTGAAGACCGGCCAGTGCTCCAAGCTCTTATTCGAGACATTACAGAGCGCAAGCGCCGCGAACGGAAACTTGACTCCCTGAACCAGCAGCTCGATGCCCTTAATCAGCAGCTTGAAGCCCAGAATCAGCAGCTTCGTGCCACCGAAAAGCATCTCCAGCAGGAGATTCATGAACGCAAACGAGTTGAATCTCGCCTTAACATGATCCTCAATACTGTTTCTGATCCGATTTTTGTCAAGGACGAAAATCACTGCTGGATAGAGGTGAATGACGCTTTCTGTGAGTTTATGGGCTATTCTCGCGATGAATTACTCGGCAAGTCTGACTACGACTTTTTTCCAAAAGAAGAGGCGGACGTCTTCTGGGAAAAGGATAATCTAGTCTTTGAAACAGGGGAGGATAATGTTAACGAGGAGTATTTTACCGATGCTGATGGTAATCAACATATTATTTCTACAAAAAAGTCGCTTTTCACGGTTCCGGGTACGGGAGAAAAAATTCTGGTTGGTGTGATCCGTGATATTACAGAATACAAAAAGGCCAAGAAACAGATTGAAAAGGAAAAAGAATATACCGAACGAATTATCAGGAATTTTTTGGATACTTTAATTGCCACCGATACTGATGGAAATATAACAAAAATAAACGAGGCAACAGTAGAGTTGCTGGGCTACAGTGAAGAGGACCTCATTGGTGAACCTGTCACCAAAATTTTTGCTCCCGGGGAGGCTTCTTTGATAGAGAGGTTCTTTTCCGACCGAATTAATGGTCGTTGGAATAGTGGTAACCTCCGGAATCTTGATCTTCATTATCAGACCAGCGACGGCGAACTTATCCCCATGTCTTTTAACATTTCAATTATAAGAGACGACAACGGTAAACTTCGCGGTATTGTTGCCGGAGCCAAGGATATCAGTGCTCTGAAAGAGGTTCAGGAGGAGCTGGGAAACCAGTTGCAAGAGAAGAAAACACTCCTTCGAGAAGTCCATCACCGGGTGAAAAATAATCTCTTCACAATGATAAGTTTTCTGGAAATGGAGCTGATGCTTTCTGAGTCTGAGGAGACAAGATCTGTCCTTGAAGTAGCAATCAACCGGCTCCATACTATGGCCCTGATTCATCAGCACATCTATTCCCGGGAAGATATCACTTCATTGAGCTTCAGTGATTTTTTAAAGGAACTCTGTGAAGAAATTATCTCTACTCTACGTGACCCCGGGACTCAGATTGAATTCGATTTTGATATTGACGAAATGGATTTAACTCTTGACCAGGTAATTCCCTGCGGTCTGGCTATTAACGAACTGTTAACTAATGCTGTAAGCCACGGTTTTGAAGGCCGAGAAAACGGTAAAATGGAAGTCGTTTTTAAAAAAATAAGGGAGACCGCAGAGCTGATTGTTCGCGACGACGGCCGGGGTTTGCCTTCTGGTTTTAACCTGAATGACGACGCCTCGCTCGGATTGAGGCTTGTTAAATCCATAGTAGAAAATCAGCTCGATGGAAGCCTCGACTTTAGTTCACACGAAAAAACAGAATTTAAAATCAACTTTTCCCTCGTACTTTGAATTATTTACTTATTTTTGTCATTTCCCTTTTTCGTGATCAAATCTTACTGGAAAAAGTCATTGTCCTATTTCTCCTTTTTGAAAGAAAAGTCGTCTTAATAGCAGACATGAGAGGGGACGGCAGAGCGTTCCGAATTATTTTGCTTGCCGGGGATTCTGCTTTGCAATGGCTGTGGGGTTAGTTATTATGAAGATAAGTGAAACGGTAAAATATAAAAGGGAAACTAACCTGTAGCAGGTGGTATATAGCCAAGGGAGGTTTTATTATGTGGGTACTGTTTGGTGTGGCAATAATGGCACTTTTAATCCTGGGGCTTGTTTATTTTGACATGAGCTCCGAGGAGGTCTCGCCAGTTTTGCGTATCCTGGCACCAGTCTTAATTGCAGCCAGCCCTGTAGTTATGATGTGGGACGTGATACTGGCTAATATCGGGCCCGACCCGATGGCATTTCTGGGCCAAACGCAGTATCGTATTCTTGGTTTCTTAGCACTGTTGATCGGCATGATTCTGTGGAAATACGGCTCTGAAATAAAGTTTCAGCTACCTCAGGAGCCTGAACCGGCTGCCCAGGAAGTTACCACTGGTGACCGTTCACCTGACGTTTCACCCCCGGCTGATTCAGACGAGTAGCTGAGGTCTGCTGAAAAAGGGCATGTTTAATTGGATGTGGGTCTGTTGCGGTGTTCTGTGCAGGTTGATATCAAAATAAAATAGAGGAGGCCTGGTCGGGATGACGGCGGCTGAGAACTACGATAAGTTGATACGCGATCGAATTCCAGAGCTAATTGAATCTTCGGGCAAAGAGTGTACAGTTCGTGAGCTCGAGGGCGACGAATATTCTCAGAAACTAAAGCAAAAATTGCTGGAAGAAGTGAAGGAATATCTTGAGTCGGGAAAATTTGAGGAAATTGTTGATATTTTTGAAGTGCTGCGTTATCTTGTTAAAGCTCACGATAAAACAATAGAAGAGCTGGAAGAGCTCCGACAGGATAAAAAAGAAAAACGTGGTGGTTTTGAGAAGGGGCTCTTGCTTCAAGAAGTCAGGGGATAGGGGGTGTTTGTTTGAAATTTGGATCAAACGGTGATAACGATGGAGAAAATATTATCCATAGATTCTATTAACATTATAAATTAGTGCAGTTATTGTCGATTCTATCCACGCGGTTTATTTCCTCGCGCACGATGCGTGTTTTTATTCTGGCACTTCTGCCGCTGGCCGGTTTCAGTTTTGTTCTTTTCGGCCCACCGGCCGTGTCTCTAACCCTGTTTTCAGTTGCCGGCGTATTGATTGCCGAATTGATTTACTGTGTGCTGGCTGAAAAAAAAATATCACTAACGGATGGCAGCGCTTTAATTACCGGCCTGCTGCTTGCCTTCAGTCTCCCGCCCGCTTTTCCCCCACTTCCGGCAGCCCTGGCCGGAGGACTGGCTCTGGTGCTGGTAAAACTGCTGGCGGGCGGTTTTGGCCAAAATTTACTGAATCCCGCCCTTGCTGCCCGGCTTCTACTTCATTTGCTCTATCCCGAGCGAATATTTGAATGGTCCCGCCCATTTGCTTACCTGGCCGCCGAGGCCGGTGCCGTAACCGCCGCCACTCCGATTAGCGGTCTGTTGGCGGGCCGCGAAGCAATTTCGATTTCTCCGCTACTTTTAGGGTTCACCCCGGGCTGCATAGCCGAAACCTCTATTTTGCTGATAGCCCTGCTGGGACTGGCCTTAATACTTACCGGTTGCTTGAGCTGGAGACAGCCTTTATCTGTTCTTGTTGGAGCGGTTATTACAGCTCTTGTTTTGACTGCGTTCGCTATCTCCACAATTGGCTTTTTTCACCATCTTTTCTCCGGCGGCCTGTTCCTGGGCGCTTTTTTCTATGCAACCGATCCGGTTACTTCTCCCCGCGGAAAGTGGGGAAAAACGGTTTATGGTTTGCTCATTGGAGCATCTGTGGTGATAATACGGGAGTTCACTATTTTCCCCGGGGGCACGATGTTTGCTATACTGCTCTTTAATCCTCTTGTCCCGGTCTTTAACTGGATAGAAAAAGGACGGGGACTGAGTCGACTGAATCCGCTCCGGCGACCACTGACAATTTTAATAACGGCCCTCTTCGTGGGGCTAAATATCTTTGCCCTGTTTGGCGGCGAACTGGATCCCGCCCGCTTTGTCTATATAGTTGAGGAGCCAGAACCGGTTTTTGTGGAGGACGTAACTCGCGAAAAATTAACCACATACGGGGACCGTGATTTGCCTATTTACCGGGCCCTGGACGCTGAGGGAGAGTTTTCACACTATGAGTTTGAGGCAGTTGGGCCCGGCTTTGTAGGTGAGGCTAAGGTGCGGGTCAGGATAGCTCCTGACCTGCAAGAGCTGGGGGGAATTGATATATTAGAATCAGGAGCGACCGGCGAGTGGGAACAGCGAGTAACCGAATACGTTGAAGAACCGGATAACTGGGAGGAATATGCGTTCAAGAACTGGTTTGTCGGGCTGAATCCTCACCCCGAGATCGAATTGTTGGAGGAGGGACCGGTTGAACAGGACAACCAGGTGGTAACGGCGACCGGCGCCACGATATCGTCGCGTGGTATTGTTCAGGCGATAAACGAGGCGCTGCCGGAAGTTAAAGATAAACTTACTGAAAGGTAGAACCTTTCAGCCGCCCCGTCATTGCGGGCTACGACCCGCAATCCATCTTTACAACCCCCATTGTCTTTCCCCCCTTCAAGGGGGGATAGTCTTGAACGATGACCGTTTAAAATTCAATGAAGTTAGAAGATTTTTACCAAGAGGAGTGATTTGGATGAGTGAAGTCCAGGTGACGGTAATTGGAAGCAGTCAGCCTGACGAAAGAACCGCGGAGCTGGCTTACCGGGTGGGGGAGCTACTCGCCGAAAGTGGTGCTACCGTTGTTTCCGGCGGCCGCGGCGGGGTTATGCGCGAAGTCTGCCGTGGGGTTAAGGAGAATGGCGGTGGTTTGACGGTGGGGATACTGATGGGCAAAACAGCCACGGATGCGAATGAATTTTTAGACGTTATTATTCCCACCGGACTGTCGGAAGCGCGGAACCTCCCCAATGTCCTGGCGGGACAGGCAGTTATTGCAGTCGGTGGGGCCGAGGGAACTCTGTCTGAAATCGCTTTCGCTATTAAAAACGGTCGTCCGCTTTTTGGCGTTAAAACCTGGGAACACCCCCGGTTTGAATTCCCGGCCGACCTGACTCCCGAGGAAGCCGTCAAAGGCGCACTGCAGGCTGCTCGCCAGCGAAGCCTATAAATTTTTCCGAAAAACTTGTAAAATTTATTATGCAAAAAAACTTTTTCCTATCAAAAACGTAAGCAATTTTATCTACCGAGGAGGCAAAAGTGTGAGTCTCGATGAGGATAAGCGACTTGAAGCTGTGATTTCCGGACGTGTGCAGGGAGTTGGATTTCGTTACTTTACGACCCGGTGTGCCGACTCAATTGGCGGAATAACCGGCTGGGTAAAAAATGAACCGGACGGTACCGTTAAGCTGGTTGCTGAAGGTGCCGCTAAAAATCTGGAACAGTTGCTAAAGAAAGTGCAGAAAGGGCCAACCAGCGCCCGGGTTAGCAACGTAGATCTCAAATGGAAACAGGCTAAAAACGATTTTGATTCTTTTGGCGTCAGGTATTAATATATTTAGGTGATCAAGTTGGCTGGACATTCTAAGTGGTCGAATATTAAGCATCGAAAAGAAAAGCAAGATAAGAAAAAGGGCAAGTTGTTTGGGAAATTTGCCCGGCGAATTATATCTGCAGCGCGGCGGGGCGGTGGAGACCCGGAAAAAAATACGGAACTCCGGAATATAATCGAACGCGCCCATGATCACGACATGCCCAAGGAAAACATTGAGCGGGCGATTAAGAAGGGGACCGGGGATTTACCCGGCGTAGAATACGAGGATTATGTCTACGAAGGCTACGGACCCGGGGGAGTAGCGGTGATTGTCGAAGTTACCACGGACAATAAAAACCGCACTATTGCACAGATCCGTAAAATTTTTGACGAACACGAAGGTAACGTCGGCGAACGCGGATGCGTCTCCTACCTTTTTGATAAAAAAGGCTACATAACAGTGAATCAGCAGCAGATTGATGAACTGGAGCTTTTTGAGCTGGTTGTCGAAGCGGGGGCTGAAGATATCGACCAAAATGACAGCGGTTTTTATGAAATTTTTACCAACGTTGAAAATTTTTCTGATGTTAAAAATCGCCTGGATGAAGAAGATATCGAGACAGATGTCGCCGGGATCACGAGGATCCCGTCAACCACGGTTCCTGTGAAAAATAATTGTGGCGAACAGGTGCTCAAACTCCTCGAAGAGTTGGACGATCACGAGGATGTGCAGGAAGTTTACAGCAATTTTGAAATGGATGACCGGGCTCTGGAAAAAGTAGAGGCGGCGAATTAGAATTACCCGTATTCTGGGACTCGATCCGGGGCTGGCGACGACGGGATATGGAGCGATAGAATATGAGCGACCTTCCCGGTCCCCGGAAGCTTTGAGTTGGGGAACAGTGCAAACAGCCAGCAGTACTGATTTTACAATCCGGTTGCGTCAGCTTCACGAAGCTGCAGAGGAGCTGGTAGAAAAATTTTCTCCCGATATTGCGGCAGTGGAAAAACTTTATTTCAGTAAAAATGTTAAGACGGCCATAAAGGTAGGTCAGGCCCGCGGTGTTATTATGCTGGCTGTCGCTCGCAGCAACATCCAGGTGGTCGAGTATTCGCCGTTAAAAATTAAGAAGACAATCACCGGTAGCGGTAAAGCCGACAAGAAAGCGATGCAAAAGATGCTTCGTGACGAGCTTGGGTTGGGGCAGCCACCGCAGCCGGACGATGCGGCCGACGCCCTCGCTGTCGCCTACTGTCACCAGGTGATTGCCAGGTTCGAAAGTAAAATTCCTGAAAATTAATCCCAGAGCCAACTGGTCCTTCGTCATTGCGGGGTTGACCCGCAGTCCATTTTTCCCCTTCAAGGAGGTAAAGGAGAGTGGGGATGATGGAGGTGGCTTTTGAGTTCACAAAGATTTTCCTTTCAGAAATTAAGAAAAATAGGTAAACTTTCAGAAAACAAAAAGTGTCATCAAAAAATCTGGCCGGATGGTGGTCTGAAGATGAGCGAACCCGCGGTTAAGCCTGGAGAGAGAGAGCAAGCAGAAGAGAAGGAAAGACTGGAGTTTGTAGGTAAAAGTTTAACCCGCCGCGAAGGGGTGCCCAAGGTTAAAGGAGAAGCTGAATACGTAGATGATATTCAGCCTGAAGACTGTCTCTACGGACGAACCATACGGTCGCCTGAACCGCGCGGCAAAATCAAGAATATTGAATTTAAAGACGGAATCCCGTGGGATGAGTTTGTAATTGCCTATCCCCAGGACATTCCCGGTGAAAATATCTGTGCGATGATTAAAAACGAGATACCTTTTCTGGCTGAAGACGAGGTAAAATATCCCGGTGAGCCAATCGCACTTATCGCCCACAAGGACGAGCGTCTCGTCGATAAAGCTATTGAACATGTGGAAGTTGAAATTGAGATTGACGGATATCCCGCCTTTTTTACTATCGATGAGGCCCGCGAGGCTGATTTTTCTCAATACGGTGAAGATAACGTTCTCTGTGCTTACGACATAACCGACGGTGACGTTGACGCCGGCTTCGCCGAAGCAGATCTAATTGTGGAAAATACCTATCGCACCCAGGCGCAGGAACACCTCTATATTGAGCCTAACGGTGTAATCGCCACCTACGACGAAAGCGGAAAAATTACTATCAAGGGTTCTCTCCAGTGTCCATATTATGTTCACGGTGCCATGGTCCACATGTTTGACGTTGACGAGGACTCTGTGCGGGTAATCCAGACGACTACCGGAGGCGCTTTCGGGGGCAAAGAAGATTATCCCAGTTTGCTTGCCGGTCACGCCGCTCTCCTTTCAATGAAGGCAGGAGGTCGGACGGTAAAAATGGTCTACAACCGTGAGGAAGACCTGCTTGCCACCACCAAACGACACCCGTCGCTTACGACGGCCAAAGCCGGTTTTACGGAAGAGGGTGAGCTGGTTGCGTTGGACGTTGATTTTGCCCTCAACGGCGGCGCTTATCCAACCCTTACCTCTACGGTTCTTTCCCGGGGGATTCTTCACTCTTTTGGCCCTTATCGCTGTCCTAATGCAGATTTAAGAGCAAAGGCATACATGACCAATTCAACTCCTTTCGCTGCCTTCCGAGGTTTTGGAGCGCCTCAATCTATTTTTGCAATTGAGCTGTTGATGAACGAGGCAGCCCATGAGCTGGGCCTGGACCCGGCCGAGTTAAGACGCCGTAATTTTCTCCAGAAAGGCGACAGTATGCCGACCGGTCAGGTGATAAAAGAGGACATTGATCTGGAAGCATTGATGGATAGAGCCCTGGAAAAAATTGACTACGAGGCAAAAAAGAAGGAGTTTAGCCGCTTCAATCGAGAAAACGAATACCGCAAAAAAGGAATTTCTCTTGCTACTTTCTTCCACGGCAGTGGTTTTACCGGTAAAGGTGAGGAAGAGCTGGCCTCGCGTGCGGCAGTCCGCATAACAGAAGAAAACCCGCTTGAAATTCTGGTTGCTAACGTAGAATACGGTCAGGGTATACACACCGGTTTTACGCAGATTGCTTCGGAGACCTGCAAACTTCCTCCCCACTGTGTGGAAGTTCTGGAACAGGACACCGACAAAGTCCCGGACAGCGGACCCACAGTTGCTTCAAGGTCAACAATGATTGTTGGTCGGCTGGTTCAGGACGCCTGTCAGGCAATCGTTGAGGAGCTTCAGGAAAAGGCTGGGCTGTCGGAAAATTTTGACGCGGATGACTTTCAGGAAGCGGCCGACCGTTACCTTGAAAATTACGGCGAGTTGCGAAAAGAAGTCCAGCACGAGGATCCCCCCGATGCTCGCTGGGACGAAGAGACCTACACGGGTTCAGCCTACAGTGGCTACGCCTGGAGCTGTGATGTTGCCGAAGTGGAGGTTGACCTGGTCGACTATCGCACTCG
>PWHN01000072.1 GCA_003554945.1 bacterium
CAATATGTCTGCGTTTACATACTGGGTAACGGCGAGCGAAAAGATTTTTTGAACAATTTTAAGGACGCAATTCCTGCTGATTTTGACCCCGATGAAGACCTGGAGAGAATCGGACTGGCCAACCAGACGACAATGCTAATGAACGACTCTTTGCAAATTTTTAACCTGTTTGAAAATACGATAAAAAAACGTGACGGTAATTTAGATAATTTCCTCAGCATTGACACAATCTGCAGTGCCACACAGGACCGGCAGGACGCTGTCAAAAATCTCATTTCAGAAAATGATTTTGACCTCTTTATCGTGGTCGGTGGACACAACAGTTCAAACACCCAGAACCTGGCACGGACGGTTGAATCATCGGCAGATATACCGGTCTATCACATCGAAGAACCGGATGATTTTAATCGTCAGCAGATTACTTTCCTGCCGCCCGGCGAAAAAGAAGAACAGGTTGAGCAGGAGTGGCTGCCGGCGGGGGAGATAAATTTAGGAATAACAGCGGGGGCAAGCACGCCACACTCACAACTTGAGTCAGTTATTAAAAAGCTGCTCTCATACTACTAAAGTTTTGCGGCTTCCAAAAAAATAAGGCCGGATGTCCGCCGCAGGACATCCGGCCAAACACTATAATAAGTGCAGAGTGCAAGTCCTACCGATGGGAAGGTCTATTAACAACCAAGAGGGAGTAGATACTTAAACACTCTAATACATATATCGTCCTGACCTGTTATATCTTTAGAGAAAAATAATCATCTAATTTAATCGGCAAGAGAATTCAAAAAACTGCGCAAATCTTCGCTGTAATCCGACTCCCTTATTTTTCTGAGCGCCTCCTGTTGAATCTGTCTGATTCGTTCCCGAGTCAAATCTATCTTTTTTCCTACCTCTTCCAGGGTTAATTCTTCTTTGCCCAACAGCCCGTAACGATGAAGAAATACTGTCCGTTCCTTCTCAGTCAGCTCAGCGTCAATAGCTTCCCACAGTTTCTCACGCATCCGCTGTTCACTCAGCCACTTCTCGGCATCGTTAAACGCCGTCGGGGTGGATTGGATTATATCCTTGAGCTCAGCGTCGGCGTTTTCCCCTATAGGCGTCTCCAGCGAGGTGGGAGCCTGTGAGTGGCGCATTATATGAGTGGCCTTTTCATAATCTATATTTAGCTCGTCCGCGACCTCCATCATGTGGGGTTCACGCCCAAGATTTTGACGCAGCTCTTCTTTTTTACGTCGCCATTTTCGCAGTAAATCAATCATGTAAACAGGCAGACGGATAGTCCGGCTTTTGTTAGAAATTGCACGCAGAACAGCCTGGCGTATCCACCAGGCGGCATAAGTACTAAAGCGGAAGCCCTTTCTATAATCATAGCGGTCGACGGCACGCATCAAACCCAGGTTACCCTCGTTTATTAAATCTTCAAAACTTAACCCGCAGTTCTGATATTTTTTGGCTATGGTAATGACTAACCGCAAATTGGCCTGGACCATCTCATCGTGCGCCTGCCTGTATTTATTTTTCTGCCGGTTTAGTCTTTGCATAAAACCACTCAGCTGATTCCCGGTCACACCCTCTTCTTTTAAAACGCTATGAATGAGATCTTTATTGGCACTTTTTAACAGAGTCGGTATACAATCCTCGCTAACGTCGTAATCCTCGCAGAGCTTCTCAATCGCCTTGCGAGCCTCAAATATCTGTTTTGAAAGTCTGATTTCTTCTTCGGGTGAGAGCAGCTCAAGCCGGGAAATTTCGTCAAGATAAATTTGCAGGGAGGTTTTGCTAGATTTTATTTCATAACTGTCACCGACTGAATCTTCAGCTACCGTAATCTCTTTCTGCCGGAGTTTTCCCAGGACCTCTTCAAGCGAAAAATCCCGCTCTTCCATAAAATCGGAGACCTCGTCTATAGTCAAGCGCCCTTCTTTTATACGGGCTTTTTTTAACAGCGGTTCAATATCATCATCGGTCAAACTCATCCTGGTTCACCCAAAAATAAGAGCGGGTCTCGGGGTTCAAGCTGATAACGCAGTTCAAAATAGGTCACATCGCCTTCCGCCACACCGGTGCTACCAACCACTCCGATCTGCTCACCGCCTTCAACCGTGTCCCCACGGGTCACTTTAGTTTCATCAAGATGGGCGTAAACAGTTACAAATTCACCCTCGTGAGCGATTATAATTATTTTACCAAACTCAGGATAAGATTCCCACAGGCCGGCCATTTTAACTTCACCACTGGCAGCGGCTTTCACCGCTGTCCCCGGTGGTGCTTCAATCAAAATCCCGTTTTCGGTGGGATCACCACCGGGTTTAAAGCGTGAAATAAGCCTGCCGTCAACGGGCCAGACCGGCTCAAAGTCAACCTCTTCCGGCGAGACAAAATCGCTTCCGGCAGCCTCAGGCAACTCAGCATAATCTTCCTCGCCCGGTTCTTCCTCTCCGACCGCTTCCTCCTCTCTTTCCCCCACGGCTACACGTGCAACCTCTCCCCGTTTTCTAGAGGAAATGGGAAGCAGTATCTCGTCGCCGGGCACAATATCAGTGGCATCTTCTATGTTGTTAAGACTGATAAGTGTCTCAAGGGGAATGTCATAAGCCCGTGATATTTCCCATAGTGTCTCGCCGCTTTCGATAGTGTGGGTGCGTACCCGCTGAACAGCACAGGTGTACAATACCACTACGGCAAAGAGCAGAAACAATACTGTAGAAAAACGTAACCCTTTTGCAAGTATCTGTCGTCCCAAGTATATAAACCCTCCATTCCGTCAAACGGGCGGATTCAATTGTAAGCAAACATACTGTCCCGGTGGACTGTTTTAATTTTCGACAGAAAAGCTGTTAGTATTAATATTTATAACCACAACTTTCCGGCATTAGCCCTGTCGTTTTTTCCTTCCTCAGCGAATATAGATTACGAGTCGTGGGTTACGGGTTAACTACTAAAACTAAAAACTGAAAACCATAAAGATGGATTGCGGGTCGGAGCCCGCAATGACGAGCGTTAAAGCAAGGTCAAGTTCAAGTCCCCCCACCTTAGCCCTCGCCCGCCAGGGAGGAGGGCTTTTTTAAACAGATAATTAAAAAGATAAATCCCGGTAAGAGAGAGCCGGATAGCTGCTGCGGTGGGCCAGTTCGGGCGATAAGCGGATCTTCAACTGTGTTGCAGGAAGCTGTGGCAGAGAGCCGGGGGGCAGCTCGACAACTCCGCTCGCCTGCGAGGGCGCCGTTAAAAATCGAAAAGGCCGAAGGCCGTGTGATGTCTTCAGAGCCTGCCCGCGCTCATCAAAGTATAGAACGTCGATTGAACGGCGCATGAAAAAGGTATGGAGGGAAACAGGATGGGGGAAAAGATAGGCACTGCCCGGTGCGACTCGCCCAGCCGGCAGGGCGCCCAGCAAACGCGTTATAAAAGTATTGCAGAGATGAACTTCTTCAATACTGACAATTAATTTTGAGCGAGCGAGAAGGTAAAGCAAGAACTAACTCACAATTCTAACAGTGACATCCGAATAAAGGGGGCGCTCAAGCTCCTCCTGAATCATTTTTTCCCAATCGCCGGCATCCAAAAAATCGGTGTCAACATATTCCTCATCAAGAGTAATCTCAGCCGCGTCCGAGTTGGAGGGCAAATTAAAGTCACCACCGGCCACCAGGAGCCCCCGCAGAATGGGACCGGTGCCTCCGCCCATACTCCCAAAATTGAAATCACCACTGGAACCGGCAAGCCCTTTTATTTCAATATTATTTCGTTCAAAATCTACGTCGGCTTCCGCTTCAACATCTCCCTCCCCCCAGAGGGCCAGTCCGCCAAACTTGTCGGGGTCTCCCTCGAACTCATAGTTATTCCCTTCCACTCTAATCCCCCCCTCAGCATAGAGCCCACCGAGCAGCCCGTTACCATTGCCTTCAAAGACGAAATCAGCGTCGGAATAGATAGTGACTGAACTACCGTCGGCTCGCTGGATCTGGCCGCCATCGTTATCAGTAATTGAATAACCGTGCTGATCCTTCTGCACGCAGACCGGTGATCCATCCTCCCAGGTAACGTCGGTATCTGAACCGTCAGTAGGACGAAGCGCTTTTCCCTGCGGACAGTCTGGGGTCTCCGCCCAGTCGTCGAAGTTGTTTAAATCTACCGTATAATCGGTTGGATCGCCGGCAGGAAACTGCGGTGCCGATCTTTCCAGGTCATCGCTGGTCACAGTTCCCGCACCACCGCCTGGCGGCGAGAAATTAGCTCCCGAGGGCAGATGCACGTTGCCCATAACTCCAGACTGTGAGCGACTGCCGTCAATATCTCCGGCGCCACAAAAATTCGCCCCGGAAGCGTCAAAATTATTACCGGATAAATCCATCGCCCCCCCTGCAAAAACACCACAGTCGGCAATCGTGTGCAATGTTCGATATATCTTTTGCGGATGAATTTCTGCCACTGCAGCATGAGTAAATACAACTACATCAGAACCACCAAACAATGCTGAGGGCCAGAAATGGGGGTTAAAAACACCGTAGGTAACCACACCAACGCGGTAATACTCTTCAACCACACCATTTGTTTCACTGGTAAAATATTCAAGAAAAATTCCATCAACATCATCCGGGGCGTGACGTTCGTAAAAGCCTAAACGTCCTTCCCCCTGGCTGGAAGCTATATAGTCGAGGACCGCATCATAGACAAGAGCTTCGTCGGGCTCGTCCCGATATTGATTCAGGGCCTGCCCGCCCGCACGGGCTGCATTGTCGGCCACTGACTGCACTTCCTGGCGCAACATGTAATAACGGGATAAATCAACCCCCAGAGTGGCAGCAAAAATAAAGAAAAATAGAAAAAAAGCACCGGCTACAATGAAGGAACCACGTTCCGTAACCAAAAAATTATTCATTTTGTCCACTCCAGTTTTTTTGGTTGGTATGCACTAAAAGTATACGATATTTTGGGTCCAAAATCCAATTGGAGCCAGTTAAAGGGCGGGACCTTCGGCCATCTGTGTAATAACTTCCAGTATTACGGGGCCAAGGACAACAATGAAAATGGTTGGAAAAATAAACAGGACCATGGGAATTAACATTTTTACGGGCGCCTCCTGGGCTTTTTTCTCAATCCTCTGGCGACGGTCGGTCCGCATTTGCTCGGCCTGGATACGCAGAACCTCGCCGATGCTGGCACCGAGTTCTTCCGCCTGAATAATAGCCGAGACAAAACTGTCGAGAACATCAACGTCAACTCGCTCAAGCATATTTCGCAGGGCTCGCTTGCGGGGCGTGCCCAGTTTTATCTCTTCGAGCACCCGGCGAAATTCCAGAGCCAGGGCTCCCTCCATCTTCTGAACAACCCGGTTTAAAGCCATGTCAAAGCCCAGCCCGGCCTCGGCGGAGACAACCAGTAAATCAATTGCGAAGGGGAGAGTTTTCCGGACCTCGTTTTCACGCTGGGTAATCATTTTTTTGAGATAGAACCGGGGAATTATGTAGCTGGCCATACCGGCAACGGCGGCGAAAATTATTGCCAGGGCCAGGCCACGCGGTGTAGTCGGGCCTATCAAAAGAGCAACTATTGCCACAATGGAGACGCTCAGCAGACCAAGGACAAGCTGAAGAGCAATAAATTCATTGGGGCCCAGGTTTCCCGGACGGCCGGCGGATATCAAATGACGCTCAAGTTTTTCCCGTTTTGACTCCCCCTCCCCGGCAATTAAAGAGGCTATCTTCTCCAGCATAGGATAAATATTACGTTCGTAAAAAGTTCCCTTAAGCAGCTCCTCGTCAAGGTCCATCTCTTCTTCCTGCTGACGGTAACCGGTTACCTCACAAAAACGCTGGAATACCCGCGACCCCTGCTCGCTCCGGGAGCCAAAGAGAAAAATAGTTACTGAAGCCAGAAATAATAAAACAGCCACAAAAACTGCAAAGTATACTAACACTTAGATCACCGTTATTATGATAATTAACTACCACTTAAAATCCACAGCAGATCTTTTATCCACTTCCCCTTCCTCCAGGTGAGGAGAAATGCTGTAGTAACCCTAGTGCTTAGTCACAATTGAATTTTCGGGTTGTCTCTTGCCGTCATTGGCCACAGGTCATCATGACCGGACTTGATCCGGGTATCAACCAGGCAATCAGCATTACGAACGTCATTGCCCAACTTGATTGGGCAATCCAGTGACTTTGACCTTCGACCGTTAGAAATTCAACGGCACTGGATTCCCGCTTCCGCGGGAATGACAACCGAAAAACGGATAAAAGTGCGGCCACATTTTCAACTGTGACTGAGCACTAGCTACTGGTTAATCAAATTTAAAGTATCATGATCAAATATCTATATTCACTATCTGCCAGATAAAGAAGAAACCTATTCCCTGCCAGAAAAGAGCGAAGATAATAGCCGCGATACCAACCGGATGAGTTAAAAACTGGACCATCATCTCCGTCTGCAAAAAGTAAAAAACAACCCCAAGGAGGAAGGGCAGTAACGAAATAATCGCTCCACCCATTTTACCCTGCGCAGTCAGGGCTCTAATCTGACCCTGAATCTTAACCCGTTCACGGATAGTTGAGCTTATCTGGTCCAGAATTTCGCTGAGCCGACCTCCAACCTGGCGCTGAATAAGCACGGCTGTCACCACCAGGTCCAGGTCATCACTTTCCATTCGATCAACCAGGCGCTCCAGAGCATCCTCGACGGGAATACCAAAACGGTTCTCGCGCACGACACGTTCAAATTCTTCTGATGCCGGTGGTCGGGCTTCACTGGCGACAAGCTGCAGCGCCTGAATAAAGCCATAGCCCGACTTAAGACCATTGGACATCAAATTTATTAAATCTAAAAGCTGACTGTTGAAAGCTTTCATTCGCTGGTGACGGCGGTAAAAGACGTAAATAACCGGAAAAATCCAGCCAAGAGCAAATCCTACCAGGCCCAGCACGGCTACCCGGGCACCAAATAAAAAATAACCTAGCAGAGCGCTTAAAAACCCTATAACAACCATAACAAAAAAACAGATTATCACGTATTCAGCCGGCCGGACCCGCAGGCCACTGCGCAAAAGCCAGTTCCTCATTTTTTCCTCAATTTCTTCGCTAATCGCAGTTTCTGACAGATACTCGGCTATCCCGCGAATAAAAGAAAAGCTTTCCTCTTCCGATTCGGCAGATTTCTGCCGTGCAAGCTCTTCCCTGTAGGCCTGGTCAACGTAAGGGCGGATGCGCTCTTTTATTGTAGCGTGACGGCGTTTCTCACGTTTTTTCAGGGTATAAAGGACAATCACTATGCCAAGGCTGGAAAACAGTAAAAGAAGCTGGAGAATACGGGCGGGCGTTAACATTACTTTTCCACAAACATGTCGGAAGGTACTTCTATGCCTTCCTGCTTAAAGCGTGAAAAGAAAGAAGGGCGAACCCCGGTAGGTTTAAGTTCACCGACCACTTTTCCATCAACCATTCCCTCCTGCTGGAAGGTAAATATTTCCTGAAGTTGAACTGTGTCACCCTCGAGCCCCTGGACTTCGGTAACACTGACAATCTTACGACTGCCGTCGCGAAGACGCGACTGCTGAACAATAAGATCAACGGCCGAGGTTATCTGTTCACGTATTGCTTTTTGCGGCAGCTCCATGCCGGCCATTAAGACCAACGTTTCAAGCCGCGAAACACACTCGCGGGGATTATTGGAGTGAATTGTGGTAAGCGAGCCATCGTGGCCGGTATTCATGGCCTGAAGCATATCAAGTGCCTCGGCGCCACGACATTCACCAACGATAATGCGGTCCGGTCGCATCCGCAGTGAGTTTTTAACTAACTCCCGCATCGTTACCTCTCCCTCCCCTTCAATATTGGGTGGGCGAGTTTCAAGCGAAACAACATGCTCCTGCTGAAGTTGCAACTCCGCCGAATCCTCAATCGTAACAATTCGGTCACCATCGGGAATAAAACTGGAAAGAACATTAAGCGTCGTCGTCTTACCGGACCCAGTTCCTCCCGAAACGATAACATTTAATTTACACTCTACACAACCACGCAAAAATTCAGCCATTTCTTTGGTCATTGTGCCAAAATTTATCAAATCATTTACATCAAAGGGATCCTCGGAAAATTTTCTTATCGTAAGCGTGGGACCGTTAAGAGCCAGCGGCGGTATAATAACATTTACACGGGAACCATCAGCAAGACGGGCGTCACAGTAAGGTTGGCTCTCATCAACCCGACGTCCCAGGGGCGCAACTATTTTTTGGATAATATTCATCATGTGGTCGGTATCGTTAAAACTAACCTCGGTCTCCTGCAGTTTACCGTCCCGCTCAATATAAATTTGATCGGGGCCATTAGCCATTATCTCGGTTACTTCAGGTTGAGCAAGTAGAGGTTCCAGCGGGCCTAACCCCAGTATTTCGTTCAAAAGCTCTTGAATTAGTTGCTCGTGTTCGTTTCGAGAGAGATGAATATCTTCTTCTGATCCTACCGTAATCACGTGTTCCTCAACACTGCCGCGGATACGCTGGCGCTGCTGCTCGTCGTCTTCAGCAGCAGGTAGCGATTCCGACCCCAACTGCTCCACAACACGCTCATGAACTTTTTCTTTTAACCGCTCCTTGGGCGATTTTACATCGGATACCCCCTCGGATTTTTTGGCGGGAGCTTTATCCTGTGCGTCTTTTAGACGATCTAATAATGACATAACTTTCGATCACCGGTTTAATTGTAATAGACTACCCGGAACTACTCATCAATTACTACCGTGGTCCCGGCGATTAGATCGTGCCAGGCCCGCTGTTTTTCATCAATCAGTATCCAGAGATAACCAAGTCCCAGGGGCAACAGAGAAACCAGAAGTGCCAGGGCTCGTAAAAACGAAACACCCAGCAAGACCGGAGTATCCTCCGGCCCCGACAGCCGCAGACCCATGAGCCGTTTGCCAAGTGGCTGACCACCCACGTGAAGCAGCGAAAAATAGAGCAGCGGTGGAAGAAACGAGAACAACAGACCGCCAAAACCAATCAAAAGACCAAGCGGCTGGTCAAGGAGCATGAAACTTAACAGCGCCGGCAGACCCAAAAGTAGCCATAAAATACCGGCCACAGCGTGATCCACAACTCCGGCGGCAATTCTCTGGCCCAAAGGCGGAGACTCGCCCCCATCTAACAGAGGGTCCTCTTCTTCTACAACAAGATCTTCTTCGCGATCAAAATAATCCTCCACCAGAAATTCTGTCAGTTCAAAAAGATGTCTGGCAAAATCTGATTCGGGATGTGATAAAACCAGTGGAGTGCCTTCGTCAATCGAAGGCATTACCAGGTTACCCTGGCTGGGAACTCGCCCGATAATTTTACGACCCAGCGCTTCCTCAACTTCTTCTACCTGTAGCTCTGAGTCGGGAACGTCACGGTTCATAACTATGCGTATATGATCCTCGGAGAGGCCGATATTTTCCATCAACTCAAGCATTAATTTGCCATTTTTTATAGTTGGTAACTCAAGCGTCAGCAAGAGCAGGATCAAATCCGACTCTTCCACGGCGACCATCATCGGCTCGGAAATATGCGATGAAGTGTCGACAATCACATAGTCGTAATGACGACGCAAAGCGGCAACAATTTTATGAACGTCCTCCGCTTCAACGTATTCCGCTTCCTCGGGCCGTGGTGGCGAGGGTAACAGATCAACGCCAGATGGTTCGTGGGTGTGCATATAATTTTCCAGCAAGTCGTAACCCACCCGTTCTTCGTGCTTGCAATCGCGGGCAAGGGTGGCGATCATAGTGGTCGGTTTCATGTCCATCAGAATGGCGTCGTCACCAAACTGCAGGTCAAGATCGACCAGGGCGACCCGTTTTTTCGTTAACTTGCGAAAAGAGCAGGCCAGATTGACGGCAAATAGTGAACGGCCAACACCCCCTTTTGTGCTAAAGACAGAAATCACCTTGCCCGGACGAGTTTTTTTGCCAGGAGAGCGCCCGGAGACAACTTCGGACAGCTTTTCCTGGCGCCGGCGGGAGGTCTCAACTATCTCCACCACCGCTTCCACCAGTTCTTCGGCATCACAGGGCTTATTCAAATAATCAAACGCTCCAGCCCGGACCAGTTTACGGGCCAGTTCATCTGTCTCCCCGCCGGGGCTTAAAAGAAGAATTTCCAACTGAGGGAACTCAACCACCACCTCCCGGACCAGCTCCTCTAAATCCGCTGCACTGGCCAGCTCAAGTGAGAGCAATAGCAGGTCGGGCTGATGATCTTTCAATTCGGATACACATTCGGTGAAGTCTTCTATTTCGGTAAGAATTTCGAGGTCGGGATCCTCGAATAACATCTTTTTAAGGTCTATGCGCTGTTGAAGGTCAGGATGAGCGAGAGCAACACTTACGGTATCCAAAAGCTACAGCTCCGCTTCTTCCGGCAAATCTCCTGCATCTATTACCGGAGTGTCTTCTAATGGTTCATAGTCGTCGGGCAATTCTTCCTCCTCAAGTTCTTCCGGGTCCAGATCAACTATTTCAGCAGTTAAGAAGATTGTTAACCTTTCTACTTGCTGACTGTCTTCTTCATAACGGAAGAGAGCAGGACCTAAGAAAGGTATGCTACCCAGAATGGGTACTCTATGCTCCGCAGCGCTTTCCAGTTCTCGATCCAGGCCGCCAATTACCAGTGTTTGACCATCACGAAGTGCTACATCCAGATCAACCCTGCGTCTATCCACTTCAGAAGTGTAAACAGGATATTCTTCAATATCCGCCACTCTGTTTAATGTCGCTATTTTCATTTCCGGTTTAACATTCAAATAAATTAAACCGTCACCGCCAATTAAAGGAGTAGCTTCAAGCGTAATACCATCCTGAACACTTTCCATAATTGGCGTCGTTCGAGTGGTTTGATCAGTCTCTACAACTTCCACGTCAGCCGTATAGGATTGTTCACTTATAACCTCCAGTTCCGCTTTCCGTTGATTTCGGGTCATAACCGTGGGGGAAGATATAAGGTTTATAAGATCTTCTGTCTCTAGAAACTGCATAGCCAACCGGAGCTCATCAGGTTCTACGTCACCAATACCAAGTCGTAATCCCCCGTCTCCAAACCCTATACCGGCATCCTCTCCTGAGACAACTCCATTGTAATCCCAGTCCACCCCTATTCGTCGTTCTGCCTCATCAGTCATTTCAACAAAACGTGCCTCAATACGGACTTGCGCTACTGTTTCGACATCAATAGAAGTTACGTAATCCTCCAGCCTTTCTACCCGATCCATCTTATCAGCAATCAAAAGAGTATTCGTCTCTTCGTCCATAATGACTTCCCCGTCGCCAGAGAGCATTTCTTTTACTTTATCAATAATTTCGGTGGCAGGCCGATGCTCCAACTCCAACCGGCGAGAAAAAAGTTCGTCACGATCAGGTACATCAAGCTCATCAGTAATTTTTTCAATTTTATCCAGTAATTCTGTCGGTCCATAGACGAATATCTTTCGTGCTTCAGCGTCTGCAAGCAAAATTTCACCGTCATCTTGAAGTAACTCGTCTACGTAGTCTTCAAATTCACTTATACCCCGGTGTCGCGGAGAAATTTCACGTAATTCCATACCTTCCTCTACTTCTTCAATCATACGTAAAAAATCCCGTTCACGCCTTTCTAAATCACGCCGGACTCGCAAATTATACTGGTGCCTACCTTCTTCAGACCAAACATGCAGTGTAGTTTGCCCTGCTTCTTTGCCAAATATTAAAATTTCTGTTGAACTTATTACTTTCAGCCGGGCCATTTCGTCGGCGGCCAAAACCACACGTTCCACAGGCGCAACTGTTTCTAAGACAACACTGCCCCGAACTTCTACCTCGATCTCACTATAGCTCCAGGCAGAATTGATCGTAATGAAGCTCGTAATAAGTAGCCATAAAACAACTAATAATTTGAATCGGGACAAAATTACTTTTTTGTTAATTTCCATCAACGTTTGGGAACCCGGTGGGTCTCTTCCCGGTCTCCCTGGATCACCTCCACCGGTCTGGATTCCATTAACCCTTCAACCTCGCGACGCATTCCCGGATCAAAAAGCTCGGGATCTGTTATTTTTCTTAACCCGTATTTGGTCTCCAGTGAGCTGGGACGTAAAATAGCATAAAAGTGAACGTCCATCCCCCGGTCCTTCATCCCCTCAACAAGCCGAACTTTTTCCGCTTCTTTCAGGGTCAGGGCGAGTGTCATACCGTCATAAGTCAGGGGTGAGTCGTCCTCCTCCAGGGCGGCCAGCTCTCCTCGCTCCCAGATGCTGCGATCGTCCCGGCTCAGGGCCAGAACTTCCGCTGCCTCGGCTACTTTTTGCAGAACGTGCAAGCGGTCACCCGCCCCCGGTAATTCCTCCAGTTGCTCGGCGCTATACTCACGCGGGTGATAGATGTATAAATCAATTAGATCACCGGGACGAATCATGTAGTAGATGGAACGCGAACGGTCGACGTCAACGTTGACTGCCCGTAGATAGGAGGGAATAAAGAAAGAGAGCTGAAGATCATCTTCAAATAAATCAGCGCCGTGAATAATCTCTCCGGCCTCCCGTGCTTGACGCAGAGCTCGCCCGGTCAAATCCTCGACATCATCAAAGGTGTCATCGGGAACATCCGGACGCGATTCAACCCGTAAATCTTCGGTCCGCAACAGTCTATTCGCACTGAGCGGGCGGGCAGCCACCACTACCTGTTCTTCCTCTTCATAAACCTGATCCCTGGTTACAACATTACCGGCAGGAATACTTTCCCTAACCATTTTGTCGATTAGCCAGTCGAGATCCGCTACAGCACGATCGGGTTTTTCTTCAACATACTCCTCCTCTACCATTTCTCCACTTATACGATTGCCGGCAGGAATTGAGTCAATACTCTTAAACACGCGGTAGTCAGAACGCAAATCATCAGCGAAAAAATGGTCTCCCCTCGAAACCTCACGAACTAAAACTTGACCAATTAACTCCCGGGAATCCGTAATGGCGTCCGCCGGTGGAGCTTCGTCAATCTCTTCTTCAGTCAGGTGGGTTTCGGAAAGGCGAGTGTTGGGAGAAATGTCTGTCGCCGCGACTATCACGGTGTGTGGTTCCTCCACGGTCAGATAGAGGACAGCAAATATAGCCGATCCCATCAGGACGGCAAGCAAAAAGAGAACAACGGCAACAACTATTAGTATTCGGTTCTGCATCTTCATCTCCCGGGGCGTCTGTAATGGCAGTTATGGAACCGTATACATACCCTTTACCCTAATATAACACAAAATGCACTGAATGTTAAGAAATTATAGCCAAAACTTCAGAACTTTATTCACGGGCCGACGGCCGGGTTTTGGTAGAGACGATTGTTCCCAACGTCAAATTTGTCTTCAATTCCGTCATTGGTATAATCATAGGGATATTCATCCTCCGATTTGGCAAGCCCGTCACCGTCAATGTCCGGATCCCCAACTGTATCAAGCTGCCCGGTATAGTCCCGGTGACTTGGATGGACCCACTCACGGTCAACCCCGCCGCCCTCGTATATTTCGTTCAAATAATAGAGCACATACCCCGCCTCCCATGAGTCCACAAGGCCGTCACGGTCAATATCATTGGATACCTGAATAATCTGAGACCCCCGGACCCGCTGGTTGAAAGTCAACGGGGGCAAAAAAGGAATTTTAATGCCAACTGCATAGTCCACACTAACAACAATCCGATAACCTTGCGTCCAGAAGAGATATGGCGCTACATTTTCTTTTCCTGGCGCCAGGCGCGGTTCATCAAACGGAAACTCATCTGTCTCCAGGGGGGCCAGACGCCGGTTGTCATGTGGATTATAAATTTCAACAGTTATCTCGTCGGGGTCGTAGTCCTGGTAACTGAAAGCGGTTGGTAAAAGGTTAGCCCGTTCACGCGAAAAAACTTCCTCCAGCCGGGGCAGCGGCGCCGCATAAGAAGCATAGTGAGCTGCATTGTCCGCAGTACGACTGAGAACTGCAAGATTATGAACATAAACGCCCAGCTCAAAAATCCCAAAGGCAAACATCAGGGCGACAACCACTACCAGCAGTAATTCAACCAACGCCTGCCCTGAACATTCACCGCGGCGTTTCAGACTCATTGCCTTAATGGGATTTATGCTTCGCCCTCTCGCCTGCTCGCTTCTTCGCCTCTTCGTGAACTTCACCACCTATCCACCTCATCCGGGTAACTATCGAACTTATTAACCCAGCCATTGTTGACTTTATCGTGGGCGGTGCGTAGTTCACGAATAATATAGGCGCGATCCGTATTTTCCACTCCCCAGCTTGGTAGGCGACGCTCAAACAGCTTTGGTGACGCTTCGCTACCATCATCCCATATCTCCGGCGCATGATACCAGCCGTCTGTCTCCAATTCTTCGTCCCAGCCATCAATTCCGCCGAATTCACAGGTAGAACCTAACGGGCTGTCATTAGGACGATAAAGATAGTAGCCGGACTCACAGGTCCCCTCGCTACCGTCTGTATAACCAATAGCAATAGTATCGGCATACCAGGGGTTACCGTCACCATCGGCGTCCTCCCCGGGACCGCCAAATAAATAAGCGTCTTGAACACCGTCGTTCGCATGATCTTCCCGGTAGGTATCCTCGAAAAATTGATAACCCTCACAGTCAACCCCTTCTCCGGCCAGCTCATCCTTGCAACCGTCTCGGTCCTGGTCGTTGTGCTGAACAATAAGCGTATTGGTTTTTACCGGCAAGGAGATCGTAAGCTGACCCGGCCAGGTGGTAAATAAACCGTAGGAAATTTCTGTGGAAAGGGTTACTTCACGACCGTCTACACGCTCAATTTCAGCGGAAGGACTAATAGATATTTCCCCCGGCGCACTGGCAAAAAAGATGGTAGGAATTAAATGGTCGGATAACGTTTTCCCAACCGTCTCACGGATCTCTGAGTTGGAGCCACCCAGGGCACCGGCGCGGGCGCCGCGAACAAGTGCATCGTGATACAAATTCTGGTTATAGATAACCAGAGCAATGTCAAACACAAAGAGCACAAAGAAAACAAAAACAACAAAAGCAAGGGCAAACTCAACCATGTATTGTCCGGAACAGTCTTTTAAACGCTTAATAATCAAAATTATCAGTCCCGATTTTGATCGCCCGCCCGCGGTATCACGTCGCTAAAGTTTAAAGTTTAACTCTGACACTTTCACACTTTCACACTTTCACACTTTCACACTTTCACACTTTCACACTTTCACACTTTCACACTTTCACACTTTCACACTTTCACACTTTCACACTTTCACACTTTCACACTTTCA
>PWHN01000090.1 GCA_003554945.1 bacterium
CAATATATTTCGACAGGCGTGGTCCTTCAGGGAGGACTCGTGGACAATCGAATCAAGATAACCGGGCATTCCGCCATAAACAGTATAGGTTCGAATGTATTCTCTGTTAGAACGGTCCCCCATCATTTTGGAGGCATCATAATAATCAAATGGTTTTAGCCGGTGAAAAAAATCCCATCGGCCGTGCAGGGGAGCATCCGCATCGTTCAGATGGGCCATGATCGAAATTTCCGACCCACAAAGAAACAACGTCAGGTTCTCATTTTCGACTTCTACATCCCAAATGGCATTGAGTTCGGACGTAAACTGCTCAGGATTCCACTGTTCCATGAGACGCTGAGCTTCATCTAGAACAACAACCAGAGGGCTCTGACCAGCAAGTTTTTTTATCAGCCGAAATACGTCTCGCCAGCTTGGAAAATCCTCGGGATGGAGGGGCGCGGCCGAGAACTCATTTAACTGATTAATCAGTTCCCGGCGATTCCGATCGGCTGTTGCATTTCCGGCCAGGTAGTAAAATGTGCGCTCGTCTGACCAGAGATTGTTTAAAAGATATGATTTTCCCACCCTGCGCCTGCCGTACAAACAACCCAGAACCGGTTTGTCGACATCGCACCACTCATTCAGTTTCTCTATTTCCTCTTCTCGGTTAATGATATTCATAGGATCACCACAGTAAGCATACTATTTTCATCCGATAAAATAAAGTTATTTCTTCGGTTACAACTTTAAAGTTTAATCTGTGGATATAATTTTGAAGTTTTGCGTTTGGAAAATGCCTATTAGTAGGACGGGGTGTCATTTGGTGAGGGACGGAGGTAAAAAGTTGAAAGTTTGAAAGTTATAAAGTGGGAAAGTAGGAAAGTTGGAAAGTAAGAAACCGTAGACCGTAAAGATGGATTCCGGCTCGGGGGCCGGTATTTTCGAAAAGGCGAGCTTGCGAGCAGGCGAAAAAGCGGAAGGTCAAAGTCAAAAGCGGGGAAATCTTTTTGGGACGCCCCCCGAAGCAAATTAGTGTTTTGAATTATCTTTCTATCACGGTTTGACCAGCTCCTGCTCATTTGCAACGGGGCAGGGATTAACGCAGGTGAACGCAGATTTTTAACCCGGGAAAATCATGAAAAACTAAGCATTTGGACGAGATGAATATCTGATTTACCGGAGTTGTTTATAAATCTCTTCAAATTGGGACAAGACAGCTTCAATCGAATAATTTTCTTTTATTCTTTCCCGCGCTTTTTTACCTGATTCTCCCCTTTCCTCCGGAGGCATATTACAAAATTTCTGCCAGGCTTGAGCCAGGGCTTCGGGATCACCAATCGGGACAACTTCGCCCGTATCGGCGATAATTTTTGCGGCGTCGCCCACGTCGGTGACAACGCAGGGAGTGGCGCAGGCCATTGCTTCGGCGACAACATTGGGAAAGCCTTCGCCGAAGGCTGACGTCATGGTTGCAAGGTCGAGGGCGTTGTTGACAGCGGGGATGTCGGCGCGTTCGCCGAGCAGTAAAAAATCATCTTTTAAACCAGCTTCGGCGATCCACTCTCGGAGCCGATGGTTTTTATCCGTACCTCGACCGCATAACAAAAATTTAACTCGTTTTTTATTGAGGTCTTTACTTCTTCCCCCCCACCCTAACCCTCCCCCTCCAGGGGGGAGGGAATTGGGAAAATATTCTAACCCTCGGACTTGTCCCTTCCCTGGGTCTTCGGTCTTTGACTTTCCCGCTGCGCGGGAAATCGAATTTTGCTCTCCTGCAAAATTCCGCCCTCCAGGGGGGAGGGAACTATTAGAAGATTTTTGGCTGAGAATCTTTGCGGCTTCGACAAAGTTCCGGTGGTCCTTCTGGGGATGGAAGCGGGCGACGTAACCAATTAAAAAATCTTCCTCAGCAAGCTCAAGCTCAGAGCGAACACGGTTGCGTTTTTGCGGATCAAGCGAAAATTCATCAAGGTCGTAGGCGTTGGGGACCACTTCTATCTTATCGATCGGATAACCTTTTTCGGCGTGAACTTTCTTACCGGCCTCGGAGCAGGATATAATTTTTTCAGGTATGTAATGAGAAAGAAAACTACAGATACGGATAACCAGCCGGGTGGACCAGGAAGTATGCTCAGGATCAATATTGCTCTGGCGGAGACTCCAGATCACGGGGGCATCAGTAGCCAGCCGAGCGGCCAGCCCGCCAAGCAGGTCGGCATGATACATCCAGGTCTGGACGAGGTGGGGATCAAACTCGCGGATAGAACGATAAAGTTGGTAGAGTTTGAGCGGCGACGGGAGCGAAGGATTTATGGCAAGGACCTCGAGGGGAACGTCCAGGTCACGGATGGCGGCGGCACGATCGGTGCGAGGGCTGAGAGAAATAACTTTTAATTCGTAGTCCTCCCGAAGTTCGGAGAGCAGACGGATAAGGACGGCTTCAGCGCCGCCGCATTTTAGACCGGTGATGATATGAAGAAGCCGGGGCAATTAGTTCACCTCGCGTCGATAATGGTGAATTGTAATTCTTTGCTCAGGGTCAATTGTAATACAGAGTCTGTGGAAAAACAAACATGGGAGATCAAAATCTTTTTTGGGACACGGATTAAATCAGATAAACACATATCCTGAAGAAAACAAACCCGAAGACCAGATAGAGGTTGGTTTTGGTGGGAAAAGACAGGCTATCAATGAGGAGGGCAGAGTGGAACGCTTTTGTTGAATAGATTTGCGGAAGGATGTAGTATTTTTCCAGGTAAAAATCATCCTGTGATTGTTGGTAGATATGTATGAATCTTAATAACGGCCTGTTTATAATTTCCCTGGACCTGGAGCTGCGCTGGGGTGTGTTGGATACAAAGTCGCTGGTTTCATACCGTGAACGACTGCTCCGCGGGCGCGAGATGATTCCGCGACTGCTCGAGTTGTTCGAACAGTATGGCATCCACGCGACCTGGGGAACCGTAGGCTATCTATTTTTTGACAGCTACGACGAGCTGGTCGAGCATCTTCCCGAAAGACGGCCGAAATACGATAACAGCGAATTGTCTACCTACAGGTTGATTGAGGAAACGGAAGAGCTGGACAGAAACGAAGTTGAAGATCGACTGCACTACGGAGCCGAGCTGATTGAAAAAATTGTTACGACGGAGGGGCAAAAAATTGGCTGCCACACCTTCTCGCACTACTACTGCGACGAGGCGGGTCAGACGGCCGAGGACTTCCGGGCTGATTTAAAAGCGGCGAAAGAAGCGGCGACAAGGAAAGATATTGAGCTGGAAAGCCTGATTTTGCCCCGCAACCAGGTGCGGCGGCCACACCTGCAGGTCGCCGAAGAGCTGGGGTTTAAATGTTACCGGGGCAGCAAGCCGGGCTGGATCTACCAGCCGGTCTCGGAACCGGCCAGCCCACCGCGGCGGCTGGCGCGGATGCTGGAGGACTGGCTGGGCTTGTTCAGCCCTTATACCTATGAGTGTCCGGAGAAAAAAGAGCAGGAGCCGGTTAACCTGCGAGCCAGCCAGTTCCTGCGACCGCCCCCTCGCCTGCCGGGAGCAACTTCGTCTGTTAGAAAAAAACTGGCGGAGCAACTGAAGCGGGCGGCGGAAAAGAGAGAAATTTTTCACCTTTGGTGGCATCCGCACAACTTCGGGAGACAGCCGGAGCGTTATCTTCAATTTTTAGAAAAAATTCTGGTAGAATATGAAAAATTGAACAAGACTCACGGTTTGCGAAGTGTATCGATGGAAGAGGCGGTCTGTTTTTGTAATGGAAAATGATCTAAGAATAGTGTATTTGGCAGGCGAGGGAAATTTGAGCCGGATTATTTATCATGGCCTGCAGGAAAAATATGACATCTGCCGGGTAATTGAGGAACCGGCGGTGAATCCTTTAAAAATAGTCAAAGGCCGGCTGAAGCGGCTGAACTGGCTAACGGTGGCCGGGCAAGTGCTGCTGAAACTCTTCCTTGAGCCTTACCTGTGGCGAAAAGCACAGAAGCGAATTGAAGAGATTAAGAGCAGTGAGGGGCTCTGTGAGGAAGACTACCCGGCGGAGAAACTGTGGCGGGTTGAATCGGTCAACAGTCCCGGAGTGAAAGAAGAGCTGAGCAAGATAACGCCGGACCTGGTGATCGTCAACGGGACACAAATAATTAAGCCGGAAATTTTTAATGCGACCGAGGCGCCATTTGTGAACATGCACTGTGGAATTACGCCTCGTTACCGGGGCGTGCATGGGGGTTACTGGGCGCTGGCCGAGGGAGATCAAGAAAATTTTGGCGTCACTGTTCACCTGATTGACGAAGGAATTGACACGGGACCTATTCTCTACCAGGAGACTGTCCAGCCGGCAGAAGAAGACAACTTCTGCAGTTACCCTTATCTACAGGTGACCGCGGCTCTGCCGCTATTACAACAGGCGGTTGAGGATATGATCAGCGGTAAATTGTCTCCCCAAAAAAGAGCAGAGATGGAGTCAAAATGCTGGTCGCACCCAACGTTATGGGGTTATCTTTACAGGAGGTTCAGACGGGGAGTCAAATAATAATATGAGGTGGTTTCTATGAAGAAAAAAAGTTTGCTCTGGTTGGGAGCATTTTTGATATTAATTGTAATAGTTAGCAGCACTTACCTATTAATGACCGGGGTAGATAATAGGGTTACGGATGAGGATGTTGAATACATTAAGAAGATCCTGGAAATAGATGAGATCGAGCCGGTGGGAGAGGAAGATTTTGAGGAGAAAGTGGCTTTTATAAGCACGGTGCAGGACAGCGTGCTGCAGACGGTGCCGCACGAAGGTGGCGTACCGTTCGGGCAGACGCGGGAACCGAAGGATATCTACTATCACGAAAGCGGCTCCTGTTATGATCGAAGCCGGCTGTTGGAGAAAATTTTTCGAGCGCATGGACTGGAAGCCGTCCATATTTCAATTTATTACACACACGAACGGTCGTGGCCAATGGCGCTGATTACACCGGGAAGTTCTTCGCACGCAACATCAAAAATTAAGACAAGCCAGGGCTGGCTGGCGGTGGATTCCAACCGGCGCTGGCTCAATCTGACCGAAGATATGCAAACAGTGCCACTGAGTGAACTGGCGGCGCTCGAGGGGGAACAAGGACTGAAAATAGAGTGGCACCCAAAATATGCTGAGGTCTATGAACACGGAATAGTAAAACGGCCCTTTGTCTACTTTTACGGGCTTTACTCCCGACACGGGTTGTTTTATCCGCCGTTTGACCGGGTGCCTGACGTGCACTGGGGGGAAGTGTTGTATAACCTGTGATGGGGCGGTGGGGCGCTGGGCGCGGGGAGCGGGGCGTAAACATCGAACAGTCGAGCTTGCGAACATGCGAGGAGGCGGAAGACCAAAAATCCAGCCCAAAGTCACTGGATTCCGGCTCGGGGGCCGGAATGACGAGCTTTAGATCAAGGTCAAGATCAAGAACATGAACAAGATTATGAGAGCTTGACCAATTTGAATTAGCTTTGAGCTTTGGACTTTAAGCTTTAGGCTGAATTTTTGCGAGCAGGCGGAAGTTCTCGATGGGGGGATAGGGCGTTGGGGCGAGCGGGGGAAAGAGCGTAATTCGTAATGAGGAAATTAAGAGATGAGGATATTAGGCGAGGTCAAGTACGGGAAGGTAGTTCCCGGACGGGCGAGCTTGCGAGAGGGCGAAGGGGCGTGAGATTAATAATCAAGAGCAAAAATCAGGGCAAAGGTGGAAGTTTAAAACGAGAAACGTAAAAACGCAATGGGATAGTAACGCTTAAAATAAGAGCAGCAACAGGATATCTCGAAGGGACAGATATTTGGGAAAATTATTCTTTTTAGCTCTGGAGTGGTAGTTCGGTGAGCCAGAGTTTGAAGATGACAAGAGACCAGAGGAAGGGTGAAATATCAAGCTCGCCGGTCTGTTGTTTTTTTAGATATTCTTCAAGCGCAGCACGGTCAATGTAATTGAAGAAAGCCCCGCTCTTCTCCATTAATACCTGTTCGAGGTAATCGGCTTCGGGAGACTCGCAAAACCAACGGGCCAGGGGGACACCAAAACCCATCTTCCCACGTTTTTCAATCCGGTCAGGCAAAAGGTCAGAAAAAGTCTCGCGCAGACAGATTTTGCCGGTGGTGCGGGATATCTTCTGATCGAGAGGAATACGGAGAGCAAACTCGACAAGATCACGATCGAGGAAAGGACAGCGGCACTCGAGCGAGTTGAGCATGGTGGTAATATCGGTTTTAACAAGCAGGTCGCCGGGCAGATAGCTGAGCAGATCAAGCAGCATATAGCGTTCCGGCTCGCTCAATCCGGCAGGAATTTTTTGCTCTAAATTAGTTAGATGGCCGTCAGAATCAGAGTTGATTTGGTCAAAAAATTCCGATGCGAGGATATTTTTAAGCAGCCGGCCGCCGCCAATGCCAACCATCATTTGATACTGTTTTACTGGAGATTCACCGAGGTGCTGGGCAAGACGGAGTAGTTCGCCGGAAGCCGAACGACGGCGAGCTGGCAGGCCCCAGCGGCGGCTTATATTCTGTATTAGCCGGCGCATCAATCGAGGCGAAAAAAGGCGCAGTTGTTTTAGTAGATGCATGGCCCGGTAGCGGCGGTAGCCGCCGAAGAGCTCGTCGCCGCCGTCACCAGCGAGGGCGACTTTTACCACTCGACGGGTCTGCTGAGCAACGTAGTAGGTGGGAACAGCCGAGGAGTCGGCAAAGGGCTCGCCAAAGTGACGGACCAGCCGGGGAAGTAACTCAGAAAGGTCGGTCTCGACGGTAAACTCATGATGATCAGTCCCGTGATAGCCAGCCGTCTGACGAGCATAATCGCGCTCATCGTAATTAGCGTCCCGGAAGCCGACGGTAACTGTTTGAACCGGCTGCTCGGTAAGCTGCTGCATAAGTGCAACAATAATTGAAGAGTCGATACCACCGCTGAGAAAAGCGCCAACAGGAACATCGCTAACCAGACGCCGACGCACCGCTTCGGTCAACTTAGAGCGCAGTTGCTGGGGAGAAAAATCACCCTCCTCTTCCCGCTCCAGCGCGCCAAGCGGGCTCCAGTAGGAGTGAACTTGAGGTTGAGCAGCAAGGGAACAGGTAAGATAAGAGCCGGGCGGTAATTTTTTGATGTTTTTAACCGCCGTCTCCGGGGCAGGAACGTAGCCCAGGTTGAAATAGTCGCGGAAGACACCGGGATTGACTGACGCCGAGAGAGCGGGCAGTTGCAGCAAGACCGGGAGCTCAGAAGCGGCGGCCAGGTAATTTCCGCCGACGCTATAAAAGAGCGGTTTTTGACCGAGGGGATCGCGAGCGAGGAGCATCTGATCGCGGTCGCCGTCCCAGAGAGCGAAAGCAAACATGCCGCGAATACGATCGAGGAGTTCAACTCCCCAGTGCTGGTAGCCGCGCAGCAGGACCTCCGTATCGGAGTCGGTGCTAAAACTAAAGCCAGCGTGCTGCAGCTTTTTTCGCAACTCACGGTAATTATAGGTCTCGCCGTTGTAAGCGATAGCAGTGTTGTCACGGACAATTGGTTGAGCGCCGCGGTCAAGGTCAATGATGGAAAGCCTTCGGTGCAGAAGCGCCACACGCCCCTCCCGAGCGCGCCAGCTACCACTGTCGTCGGGACCGCGGTGACTGAGCTGAGCGGTCTGTTCGGCCAGAGAACCGGGAACGGGTCGCTCGCCCAGCCAGGCAATGAATCCACACATGGATGAATTTCCTCCTGAAGAATTTGAGTAATATTAGCATTAAATAGGTGATTTTGTTAGCAGAACGGAAGTTCGCGCCAGGGGGATAGGGCGATGGGGCGAAAGTTCGCGGGGCGCTGGGAGTTTGGTGCGGAGCGTAAACATCGAACCGGCGAACAGTCGAGCATGCGAGCAGGCGGAAGGGCGGTAATCGGTAACATCGGTAGTTCAAGGTCAATGGCAAAATCAAGGTCAAAGTCACTGGATTCCGGCTCGAAGGCCGGAATGACGTCAAGTTCAAGAACATGAACCAGATTATGAGCTCTTGATGAATTTGAATTAGCTTTCTGCTTTTGGCTTTGAGCTTTAAGCTGGTGTTTTCCGGCTCGGAGGCCGGAATGACATCAAGTTCAAGAACATGAACCAGATTATGAACAATCCAGTTGACCAGTATGATTTTCCTGGCTAACCAGCCAACCAGCTAACCAGCCAACCAGCTAACCAGCCAACTAGCTAACTAACCAACCAGCTAACTAACAACGCTTAGAGATATTCCGCCAGGTAGTCGGCGGTGTAGGATTGGGAGCAGTCGAGGATGCCTTCGGTGGGGCCGGAGTAGACAACCTGACCGCCGTCGGCTCCGCCTTCGGGGCCGAGATCAACGATCCAGTCGGCGTTTTTAACGACGTCGAGGTTATGCTCGATAATAACGACGGTGTTGCCGCGGTCAACAAGCATGTGAAGAACACTGAGCAGTTTCCGGATATCCTCCTTGTGGAGACCGGTGGTTGGCTCGTCGAGCAGGTAGAGGGTATCGCCGGTCTGAACGCGAGAGAGCTCGGAGGCCAGTTTTATCCGCTGGGCCTCACCGCCGGAGAGAGTCGTCGCCGGCTGACCGAGGCGGATATAACCAAGCCCAACGTCATTGAGAGTCTTCAAGCGACGCTTGACAGGAGGAATAGCGTCAAAAAATTCAAGTGCCTCAGAGACACTCATATCAAGAACATCGGCGATAGTTTTCCCCCGATAACGAACCTCAAGAGTCTCGTCATTATAACGCTTACCGTTACACTCATCGCAGGTAACATAAACGTCGGGTAGAAAATGCATCTCAATCTGTTCGCGGCCGGAACCACCACAGGCCTCACAGCGACCGCCCTTAACATTAAAGCTGAAGCGGCCCTTGTCGTAACCGCGCAGCTCGGCCTCGGGCAAGCTGGCAAAAAGTTCGCGGATGGGGGTAAATAGATTAGTATAAGTGGCCGGGTTGGAACGGGGGGTGCGGCCGATCGGATCCTGATCGACATTGACCACCTTCTCTATTTCCTCCAGACCTTCTATTTTATCGTAGTCGAGCGGCCGGTCGGTGCTGGTATAAAAATGACGTTTAAGGGCCCGATAAAGGGTCTCGTAAACGAGGGTTGATTTGCCGGAGCCAGAGACCCCGGTCACGGCAGTGAAGGCACCAATCGGAAAATCAACCTCAACATCTTTAAGATTATGACCGCGGGCTCCTTTCAGAGTAAGAAGACTATCGAACTGACGACGGGAGTCGGGAGTTGAAATTTTCCACTCGCCGGAGAGATAGCGGGCGGTGTAGCTGTCAGTTTCATCAACAAGTCCTTCCTGGGGACCCTGATACATGAGTTCACCGCCGTTTTCACCAGCCTCGGGGCCGAGGTCAATCAAGTAGTCAGCGGCGCGTATGGTCTGCTCGTCGTGTTCAACGAGAACAATGGTGTTATCGAGATCGCGAAGATCAACCAGTGTCTCCAGCAGACGAGAATTGTCGCGGCTGTGAAGTCCAATGGTTGGCTCATCAAGGACATAGGTAACCCCGGCGAGACGAGAACCAATCTGGGTAGCAAGACGTATGCGCTGGGACTCGCCGCCGGAAAGAGAACCCGCTTCCCGGGAAAGAGTCAGGTAATCGAGACCGACGTTCTCAAGAAAACTGAGTCGCTCGACAATTTCCTTGAGGATCGGCCGAGCAATTTTCTTTTCAAAGCCTTCCAGCTCAAGCTGGTCCATGAAGCAGCGCAGATCGTTGATATGCATTTCACAGCACTGGGCTATGTTCTTCTCGCCAACGGTTATCGAGAGAGAAGAATCCTTGAGCCGGCGACCGTCGCAGGCGGAACAGGGGACGCGAGACATGTATTTTTCCATGGCACGACGTACGCGGCGGCTGGAAGAGCGCTTGTGGCGCTTCCAGACGAGCGGCACAGCGCCCTCAAAACGACCTTCAAAACTATAGCCGCCCTCGCGGGAGGAAAAGCTGAACTCGACCTCTTCGTCAGTGCCGTAGAGAAGAATATGACGCTGTTCCGGCGACAGGTCCTCAATCGGTGTTGCACTATCAATATCGTAATGACGGGCAAGACTGCGGATACGCTGCTGGAACCAGGTCGAGGAGGAACTGGAGAAGGGCTGGAGAGCGCCCTCGGCCAGCGAGAGACGCTCCTCGAAGATGAGGTCGGGGTCAACCCGGAGGTCGTGGCCAAGCCCGTCACAGACGGGACAGGCGCCGTAGGGACTGTTGAAAGAAAAGATACGAGGCTCGACTTCGGAATAGGAGCAGCCACAGTCGGGACAGGCGAACTGTTCGCTCATCGTGGTCGACTGCCCGGAGTCATAGTCCTCGACAGTAACCAGGCCGCCGGCCAGGTCAACGGCAAGTTTCATTGAATCAGCGATACGGCTGCGGTTCTCGTCAGAGCCCTTGATCTTAACGCGATCAACAATAACTTCAATCGTATGTTTCTCTTCCTTTTCAAGCACGGGCAGATCGGCCTCGTCAAGCCGATGCTGTTCGTCGTCGATCCGAACGCGCAGATAGCCTTCTTTTTTCAGTTCTTCAAGTTCATCCTTGTATTGACCTTTGCGCCCACGGACAAGAGGCGCAATTATTAGGAGACGGGTACCAGAGTCAAAGGTCATGACTTCGTCAACCATGCGGTCGATAGTCGTGGCTTCGATTGGATGACCGCAGTCGGGACAGAAAACGTCACCGACGCGGGCAAAAAGCAGGCGCAGGTAGTCGTAAATTTCAGTTACAGTGCCGACGGTGGAGCGCGGGTTGTGGGAGCGATTCTTCTGTTCGATAGCAATTGTCGGGGTTAGACCGTCGATACGTTCAACATCTGGTTTTTCGAGCTGACCGAGAAAACGACGCGCATAGGCGGAAAGCGACTCGACAAAGCGGCGCTGTCCCTCGGCGTAAAGTGTATCGAAGGCAAGCGAGGACTTGCCGGAACCGGATATACCGGTGACGACGGTAAGCTGTTCACGGGGAATTTTGACATCGAGACCGGCGAGGTTATGTTCGCGGGCGCCGTGTATTTTTATCCAGCTTCTGTTTTTTCGCATAGGTAACACCTTCTCAACCTTTTCAGTTTCCAGTTTATAGTTTTTAGTTTCCAGTTTATAGTTTTAGTTCTTGACCCGCAACTCGTAACGCGTAACAAGTTCTTGGGTCTTGAAGGTCAAGTTCAAGATGGATTCCGGCTCGGAGTCCGGAATGACGGACGATAAGTCAAAGTCAACCTCGAGTTCCCCCCTCACCTGTATCCTCTCCCTCGGAGGGGAGAGGAATTAAATCAAGGGCGGCTCGGAGGCCGGAATGACGAGCTAAGCGGCATTTGTGAGAAAACGCCAAGCAAGTAAAAACGGATAATCCGTATTTATCCGTGTTCATTCGTGTCCTGTATAAGAATCATATATTTTAGATTAAATCTGGAAAAATTTCTATGTTTCAGTAAGGCGTTGAGGCAGAAAATGGAAGTAAAAGCGGATGAAGAGGAGAGCGAGGAAGAAAATAAGGGCGGCGATAAAGTTAAAGTCACGAAGCGCGAAGCCGGTTGGCGGAAGCGGATACAAATGATAGCTGAAAGCGGTGAGGACAAGCGGAAAATGGAGAGCAATAAGCAGCCCGAAAATCGCCGCAAGATTTTGACTTGCTTTCTGCCGGGCAAGGTAACGGTGAAGAAGAAACCAGGTGGCAAGCATAGCCCAGAGAAGCGAATAGGAGAGCCAGACAGTTTCATAATAAAAGGGCTGCGCAGTTTCCAACAAGCCTTGAATTACCCCGAGCAGAACAATGGAACCGGAGGCCAAAAAAAGCACAGCAGCAAGCGAGCGCAGACGAGCAATCCGCTCACTACCATGGGAAAGCAGATAAAAATAAGTGGCAAAAGCAAAGACAAAGAGGAAGACAAAGCTAACCACGGCCAGCGAGTAGTAAAAAACACTGAAGGCAACAGGTGAGAAAAGACGCCAGTCCCCCCGGGCAACATTGGCGAAACCATAAAGCCCGCCGACAAGCACAAGTAAGAAGATGAGGAAATCAAGAAAACGAAGGAATACTTTCATCAAAACTCCTCCCAGAAAAACTCGCCAACAAGCCAGAGACCGGCAAATAAAATTATCAAATAACTCAAAAGCCAGTAGAACCAGGCCCAGGGATAAGCTCCAGACGGCTCAAAAACCAATCGGAACAAGTAGCGAGCCGATAGTAAATGGGGAAGTAAAAAGGGTAGAAAAAGAAGGAAAAAAACGTGATTAGAAAATTCACCGGTTAGAGAACCGAGCCAAATAATAAGTTCAGAGAGGGCAAAAGCATGCAGGAGAGCGAGTATAAAAAGCAACCAGAACTGTCCGGCATCGATTTCCAGCAAGTAAAAGATCAAAAACGAATATACAGCAACAGGAAGCAGAAGACGCAATAATGCAACAAAAAGTTTTTCCAGAAGATACTCAAAACAGTCGACGCCCGCAAGCGCATACTGTTGTACGAGACCATACTGACAATCTCGAGCAATTACCGGAAAAAGTGACAGCAGGGTGGTAAAAAGAATTGCCAGCCAGAGTCCCAGGCTCAATATATCAGCCGAAAGGGCGGGAACAATCCGGGAAAGAGAGACTGATAACAAGAGGAACCCGACTCCAATCGCTGATAGCAAGACAACGGTGAAGAAGTTACGTACAAAGAGCTTCATCTCTAATACAAGGATATGAAAAATTTTAAACATCTTCCTCACCCACAGGAATCTCCTCCGAGGATGAAGTGTCGGTTTTAATGAGAAGATTGTCAGAGGCCTGCTCATGCGGAACCGTATCTATCGTGATTACTATGCGAGAATCTTGGACAAAATTTTGAAGATCCTTACAGACCAGGTTGTATTGTCTGAAGTTTAATCTCTCGAGGGGATAAGAACATACAACCAGAGGGCGGGGGGCGGTAAGTACAGTTGCCATTTTAAGCATGAAGAGCCGATTGGCACTCAAGAAAGTAACCAGTTCGTCGGGATCAATATTTTTTAAATAATCAGACCGAACTGAGCCGCGGAGAGAAAAAAGGGCGGTAAAAAAGTTTAAATTTTCAGCGGCAGTGAGTGAGAGAAAAAGCTCTGGAGAGGCAGTAATGAAACGCAGGGAATCACGGAAGACAAAAATATTTCGCCAGGCATCACGACCATTCCAGTATAAAATACCCCCGCCGGGGCGACGGAGACCAGCCAGAACCAGGGCCAGCGTGTCGCGTAGTTCACGACTTGCCTCGTGAACAACAAGATTAAGCCACTCGCCGGAGCGTACTTTTAAATCAAGACCCTGCACGATCAAATCGGGAGGTGCTTTTACTACCGCATCATGCAGCTCTAAAGTGTTGATTATATCCCCAACTTAGTCGAGTAGCTCCCGGGCTTTATTGTAAATGTGTGGTGCGGTAAGCCCGTAAGCATCAAGCAGTTCACGCGCTTCTCCTGACTCTGCGTAAGTATCATCAATTGCCACAAAACGCATAGGAACCGGTTCGCGGGCACTAAGAGCACGAGCAACTGCACTCCCCAGTCCCCCCCAGATCTGATGTTCCTCGGCCACCACAACCCGACCTGTCTTACGAGCCGACTGAACAATCGTAGCCTCATCCAGCGGCTTCATGGTATGCGAGTCAATCACCTCTGCTTCCACACCTTCTTCGGCAAGATTTTCCGCCGCAACAAGCGCTTCAGCGACAAGTAATCCACAGGCAACAATAGTTAAATCGTCCCCGGGGCGAATCACGTTTGCCTTGCCCAGCTCAATACCGCTTTCACTTTCGCTATCATAAATAACAGGAACCCGGGGTCGTCCGGTGCGCATGTAGCAAGAGGTCTCAGCGGTCAATAACTGAGGCATGAGGGCACGGGTGGCATATCCGTCCGCGGGCACACATACAATCATTCCGGGCAGGGAACTCATGAGAGCGAGGTCCTCCACGCTCTGCTGTGTGGCACCGTCTTCTCCCCCACTTATACCGCCATGGGAGGCAACAAATTTTACATTCAAACGAGGATAAGCAACCGAAACACGCATCTGGTCATAAGCGCGATTAGTCAGAAAACAGGCGAAGCTGCTAACAAAAGGGAGCAGCCCGCTGGCCGACAGACCAGCGGCAAGACCAACCATGTTTGCTTCCTGGATTCCCACATTATAAAAGCGCTCCGGAAATTCTTGCTGAAACATATAAGTTCGAGTTGACTTGGCAAGATCACCGTCTAGAACGACAATTTCCTCGTGCTGACGTCCAAGTTCGACAAGCGCTTCACCATAGGCATTACGAGTCGGAGGGCCGTATTCTAAATTCATTTTTTTACCCCCTTGCGGGCCTGCTCCAGCTCTTGCAGGGCCTGCTTCGTCTCCTCATCATCAGGGGCAACACCGTGAAAATCGTTATTATGTTCCATAAAAGAGACTCCTTTCCCTTTTACCGTATGAGCAACTATAGCGCGCGGTGTGTCGGGATCTTTTTGTGCCCAGCGGTAAGCACTGTCCACGGCTTTTAAATCATGTCCGTCTATTTCCTTGACCTGCCAGCCAAAGGACTGCCATTTTTCAACCAGCGGTTCCAAACCAAGTATCTCGTCAACAGGTCCGTCCAGCTGGAATTTATTGTAATCGACAACCGCCGTTAAATTTCCGAGATTATGATGCGCCGAGAAAGCGACTGCCTCCCAAACCTGACCCTCATCAAGTTCACCGTCGCCAAGCAGACAAAAAGAGTGAAAATTTTCATCAAGCTGTTCGGCGGCCAGAGCAATACCAGCTGCTATAGACAACCCCTGGCCGAGGGAGCCTGTGGAAGCTTCCACAGCGGGCAGACGGGAAAAATCCGGGTGACCCTGCAGCGGACTGCCAAATTTACGAAGAGTAGAAAGTTCTTCCAGGGGAAAATATCCAGCCCGGGCGAGAACTGAGTAAAGAGTGGGAACGCCGTGACCTTTGCTGAGGACAAAACGATCCCGTTTGGGCCACAGTGAATTTTCCGGATCCAAATTCATTATTCGGAAAAAGGGCACAGCAGTCAGCTCAACCATGGATAGAGAGCTACCCGGATGACCGCTGCCGGCAGTATTAATCATGTCAACAACATCCGCACGGATGTCATAAGTTAAGACTTCAAGTTCTGAAAGATCCATTTTACTGCTCACCACTTAAAGAAGTATAGGACAACAATTTTACAACTGAGTGAATTTATTCGCACCCAGATTTTCTGGGACAAAGATTTTAACACAAACCTGAAAGAGGAAAAGGAAAATTTTAGTTCGTCGAGGTAAAAATACGTCTCCGAAGTGGAGATAGATCAAAAAGCTCACTTAAGTAGACAAATTCTATCCCCTTTTGTTTGTATTTGGGAACCATTTCGTATAGAACTCGGGCCGTGTTTGGGGTTTGAATGTGACCGATAGCAATAGCCTCCCCCCGGGTTTTAGCCACCTCCATCAGCTCTTTAAACTGCCCCCGAATATGTTCTTTATCCGTTTGACCGTCCAGAAAAACATCACTTTCTTCAACCGGCACACCATGTTTTCGAGCTGTTTCAGCAGCAACTGAGGCATCATCGGTACGACTGTCCAGGTAAAACATGTCGTGTTTTGAAAGCGCCGCCATAACAGCTTCCATCCCCGGCTGATGACGAACAAAAGCGGAGCCCATGTGATTGTTCATCCCAACCATACTCGGATATAACTCTACTACTTTTTCTATTTTATTTATAACCTCTGAACGGTTCATTCCAGTCATCAGAGCGTGTTCGCCCGGGTCGTCGTCAGGATACCCCAGCGGTTCCATCGGCATATGAATTATAAACTCATATTTGTCGCGCCAGAGTTGATAGTGGTAATCACTATGTGGACGCTCCGGCATCAAGGCCATAGTCAAGGGAGCTGGAACCTGTTCGTAGAGCGGGATCGTACCCAGCTCCCAACCCAAATCATCAATAACTATGGCTACCCGCGGTCTGTTTGAATCGGGGGAGTGAGCCTCACCGTCATACTGGGAAAGCTGTTCAGAAACCGCCGGACTTGACTCTAATTTATTTTCCGGGGGTCTATTTGTCTGTGGAAAATAAGAAAATGTGAGGGCAACCAGAAATAAAATTAAAGCCGCTGCGACAAGCCAGTATTCACCCTTCATGAGCAGACAACAGGGCCAGAGCTTCTTCAATGTTCCATGGATCAACCCTGAGTGCATTAACCAGTTTGCTCAGAATATTATCCAGCTGAGGGTCGGTGGCCAGATCAACAACCAGTTCTTCACCACGTGTGGCATACTGCTGATTTTTAATCTGGTGGCGAATATACTTTTCCGGCAAAGTAAATCCCTGTTCTCTTAACTCCTCAACAAAAAGTTCTATATCTTCCTCGGACGGTTCCGGATAGTTACGAACGAAGTCGATTACCGTATCTCCCATCTGTAATTTACGCATTTCTTTCTGTATGGGGGTGTCTATAGCGTCCTGCCGAACCGCCCGGTGTGGAGAAATTCCTCGTCCTTCTATTTTATAACCCTCGGGAGTAAAGTAGCTGGCAGTGGTAATTTTCAGAGCGGAGCGATCGGGCAGCGGGAAGACTGACTGAACACTGGCCTTACCAAAGGTAGTATCTCCGGCGACAATAGCCCGACTGTGATCACGCAGAGCACCAGCGACAATTTCAGACCCACTGGCCGAACCTTCGTTAACAACGACAAACATGGGGTAATCCCCTTCAGTTTCATCTGCACGAGCCCAAACGTTCATATCGTGTTCACCAATACGTCCACTCGTATAAACAATTTTGCCGTCATCAATCCAGATATCGGCAACATCGTTAGCGGCCCGAAGTATTCCCCCGGGATTATTCCGGAGATCTAAGACAAGACCCTCCATCCCTTTTTCATGCAACTCAGCGAGTGCGTCTTTTACTTCCCCCGCTGTTTTCTCACCAAAATTATTAATTCGCAAAAAGCCCAGCTTGTGCCCATCGCGCTCAATTAGGGAATGGTAAACACTTTCCACCGAAATGATTTCTCGAATTATTGTCACTTCAAAGGGTTCCATTCCCGAGCGACCGATCAAAAGAGTCACCTCACTGTCGGGTTCGCCCCGAAGGCGATCCACGGCAGCTTCAATGCCATCAAGTTTGGAAGCATCTTCTCCGTCAATTTTTTTAATCCGATCCCCCGGCATCAAGCCCTCCCTCATAGCGGGCGTGCCAGACATAGGAGCAATTACTATCAACTCATCGTCTTCCATGGAAATCTGAATTCCCAGCCCGCCAAATTGCTGTTCAGTGGAAGTTTGCATTTCCTGATAACTACGCTGATCAAGATGTTGCGTGTGCGGGTCTTCAAGACTACCCAGCATACCACTAATAGCTGCTTGAAACTTTTTGGCGGGCTCAAGCTCACACCGTTCAGCAACTACATTAAAAATTTCCTTAAAGACCACCGCTGGTTCCCCACTAACCCCGCGATAATAATTACCGGTGAAATATCCTGTGTCAAAGGGAAAATAATCAGGATCATAAATCTTTTTATTACTCTTAGGCGGGCCAATAATCAACGTGTCATTTTTAGTGGTAAGATAGAGACCAACCGCCTCTTCGGTCTCTTCTGACGCATCACGGATACTGTCGTAAGCTCGCTCATCAAGGAGTTTTACAGGACAATCATCAAGCGCCTCAATGAAACCGGTGAAAGCGCCGTGAAGCATCTTCTCATCGTCAATGCCATCTTCGTCAAAATAAAAATTATTTACATAGCTGTAGACGTTACTAAACACCTGGTATTGCTGTTCAAGCTCGGAACGTTCTCCGGCCAGAAGCCCCCCAAGAAAAACATAGCCCAGAAACATCCCCACACAGAAGCTTGCGATGACAACGTATATCTTCCAGTCGAGCTTCACCAGAATCACCCATTTCCCCTTAGGGGGACAAGAAAAATAAAACCGAAACTAAGCCGGTTAATTTTATATTAAACAAAAGGCTCTATAGACAATATAATTATAACAACTCAGGCAAATATTTTAAATTGTGTTCAACATCATACCAGAACCTACCTAACCCCCGTTATTACCGGGAACGTATGACGTCCCAGGGCTTGCCCCGGCAATCCGTTCTCTTGTCCCTTCATAAGGCAAAAGAGAATATTAATTTCAGCTCAGGTAATTTCCGGCGGCGAAATTTCATAGAAACTATGAATTTCCACCCGTCCGTCCCGAAGTCGAAAGGTGCAGTGTTGAACTCCGCCAGTTCGAATAAAACGATAATCACTACCAATACCTATTCGTGTTCCCGAATGAACTGCATTTTCAACTGAAATAAGCGCGTCTTCACGCAAGGTAGCCTGTTTAAAAAGGGAATCCTTTTCCTCTTCGAAATTTTCAATGTTTTGCTGAAGGCGCTCCCGATTAGCGAGTAACTTTTCTAATTTTTCTCGGTCCTTTTCCGGCAGAGGTCCGCGCCCCTCCAATGTATTGACTGCTCTTTCTATCTTATCCAGTTTTTCCCGCTGATCGACTAACTTTCCTTCTATACGGGCAGCACGACGAAAATACCCGGGATCAATACCAACCTCCATACGAGTTTCTGTGGTACCGATAGAGCCTACTTCACAGGCATAAATAAAAAGTCCTGCCCGGACCGATCCACCGGTTATCAGGCCACGACCGCCGGCAACATAAATACCTTTGCCTGCATCAATACGGCTGTGTAAGATCATTTCTCCACCAATCACATAGCCCTGGGCTATCACACCGGCCTGTTCGATAAAACTTGATATGACGTTTCCCCGAGCATTAAGCTGGGCGCCGCCTTTACCCCGAATGCCTTCTTTGACAACAATATCCTGTTCGGACTGAATATAGGATTTGCCTACCCCTTGTTCGATTATTATGTCCCCACTGGCTTTTATCTTAAATCTATCGTGTACATTACCCTTAACTACAACAGTACCGTCGAAATCAATATTCCCGGTACTGTAATCAACGTCGCCTTCAACAATATAAATTTCCTGAACCCGGAGTTCGCCCTCGCTAATAGTAACGTTACCACTGGCCGTAGCGTAGAATTTGTTGTTCTGGCGGCGAACATTTTTTCCCGCCACAATATTCTTTTCATCGCCTCGCTCGGCTTTAATCTTTTTTCCCCGAACAGTGATCCCCGGTCTTCCCGGCGTAGCCGGTCTAATCTCGGCCAGTATTTCCCCTTCTTCCACGTTATTAATGAGATTTAATTCACGGAAATCAACCCGTCCTTCCGACTCCGCGGGGCGTGGTTTTTTATCCGTCTCAAAATAGGTGATTACCTCGGCAGGGTCCCCTTTCTCCGGCGGCCGACCCCGGGCCACTTCGACGGGTTCGTTATAATTCTCGTTTTCAATCATATTTTCAATTCGATCCCACTTAATCCCCTCGGTTATGCGCTCCGATTTTAATTTTCTTCGAGCTCCTTTCAGCGAAGCCGGCTCACCTCCCAGTCGAGGGGGTAAAATAGTCATTCGAGCCGACAGCCCCTCCTCGAGAACCTGGACTTCGTAACGAGCGTTAAAATTTTCATCCGGTGGGACGACCCCTATTTTAACCGGTTCGCCGTCTGGATTCAGAGCGGCCTTTCTCACTTCATCAAAATCGCAGTACTCCAGGCCAATATGCTGTAGATGGTCAATTATTTCATCAGCCTCCACAGCTTTACCGGTGCCAAGTGGAGGATGAATAGTAAGCAAAATTTTACCTTCACTAACCTGGAGGTTGAAGGAACCATCAACCCCTTCTGCCGCCTCGAGTGCCTCTTCCAGAGTTGCTTCCAGCAAGGAATCGTCAGATACCCGGGGACGAATCCGAAGCCTCCAGGGCCGGGCAAAAAAACCAAGCAAGCCAGAAGTCCCTACCTGAATAACTGTGGCTTCAATTTCGCTCAGGGTAAGACCGAGTTCCTCGGCTCCCTTTTTCATAGCTTCAGGCTTAGTCTCAGCCTCAACTATTACCTGGCGCCGGGCTTCAGCCTCCTCGCCGCTCATGGTAAATACTGCAGAAGCTCAGGCAAAGAGGAGATTGAAGGATAATCCGCGCTGACATCAACTTCGTGATAATTCCAGGGAAAGTCCGATTTGATATGAACCGGGCGCAGACCAAGCTCAATAGCAGGCTCGACCTCGCCGCGCAGGGAGTCACCGACAATTGAAACCATGTCAGGGGGATAGGGGGGGAGAACACAGGAGAGAGTTTTAACATCTTTATAGGGAAAAATATGAAATTCACCAAACCAGCGATCAAGCCTATGGTGCCGTATTTTATTCGTCTGTATCTCCACATCTCCCATCGTATAAAGCAGGAGATCAAAACGCTCTGACAGTTGCTCCAGCACTTCAAAAGCACCGGGAAGTGGTTCTGGAATTATTTCATAAACAGCCTCCCCAATTTGTCGGCACCTGTCCAGATCTTCTTTACGTTCAGGGTAATCAAACCGATCACAGTAAAACTGCCAGGTCTTAACCATGGAGAGAGGAAAATGCTCACGAGCCAGGCCTACTTCTTCAATTACCTTTTGATCAATTAAATTATAACGTTTTAGCACATCTTTTTCAGAATCGAGTTCGGCAAAATTCGTGGTCACAAAATTAGCAAACTCATCCAGTTGACGGTTATAATACTTTCCCGACTGAAGAAGAGTGTCATCCAGATCAAAAATTATCCGACGAACCATTTTTTTAACCGCCCAAATACTGAAGTAGAGGGTCGCTGCCAGCCCATAATTGAAAGTTCATTTTCTTCAGCAAGCTGAAAACATTCATCCTGCTGCAAAAAGAGAGTAACATCGGCTTCAACGGCCAGCAAATCGGCTGAAGCCTGCGTAAGTAAGCGAACTGTCTCAAGCCCAACTACCGGTACGTCAAACCGGTAATCCTGGGAGGAACGGGCAATCTTCAGTAACACCAGGCCGTCGCCGGCCAGTCTAGAGCTTCGACGAATAAGCTGCGAGGTTCCCTCAACGCCTTCAACTGCGACGACGGTCTGTTCCTTCCCGGTAACCGCCTGTCCAACCTCTTCGTCGACAAGCTTAACCGCAAGCGACGAAAGCTTGGTCAGCGTTGCAAGACAGTATTCCGAGGGTTCAGGTCCAGCTATATGGCCGGCCGGAGTTAGCTGATCGGCAAGAATTTCGTTAACTCCAAGGACACGCAACCCACGAAACTTAAGCATCCGAGCGGCCGCCCGAATGATCTCGTCATCCCCTTTATCTTTAAGCTTATCTAACTGCCGTTTGACGGCCGCGTCAGCATTTTCATGGACTTTCTGATCAAATATCTTTTTTTTGTCCACGTCGCCGACAAGCAAAACTTCCTTGACCCCATCCTCGCTCAACATACGCGGCACAGTCCCGAAGCGTTCTGGTTCAACCATGTTAAAGTGATCTACAACTTCATGAAGCTCGGGATGGGGGGTGGAAGTCAGGCTGTAGAGATTTACACGACGGTCACGTTGTTTAAACTTTTTAGCTGCCAGCAGCGGCAAAGACCCCGTGCCCGCGAGAATAGCAACGGGACTTTGACTCATTTATGAATGCCTCGCTCGGAATTACGAATAAAATTTATAAGAATCTCCAGATGGGGATTAGTTTCCATCTCTGTTTCAATTTTATCAAGAGCCTGACTGGTGTTAAGATCGGAGTGAAAGATAATTCGCACAGCCCGTTTTAAGAGACGGCGATCGGCTCCGGAAATTCCGTGCCGGCGTAGACCAATACTGTTTAAATCATAGACTTTGGCTGGATTACCGGAAATACGAATATAGGGGGGGACATCTTTGTTCAGGCGGCTCAATCCGCCAACCATAGTATGGGAGCCAATTTTTACGAATTGATGTACCGGGGTCAGTCCTCCCATCATGACATGATCCTGCACTTCGACATGACCGGCCAGCGTTACGCCGTTGGCCAGCGCATTGTTGTTACCCACCGAACAATCGTGAGCTATGTGCGAGTAAGCCATTATCATGTTATCGTTGCCGACGGTGGTATAGCTACCTGATTCCGTGGCCCGATTTATCGTGATAAACTCTCGCAAAATATTGTCATCACCGATTTTCACTCCAGTGTCGTTACCCTCATAGGACCAATCCTGTGGTGGGGTACCAAGCACCGCTCCATTTTGAATTTCGTTATTTTTGCCCACTATAACTTCACCTTCGAAAGTAACGCGAGCACCAATTTTAGTTCCAGCTCCAACCTTTGTCTCTGATGACACTATGGAAAACGGGCCAATTTCAACGTCTTTATCCAGTTCGGCCCCGTCATGAACTATAGCAGTCTCGTGAACAACCGTCATAATGAAAACTCCTTGTCTTTAATTTCACATTTTTAAAATCATAAGTTACTGATAAATTAGTTAAGAAAGGCGTAATATCTCCTATCTGAATCAGCTAATAACTGCTTTTTATTTACTACCGGACGAATAAAGGGCTTAATCTACCAGTCCAATCAATCGACCAGCGCAAATTTAAACAATCCCTCGGTGGCCACTTCACCGTCAGTATACGCCTTGCCTTCCATCATCCCCGAGCGACTGCGCAGCCGTTTGCCGGTGACCTCAAAGATAAGCTGATCACCAGGACGCACGGGTTTACGCCATTTTACGTTATCGACACCCATAAAGTAAATATTTTTGCCCTCGTTTCCGGGACGCGACAGGATCCAGGCCGCGCCGAGCTGAGCTATTGCCTCAATAATTAAAACGCCGGGCATAATGGGATCGCCGGGGAAGTGTCCCTGAAAAAACTCTTCGTTGATGGTAACGTTCTTGAGCCCGATGGCCTTCTCTTTCTCGTGGTCCATAGAAAGAATACGATCAACTAACAAAAGTGGATAACGGTGCGGCAGAACGTCAAGAACGGCATCAATGTTCATCATTTCGTCACCACCGCGACGCGCCTGGTGAGCAATTTCAGCCGGCGATTTACTTATGCGACCGGCAAGTTTTTCCGCCAGAGCAACGTTGAGAAAGTGGCTGTTTTTGACAGCAACCACGTGGCCAACTATAAAAGTTTCAAGTAAAGCCAGATCGCCAATTATATCGAGCACCTTGTGACGCACAAATTCATCCGAAAATTGCGGCTCATCCCCAAGCAGGTTACCTTCTTTGTCCAGAACAATTGCATTATCCAGACTACCCCCCAGGGCAAGATTGTTTTCCAGCAGATCTTCTATTTCTTCTTTGAAACCAAAAGTTCGGGCCGGAGCTATCGACTCACCAAAACTTTCAGGGGATAACGAATAAGATAAGAATTGATCACCAATATATTCGTTATCAAAACTGATTGTGCAGCTAATTTTAAATTCAGTGTCGGGCAGCAGAACTATCGACTGGTCACCGTCCTCAACGTAAAGCGGCTTGTTAACGCGATAAACTTCACGCGTGCCGGAGAGCTCTTCCAGACCAGTCTCCTCGAAAATTTCAACAAAACCGGCCGCACTACCGTTAAGAGCAGGAATCTCGGGCGCTTCGACGTAAACGTTGGCGTCGGTAATTCCGAGGCCAAAAAAAGCTGCCATTATATGCTCAACGGTATAGAGTTCCTCGCCAGAACTGGAAAGTACGGTAGCACGGGGGATATCCTCAATTGCATCAACCGAAGGTTCAAAAACAACATCCTGATCAAGGTCCGTTCGAATGAACTTAATTCCCTCCCTCGATTCAGCGGGTTCAACCAGCACTCGGGTTTCACTGTTAGTGTGGATGCCAATGCCTTCTATTTCTACCCTATCGGCAAGAGTGCGTCTTTTACGGTAATAGTCAGTACTCACAGCTCGATCTCCTCACTTGTTTTCTAATTTCTTTTCCAGTTTCTTAATCCGGGAATAAATATCAGGGAGTTTACGAGACAGCGCCTGAGCCTTCAACTCACTGCGATGATCTCGGGCAGGAAAACCACTGATAATCTTGCCCTCCTCCTCAACATCTTTAGTTACACCGCTGCGCCCGGCAATCATAACGTTGTCAGCAATTTCAACATGATCTTTAATTGATGTGCTCCCGCCAACCACAACCCCGTCACCGAGTGTAACGCTGCCGGCCAGTCCAGACTTACCAATTATAAGACACCCCTGCCCTATTTTGCAATTATGTGCAACGTGAACCTGGTCATCAATTTTAGTTCCGACGCCAACAACTGTTGCTCCGAGGGTGGCCCGATCAATTGTTGAATTGGCCCCTATCTCAACATTTTCCTCCACTATCACCCGACCGATCTGGGGGATTTTAACGTGCTTATCGTCGCGCTGAATATATCCATAGCCGTCGGCACCAATCACGGTATTGGAGTGAATAATAGCATTTTCGCCAATTTCAGCCGGGGACTGGATTTTCACTCCGGAGAAGAGATGGACGTTTGCCCCGAGGCTAACGTCTCCCCGAATATATACGTCGGATTCTATTGTCACTCCGTCGCCAGCCCTTACTCCCGGACCTACATAAGCACCGGGGCCAACGTAAACCGAATCCTCAAACGAAAAATCATCGGCAATATAAGCGCCGTCGAATATTCCCTCAAAACTGTGCTGTGGTTCAAAAAGCGAGAGGAGTTCGGGCAAGTAATCCTCCAGCTCCTCAACCACAACTTGCGGGCCAGAATTTTCTATTTCAAGGCCGGCGTCAACCAGAACCGGATTAGAGGTTTGGACCACACCCTGGCGCCAGACTTCAGCCACAGTTTCGCTGCCCTCTCCCGGCGGCACCAGCCCCTCAATTTCCCGGTCCTCTCCTTTTAGCGCGGCCGTGGGAATTTCTGAAACGATCTCAGAAAGCTTTTTTGTTACCGCAGACGTAAGAGCGTCGCTCATCTGAATTCAGTTATCCTCCAGAGCCTGAAGCTCATCAATAAGTTTTTCGGTAAAATCAACCCGGGGAGCAACCCAGAGCACGTCGGTGCCAACACCGTCAAACTGTTTTATTACGTCGAGGTCAAAATTTTCGCCAAGATTTCCTACGGCTACCTGCACCTGCTGGTGAACCGGCTCCAGCAGTTCTTCTTCGCGCTGGTCAAGACGCGCTTCACTCTCGTGAATTAACGTCTGATACTCCTGAAACAACCGCTGCATCTGCTCCTGTATCTCTCGCTGCCCCTCCGGCGAACGAAACTGCAGACTCTGTTGAAGCTCCTCAAGCTGTTCCTCCATCTCATCTATTTGCGCCTGAAGCTCCTGCTGATAATCTGTCAGCTCCTGCTGTGCCTCCCGATAAGGACCAAACTCCCCCAGCGCCACCTCAAGGTCAACGTATCCTTCCCTCACGTCGGTCGCCGGCTCCGGGTCAACATCCTCCCTGCTGTATAAATAGGAACCGGTAAAGGTCTCAATTGACAACATCAAGACAGGAACAAGAACAATCAGCATCAGCAAGTATAGCATTTTTTTAGACATGAATATTCCTCCAGTAAAATATAAGCTTAATGTAAACTACTGATTTAGTTGTTCAACCACGGAGGTGGTAAGATCAGTATAAACTTCTGAGGCATAAAGAACTTCGTTCTCCGAGAGGACAAGACTATAGCCGTTAGTGATTGCAACGTCCTCAATCACCGAGTAAATGCGGTTGTGAGCCGAACGGATGAGATTCTCACGGCGGCTGTCAAGCTGAGCCAGCGCTTCCACATAAACCTGCCGATCAGCGTCATCAGCCTCAGCAGGATCTTCACCCGCGGATTCTATCATTTCCAGCAACCGCTGACGTTGCGACTCCAGCTCAGTTATATCTTGCTGGAATTCCTCATAGTTGGCAACTACCTGTTCCCAGTTTACTACGCCAACACGAATCATCTGCGGCGCCCAGCCGGGGCTGGAAAGAAGAGCTACTCCAACCATAAGCAGAAGTCCCATGATTCCGCCGGCAAGATAAGGATTTAAATTATTTGTTTGCATATCTATCAAAACCCGGTCCCAATTGTGAAATCAACCCTGGACTCACCGGCATCGTCAGCCCCCGGATAAGTATCATCCAGTTTCCGTCCCCAGCTAAATATCATTGGCCCCATAGGCGATTGAATTCTAAACCCCGTGCCGTATGACCGTTTTAAATCAGACGCGGAGAATCCCCAGGAACTTTCGTATACATCTCCGGCGTCGGCAAAAATAAAGAGTTGCATTGTATTTTCTATCATTTCGGAACGAAGCTCCAGATTGGTAAAAAAGGCCGAATTACCACCACGATCCCTTTCTCCATTATCATAAATCATTATGTCACGGAAACCATAAGCACGCACATCTCGAAAGCCACCCAGACGGTAACGTTCAAAGCTGGGAATGGGATTGTCCTCCTTGTCTTCCCAGGAATCGAGAGTCCGGTAGTTGGCCCGAACAGCCCAAAAGGTTGGACCAACGAAAGGAATATAGTGCCGGTAGTCAAGCTCGGGTTCGTAGTAGTTTGAATTACCGCCAATATAATCTGTGGCCAGCAGAGCGGAACCGCGCACGTAATAACCTTCAGTTGGAAAACGGCGTACATTACGACGGTCTCGCTGGAGTCCAACTTTTATCGAACTGATCTGTCTTTTAAACTCTGAATCGCCCGCGGCCTCTTCTTTAAAATCACGTGGTATATCATCGGCGTCCACTTCGTCAAGATCACGTACCTCGACACTGCGAAAAGAATACTCGGCGTCAATCTGGTTAGAAAGAGCCGGCCCAAACTCACGACCCATGCGGACGGAGCCGCCTCGATCAAAACGATCGTAACCCTCGTCACGCCGGTAAATTTGCTGGAAACCGGTGAAACCAAAAGAAATTGGAACCATTGGCGGGGATTTGTCTGAATCAACACTGTCGTTTATCCACGGGTCCCGCCAGGAGAGACGGTAGCTGTCTTCTCGCTGCCCCATGTTCATTGAGGCTTCCAAACTTTCTCCGCGACCGGTAAAACCTTGATCCCAATCATAAAGACTGAAGTTATCCTTTTCCAGCCGCAATTGTCCCGTGAAACCGGTAGCACTGCTGTAGCCCCCTCCAAATTCCAGATGACCGGTCCGGCCTTCGGCGACCTGCACCCGCAGGACCTTTTTGTCCTCCTGTGTCCCGGGCAACAGATCCATCTGTACGTCACGGAAAAAACCAAGATTAAAGAGCCGGCGACGCGAGTCCCTGATTCGCTCTCCTTTTAATAAATCCCCCTCACGCAACCGTATTTCTCGACGAATTACCCGCTCATAAGTCTGTTCATTCCCATGAATCTCTATCCGTTCAACATAAAATGGCCGGCCCTCATAGACACGGGCTCTTACGTTAACCACGCCGGCCTCACGGTCGCGCTCAATTTGAAATTGTCCTGGATCCAGCGCCCGCGCCTCAATATATCCCTGGGATTGATAATGATCCTCGATCGCCTGCAGACCTTCACGCAGACGGTCTTCGCGAAAAATATCTCCCGAGGAAAGTGGTACCTTTTGCAGCAGTTCTTCGTCATCAAAAACTTCATTGTCTAAAATTTCTATCTCACCAAACGAATAGACGGGACCCTCGCGCATGTAGAACATAACGTCATACCCCTGTTCCCGCCGGTTATAAAATATACGGGGCTCTATCTGAACATCCATGTAGCCGCGATTATGATACCAGTTCCGTATCGCTTCCATACCCATCTGTATATGCTGAGGAGAATAAGGCATGCCCTCACGCAGTGGATTTTCCCAGCCAATCCCCCAGACCCGGTGAATGCGCTGGAGTAAATTTATCTCTTCAAAATCAAAATGAACGCTGGTAATCAGCCGCTGCGTCCCTTCATCAATGAGAAACTGAACGTTAACAATCCCTTCAGCCTCCTGAACAGAAACCTCGACCGCTGACCGGTCAAAGCCCTGCATTCGTAGAAACTGGCTTAATTCCCGCCGTGCCGAAGAAATTTCGTGTTCACTGGCGGGTTCTCCCGGCTGCAGCAGTAAGACACCTTCAAGCTCTTCATCGGTGACCTCAACATTTCCCTCAAAATTAATTTCTCCCAGGCGGGGATTTTCGTAAAGCTCAAAAATTAATCGGCCGTTCTGAAGGCGGGTAATTACGTCGGCAAAGAGCCCCTCGACCACAAGAGCACTAACTGCTTCGTCGGCCCGGGCTTCAAGTTCCCGCACCGTGTAGGTGTCCCCCTCCACCAGGCCGCTGGCCTCAACAAGCACCTCAACGTCCTGGTCAGCCCAGAGATTAAGTCCCCGCAATTCTATTTCCTCAAGGTAGATCTCTTCATAAGGATCGTAGGTGCCTGCCTCGACAGAGACTCCCCCGACCACCAGCAAAACAGTAATTAAAAGTATAATCCGAAAGAAACTGTTTATATTTATACTCATAGCTTAAAGGATACCAAAATTTGCCCGTCTATTCAACTGATGGGAAAGTTCTCACTGGAGAGACATGACATATCATTCCACAAAGAGTTGTTGCTCTGCTATACATAAATGTTGGATGGTTACTCTAATCCCACCGGGGAATGATTATGATCTGTTAACAAAACATGTCTGGAAAATATATATAAACCCCAAAATAAAAGGCACCAATACATAATGAAAAAATACTATCGGGAAAAGGGAACTCCCTGTGATAAATAATATTCCGCTTACTTTTCCAAAAATATTTTTTGTTTTCAATCTCATCAGTTTATAGAAAAATTGAAAGAAGATTATGAAAACAAAAAAGTACAATATAAATAGTATGTTTCCTGATGTCATAAGTAGCCCTCCTAATAGTAATCCTGGCTCGGCTTTTCTCTAATCCAGTCCAACAAAAATTGCCGACGAACTGATGGTGAGAATATCAGAGAATTTATTTAGAGCAAATTACCGATGTTCCAAGTTTACGGTAGCACCTCAGTCCGGTTGTCTGCTCCGTAGGTACATCCAGTAGCATCGCCACTCACCGGGTCCTCCATCATCAACCAGTTATCCAACGGATTATGTTGATATCCTGTCTCCCTTGGTAGTGTTCACCATCAGACCGCGACGGTTCCCACGCTCCAAATCTAACACATTAATATTAAACTTTTCAAGAATTATTTTCAATAAAGTGAATAATTTACAAAAAAGAGTTTTTTGGGTTGATATTACAACTTGATTTATTTGCCAATACAGCTTTGAGTGCTGTATCATAGATACACATTATGAATGTGGTTCAAGTATTTCTTGTTATATATGTGTCACATTGCAGTGATGTAATAAATATATCACTTTGACTTTTTGTAATATATGTGTCACACTATAGTGACCGGAGGTGGTTTATGGTGCAGATAAGAACAGCCGAACAGTTTGGACATGCTGTAAAACGAGCCCGCGAAGTATGCCAATTATCCCAGCAGGATCTGGCTAATCGAACCGGGATTGCCCGGGAAACAATATCGAGAATTGAAAACGCCCGGCAGGGGGTTAGCTTACATGCAGTCCTGGATTTACTGGGAGCTCTTGATTATGAGCTCGCAGTTCGACCTCGAGGCGAACCGTCGGGAGAATCTAAATGACCACATTAAATGTGTTTCATGAAGCTAACCGGGTTGGAAGTTATATAAGAGATTCCTCCGGTCGAATTAAGTTTCAATATGACAGCTCCTGGCTTGATAACCAGCGTTTCCCAATTTCATTGACGATGCCGCTTCAAGAACAACCATATTCCGGAACAATCGTGGATACATTTTTTAGTAATCTTCTACCGGACGATCCTGCCACCCGGAAAAATTAGCTGAAACACTACACAGTGCAGGCATTGACACCCATTCTCTGCTCCAGGAGCTAGGAAACGACTGCGTGGGAGCTTTTCAATTTTTGCCCGAAGGAAACCTGCCTGAAGACCCCGGCATAATTGAAGCCGAACCAATTACTGAAGAGGAAATTATTGCCACCCTCAATAACCTTGAATATATTCCGCTTGGCGTCGAACGGGAAAAACCTTTTCGAATCAGCCTGGCCGGCCAGCAGGCGAAAACAGCTTTTTTGCGCTGGAATGACGAGTGGTTAAAACCTCTGAAAAGTACTCCTACGTCTCATATCTTTAAACCACAAACAAACGACCCCTACCTCCATCACACCGCGGAAAATGAATGGTTCTGCATGGAATTTGCCCGCCGCCTCAGCCTGCCTGTTCCTGATCTCACTCTTGAAAAGTTTGGTGATCAGACCGTCCTCATCGTCAAACGATTTGATCGAATTATCGATGAATCCAGGCAATCAATTCGCCGTATTCATCAGGACGATTTTTGCCAGATACTGGGCCGGCCCCATACTAAAAAATATGAACACACCGCAGAAGGCGAGCGTTTGGTTAAACAATGCCTTAATAAATTACGAACGAGCAACCGAATTCGTGACGACCAGGCCCTGTTTATCAAAGGTCAAATTGTCCAGTGGCTACTGGGAGCAGGCGATGGACACCTTAAAAACTACAGTTTTTTCCTGAGTGGACCTGATCAATACCGCCTGACACCTTTTTACGACATTATGTCCAATGAACCGTATGATCAGGATAATCCAAAAGCCAATCTCCGTGTTCATGAGGGACTCCGGAAATCCTATCCAGCCGTGCTCGCTTTCGCCCTGGGACCAGAGGGACATACTAATCCTGATGACATCCATCCGGAGGATTTACGAGCCTTAGAAGCACACACTCTTCTAACCAAAGATGAAATTGATCGGATTCTCCGGGAAATCCACCAAACTCTTGATAAAACTGTCCATCGCCTCAAAAATGAGGTCAGCGATACTGTGCCGGATAGCATTCTTGAACCCATACTGCATGGTATCACTCGACGGAGCAAAATTCTGGAGAAGGAATATGGCCCCACCGGGGGCTAAAATCCTTGTAATAATAGTGCGAAAAGGGCCACTCAAATTCAGCAAAATCAAAAACATTTAGCTCACAGATAAACGCTGACGGTCGTAGATCATCCACACTTTAAACGACAAACTCTTTGGTTAGCATGTTCCCTCCGATGTCGTAGCTGAAGCTGATATCTCCTAACCTTAACAATAAGTCCTTGCATCCATCTCTGACCTTTTGGGGTGGCTTGCTCTCTTCTGAAATTATCTAAAAAGCACTTAATAGTTGAATTCAAAAAATAAGAAAGTTCAGCAAAATCATACCGGCTGAATTGGCAGCCGGAGTATTACTGTTCAAGAAGATTTAACGTGCCGGGTCCGGCTCCGTAGGAATAACTTTCCGCGATTGCGGTGGTCTGTTTCTGTTTTGCCTGCTGCAGGGCCTCTTCCATATCCAGGCCGCGGGCGAGGAAAGCGGTAATAAAGGAGCTTAGCGTACAACCGGAGCCGTGCGTGTTATCTGTCTGGATTCGGGGGGCTGTAATTTTTTTTACCTCGTCGGTCTGTTTGTCAAATAATAAATCAGTCGCCTGTTCACCGCTCCGATGCCCTCCTTTTATCAATATGGCCGGTCCTGATAGGGAGCGGGCCATTTTTCGTCCCAGCGTCTCAACATCCAGCCCTAAAGAGAGCCCCAGGCGCCGGGCAATTACCTCGGCCTCCGGCCAGTTTGGAGTAACAAGAGAGGCCCGGGGCAGCAACTTCTCCACAAGCATCTCTTCGGCCTCTTTCTGCAGAAGCGAGTCTCCACTTTCAGCGACCATCACGGGGTCGACAACAAGATTAGGTAATTCACGGGCTCGCCGGGCCACCAGCTCTATTATTTCGGCGCCAAAGAGCATACCGGTTTTGACCGCCTTAAGCGAGACGTCCGACAACACAGAAGCAAGCTGTTTTTCTACAAACTCCACGCCGACAGGCTGTATCCCCTGCACACCACGGGTATTTTGAGCGGTTAAAGCTGTTATGACAGTGCAGGCGTGAACACCAATTCGAGCCATTGCCTTTAAATCTGCCTGTATCCCGGCGCCGGCTCCGCTGTCAGAACCGGCTATTGTAAGTGCTGATGGTGGTGATGTTTCTTTCATATTTTTATACACTCCTAAAGGGAAAATAAGTTGTTGAGCGTCCCCGGCGACATTACGGGTATGATCTATCGGTTGTCACTGCGGGAACGAATAACGTCCTAGGGAACGTATGACGTCCCAGGGCTTGACCCGCAATCTACGTTTATAGTTTTCAGTTTTCAGTTTATAGTTTCCAGTTTCAATCAATAACCCGTAACCGCAACACGTTTTTAAGTCTTAACCGATAACCGCTTAAAATTCAACATGGATTCCGGCTCGGTGGCCGGAATGACGAACTAAACGGCATTTGACAGTAGCCGCTAAACAATTATGCGAAAAGACTTATATTTTCTGTTTCGGGGAGCCCCTCGAAGAAGCCCAGGGAGCGAGCATTTTCAGCCACGGTTGTATTTATCTGTGTTCGGTTGGTCACATCTTCAACAGAACTGAAATTTTTGTTCTTTATCTCCCGAGCAATTCCTTCGGCCACAGTGCCACCAAGACCGGGAATACTCACGTAGGGGGCGCGAATCGTATTTTCCCCTTCAAGACTAAACCGGAGGCCCTCGGAAGCGGTCAGACGGGGCGGTTTTACTTGAACACCGCGCAGATAACCCTCGCGCAAAACTTCCAGCGCCGACAGTTCGCCGGAATCCCGGCTGGTCGTCTGGTTTTGAGACTTTTTATGTTCAATAATTGCCTCAAGCTCGTCCAGCCTATCCTCCACTTTGGCGAGGGAGGTAATGTGAGCAGCATCGACATAATCAGCTTTCAGGGAGAGAAAACTTGTATAAAATGCGGCCGGATGGTGAACTTTGTAATAGGCAATTCGAAAGGCCATGGTGACATAGGCAGCGGCGTGGGCCTTGGGGAACAGGTATTTAATTTTATGACAGCTTTTTATATACCAGTCGGGAACCCCGCAAGCCTTCATTTTTCTTGTCTGATCCTCGGTAAGACCACGTCCTTTACGAACATCTTCCATTATTTGAAAGGCAATCGACTCCGGCAGGCCGTGGCGAATTAGCTCATTCATAATATCATCACGACAGGTAATGACAGAGGTTAAATCAACATTTCCTTTTCTAACCAGCCGGCGAGCATTATTCAGCCAGACATCTTCCCCGTGCGAAAGACCACTGATACGAATGAGATCGGCGAAAGTGGACGGTCTTGTTTCCTCAACCATGTCCCGGACAAAGGTAGTTCCAAACTCAGGCACACCAAGCACCCCGACTTCCATGCCCAGCTCCTCCGGATCCAGTCCAAGTGAGTCAAGACTTGTAAAAAGCTCAAGTGTGGCAGAATCATCAAGCGGTATCTCAACCGGATTAATACCGGTCAGTTCTTCCAGATGCCGGAGCTGAGTCGGATTATCATGGCCTAAGATATCAAGTTTAACCAATTGATCCTCCATTGCATGATAGTCAAAATGGGTTGTCAGAAAATCGGCCTCACGGTCATTGGCGGGATAATTTATCGGAGTAAACTCATAAATGGAGTGATCTTCAGGAACAATGATCATTCCCCCGGGATGCTGAGAGGTGTTTTGTTTAATCCCGCGGACTCCCTTCATAAGCCGTTTTTTTTCGGCCATTTTACCCCAGAGGTTCCTTTCTTCCATATATTTTCCAACAAATCCGGCGGCTGTTCTGTCGCTAACCGTAGTTATTGTGCCGGCGCGGAAAATATTTTCTTTGCCGAAAATCTCTTCAACGTATTTAAACATTTCCTCCTGGTAGTTACCGGAGAAATTAAGATCGATATCCGGCACCTTGTCTCCCTCAAAACCACAAAAAACCTCAAAAGGTATGTTATAGCCGTCACGTTCCATCACCTCGCCGCACTCGGGACAGTCCTGGGGCGGTAGATCAACACCGACAATATCACCACAATCTTCAGGAAACTCGGCATGATTACAACCGGCACAGCGATAATGTGGAGGGAGAGGATTAACCTCAGTAATGTCCATCAGGTAGGCGGCAAAGCTGGAACCAACTGAGCCGCGTGATCCGACCAAATATCCGTCGCGATGACTTTTTTTAACCAGCCAGGAGGAGACCACGTAGAGGTTTTCAAACTTGTTTTCCAGAATAGCCTGACGCTCTTTTTCCAGCCGTTTCTCGACAATCTCCGGAAGTTGTTCTCCATAGATATCGCGGGCACGGCTGGCGGTAGTCTGCAAAAATTCTTCGCGCGCCCCGTCAACTTTAGGCGGGTAAAAATCATCGGGCACCGGCTGTAGTTCCTCACACCAACCGGCAACCAGCCGGGGATTATCGACCGCCACTTCAATTGCCTCTTCTTCGCCCAGATAGTCGAATTCCTCAATCATCTCCCCTGTAGTGCGCAGATAGACCGGAGGCTGATTATCAGCGTCAGAAAATTCCTGCCCGGCCTGCAGCACACAGCGAAACTTCTCGTCCTCGGGGTCGAGGAAGTGGGCGTCGCTGGTTCCCACCACCGGCTTTCCTATCTCGTTGCCGAGACGATAAAGCCGTCGATTAAGATTTCGTATGTCCTCCCGACTGGTTATTGACTCATAATCGTCACCAACTTCCAGCATAAAACGATTATTCCCCACGGGTTGTAATTCAATAAAATCATAAAATTTAATCCGCTCTTTAATCTGCTCGTCGGGCTCGCCCTGAATCAGGCACTGATAAATTTCACCCTTTTCACAGGCCGATCCGATCAGCAATCCCTCACGCATCTCCTCCAGCTCACTGCGCAGAATGCGGGGCTGCTTATAGAAGTGCTTCACATGACTGCGAGATACCAGGCGGTAGAGGTTTTCAAGCCCTTTCTGGGTGCGAGCGAGAATTAGAACGTGATAGAAAGGGTCGCGGTGGTCGGAATCTTTTTCCATAGATTTAATTGAGGCCGGCGTGGCGGGCGAGGGCAATTTAGGACGTAATTCTTCCAGAATCTGGAGAGTGCGCTCAACGTCCGCAACAGCATCAAACTCATGTTCAACATCATCTCGAAAACGACTTGCAAAGACTTTATTAAGGCCGGATTCGCCGGGCGACCAGATCCGTTCAACAAGCCGGCGCAGGTGAACTATTGGTCCCGGGGGACAATAACCCATTCTGTCGAGAAAGTTGCGCACAAAACTAGCCTCATAAACAACCAGAGGCAGGTCACCGATGAAATTTTTTAACTCTTCTGCCACTTCAGACGGTTCGGGTGCCTCAAGCAGTTCCTCTCGTGTCAGACTGGATTTTTTTAATAATTTTTCAGGTACCTGTTCGACGGCAACCGGAGTTTCGTAACGTTCTTCCACTTTACCGTCTTTTACCCGAACTGCCGCTATCTGAAAGACTTCGGCTATCAGGGGACTGGGTCCCGTAGTCTCACAATCAAGGGCAATAAATTCATCATCAAACGATACCTCACAACCGGCGCTGCCGTTACCGTTCAAAACCAGCGGCCGCTTGTCGTTAACCAGATAGCCCTCCATGCCGTAGATTATTTTGACTCCATATTTTTCAGCAGCCGAAGCTGCATCGGGAAACGAATGAACCACTCCATGATCGGATATGGCTACGGCCGGTTGATCCCAGAAAGCGACCCGTTCAATAAGCTCCTCAACGTCTGTCAGGGCGTCGAGCTGACTCATATTGGTGTGACAGTGCAATTCCGCCCGTTTCTCCGGCATTCTATCCTCGCGGATCATCGGAGCTATTTTATTAACGTCATTTACAAACATCAGGAAATCCTGGTTGTTGCGGTAGTTATCCTTCTGCACCCGGCCCCTAATTTTCAGCCAGCTATCTTCAAGGCCAAGAAGACTTTCCTTTTTATCATCCATGAAAATCATGAAAGTTAGCGAATCGGTGCCGTCGGAGATAATTCCTTTAACAAAATTTTTCTTTTCTTTAGCAGTGCGCACAAACTCCGCTTCGACGACCTGCCCCTGCACAGTGACCGAGTTCATTTCGCCATCAATTTCTTGAACTTCAATTTCTTCCGTTTTTATTTTACGGCCGCTAAGCACTGTCTCTTTTTCCTTTTGAGCGCGCACCTGGCTGCGCTGGCGCTGCCTTTTTATTCGTTCCTTTTCCTGGTCCTCAATCCGCCGGGCGTCAGCCTCAATTTCGCCTTTAAAATCTCCCAGCACAAAATCAACCGGCGGACAGTCACCCCAGCGTTCGCTTACCCATTTTTTTACATACTCGTCCACCTGCCGGTCCTGGCACACCTGTATCCAATTGGGATAGGCGAGCTCTATTTTCAGGTTATCGTCGTCCAAAGAGGGACGAGCATATTCCAGAGCCGAACGCAAAACCGGTGAAACTTCCAGTATGTTGCGCTTTAAGGCCTCCCAGTTTTCTGCCAGCCAACTGTCCAGAGCAGCCTCGTTTTCACCAGAGGGCAGTGTTAACACCCTCACTTCACGTAAACCGTCGACCTGGGCGTTGAAAATTTCTTTAAGGCAGTTATCCAGATCAGGCGGGGATGTAACACCATTAACAAAAAATCGGAACTCCCAGCAGTCGCTGGCAGCATCGATATATAAATTTACTTCTGTGACCGCCTCGATAAACTTTTTGACCTCGGAAGAACAGTTGACTGATTCCTCCAGGTAGCGGTTTAATTTTTGTTTTTCCAGTTTCAACTCATACAATTGACTATTCACCTTGAGCTTTCAGCTCCTTCAAACGGTCAACAATATCTTCCAGGGGCACCTCTTCAGTCTCGCCGGTACTCCTTATCAGAAGCTCAACCTCGTCGTTTTCAAGCGAGCGCCCCAATGTCAGCCGGTAGGGAATACCTATCAATTCAGAGTCATTAAACTTGACTCCGGCGCTAACATCACGATCGTCAACGAGGACTTCGTAACCAAGATTTGAGAATTTTTCCGCAAGACGTTCGGATACTTCTCGCTGCCGCTCATCCTGCCAGCTTATTGGTAGGATATAAAGGTCAAAGGGAGCGATCGATTGGGGCCAGATTATTCCCTGCTCGTCGTGTGACTGTTCGATAGCAGCGGCTATTATGCGACTGGTTCCAATCCCGTAACAGCCCATAATCATCGGCTGGCTGCTGCCAGTGGCCGTCGTGATTTCTGCTTTTAGCGCACTGCTATATTTGTCGCCCAGATAAAATATGTGACCGACTTCAATACCACGCTGCTCCTCTAACTGCCCTGATTCACAATGAGGGCAGCCTTCACCTGGCTTTGAAAGTCGAACCTGGCACCAACGGTCTATTTCCAGATCACGCTCGACTTTTACCCCTCGGTAATGATAGCCGTCACGATTGGCGCCGGTATAAAGGTTATAGCGCTCCTTGAGCGCCAGGTCGGCCCATACTTGCACCTCGTTCGAGGCTTCCGACAGATTCACCGCGCCCAGACTGCCGGGATGAGCACCAAAAGCATCATAAATTTCACCGGGGCTCATCCCCTCAATTTCAACCCCGGACTCCTCAGCTATTTTAGTCTCGTTAAGGTCATAATCGCCGGGCAAAAGAAAAGCGGTCGGGCGGCCATCAATCATATAGACCATTGTCTTAACCTGACGCTCCGGACTTGCTTCAGGGTCAATCTCCAGCAGGTCCTCAATTGTTTCAACGCCGGGAGTGGGAAATTCTTCCAGTTCTTTCACATCTTCCCCCGCCTCGGGATGCGACTCACTCACCAGACCGGAAGCTTTCTCACGGTTGGCGGCATAATCACAATCTGTGCAGCTCAAAACAGCATCTTCGCCGGTTTCAGCGAGGACCATAAACTCGTGTGACAAACTGCCGCCAATCGCCCCAGTGGCTGCTTCGACCTGTCTGTAGTTGAATCCTATGCGGTCAAATATACGCCGGTAGGCGGTCTCCATTTTTCGATAAGTTTCCCGAGCTTCGTCCTCGTCCGCGTGAAAACTATAGGCGTCTTTCATTTCAAACTCCCGGCTGCGCATCACACCAAAGCGGGGACGAATTTCGTCTCTAAATTTAGTTGCAATCTGATAAAAAATCAGTGGACAGTCGCGGTAGGAGTCAACCTCGTCGGCTATCAGATCTGTAATTACCTCTTCGTGTGTGGGACCAAGGCCATATTCGGCATCCTTGCGGTCCTTGAAACGCATCATTTCCGGACCGTAGACCGACCAGCGGCCTGTTTGTTCCCAGAGTGAGCGGGGCTGCATAATCGGAAGCCGAACTTCCATACCACCGGCTCTATTCATCTCCTCGCGGACGATGTTGTTGACCCTGGCCTGAACTCGAAGCCCCAGGGGCAACATGCTATAAACTCCACTGCTCAACTTTCTTATCATGCCGGCTCGGACCATTAAACGATGGCTGCTAACCTCAGCGTCAGCGGGATCTTCTTTTCGGGTCGGCAGGTAGTAGTTGGAAAGATAAACTTCAGACATAAGCTGCAACTCCTTCTAAAAATCAATAAAGCTCGGTTTACAAATAAAAGTAACTGTTTAGCGGCTACTATCAAATGCCGTTTAGTTCGTCATTTCGGACAAGCGACCGGCGGGGAGCGTGACCCGGAATAAACTAGCTTAAAGCTCAAAGCCAAAAGCTGAAAGCTAATTCAAATTAATTAAGTTCGCATAATCTTATTCATGTTCTTTAACTTACTTTTGGTTTTGATATTGATCTTGATTGTCCGCTCGTCATTCCGGCCTCCGAGCCGGAATCCATCTTGAATTTCAGGGGTTATCGTTCAAGACTTAAAAACCTGTTGCGCGTTGCGAGTTACGAGTTACGGGTCAGAACCTATAACTGGAAACTTTAAACTACAAACTGGAAACTAGGAACTTAAAATGGATTGCGGATCGTAGTCCGCAATGACGACCGTTGAGTCAAACCCTGGGACGTCATACGTTCCCACAATATCGCCGGGACGCTAAGCAGTTATCAGATTTTGAAAAATAATTGGGGACAACCCCCGCGGGACAGACTATAAAATCGTTTGTCCACCGAGTAAATTATACGCTTTTGCTGACTGGGGGAAAGATATTTTTTTTTGCCCACATACATGGGCTTTTTTTAATGCTATTAAATTTGTTAGAAAAAGGGGTTCAAAAATCCATTTTTTCAATTTCCTGCAACAAAGCTTCGACCATCCGAGACTCGTCAATTCGTTTTAAAACTTTCCCGTCCCGAAACAACAACCCCTCACCGTCACCACCGGCTATCCCCACGTCGGCTTCTCTGGCCTCGCCGGGGCCGTTAACCACACAGCCCATTATTGCGACCCGAATTGGCCGCTCAGACCCGGCGAGCCGCTCCTTTACTTCGGCAACCACGGCTTCAAGGTCATAACTGAGACGACCACAGGTCGGGCAGGTAATAATTTCCGGCCGGGTTCGGCGGCGGCCGCTCGCCTGTAATATCTCATAAGCAACCTCAATTTCCCGGACCGGATCGCCGGTTAAGGAGACCCGAATGGTATCTCCTATTCCATCGACAAGAAGTCCTCCCAGTCCAACCGCGGTTTTGATCGCCCCTTCAGGGAAGCTTCCCGCTTCCGTAACCCCCAGGTGCAGCGGACAGTCGCTCTGCTGAGAAAATAGTCGATTGGCGGCGACAACGGTGGAAACCTGACTTGACTTCAAAGAGACAACCGTGTCGTGGTAATCCAGCCGGCGGCAAAAATCAACATAGTTTAAAGCACTTTCTACCAGAGCCCGGGCCGAGGGACCTCCATATTTTTCTCTTATTTTAGGCGACAGTGAACCAGCGTTAACGCCAATTCTCATCGCCACTCCTTCCCGAATGCAGGCCTCCACCACTTTTCTGACCGCCTCCTCGCCACCAATATTACCGGGATTTATGCGAATCTTATCAACACCGGCATCCACGGCCAGCAGCGCCAAATCGGACTGAAAATGAACGTCCGCCACAAGTGGTATCTCTATTTCGGCTTTTATTTCCTCCAGACAATTCGCTGCTTCCCGGTCCGGAACAGCGACACGAACGAGCTCACAGCCGCTCTCCTGAAGCTCTTTAATTTGAGCTACGGTTGCCGAAACATTTTGAGTGGGAGTGTTGGTCATTGATTGCACAACGACGGGATTTTCAGCCCCAATAGTCAGGTTCCCGACCTGGACTGGCCGGGTCGGTTTTCGGGGCGCTAAGTCTGACAATTTTTTCACCCGAAGATAAGCGCTGAAAGATAAGAGAAGAAACGAGTTATAAATTCGATACGTGCGATGTCAAAAAAGGTTACAACTATCAATAAAGTAAGCAATAACGCCAGACCAATTTGATTGGCCAGATCAAACGCCCAGGCCGGCAATTTATAGCCAACCAGCTCCGGCAGTGACAGGAAGATATGACCGCCGTCAAGAACAGGCACAGGCAATATATTAATTACACCGAGGTTTATGGAAAGAAAGGCGGTAAAATTTATCAAGGGCCAGAAGCCAATCGTGGCAATATGACCGGTGACACCAATTATGCCCACCGGACCGGCCAGACCGTCGGGTGAGACTCGCCGCGTGATTAGTCCCCAGATCCCACGAAACAACAGTTGAACAGCATTTTTAGTCTCACTGGCGGCAAAACTTAGCGATTCAAAAAAACCATAAGTAACATGGGGAACAGGCGGTTCCCACTGAAGCTTGCGGGCCCAGGCTGAAAAATCTTCGTCCGCCTCAGGCACCGTCAACTCCCTGGTCAGGCGTTCTCCATCACGCTCAATTACTACCTCCAATTGCCCGCGGTTTTGAGTTAACAGGTGGGAGAGCTGCTGGAATGACTTCACTTCCGCTCCGGCTATTTTTACAAACCGGTCCCCCTCCTCAAAATTTTTATCCCGCAGAATGCTTCCCTTGCCAAGCTTCTCTATTTCCGGCGCCAGATAAGGCGAAATACCTACCACGTGAGTGGGCTCAAATATACTTCTATCTTCGAGCCGGTGCGGTTCCATCACAATCACTTTTTCTTCACCGTCTCGCCTTATTAAAAAACGCCGTTCCTCGTCGCCCAACAGACTATTGTGAACATTTATATCCTGGAACCGTTTGATCGGTCTTTCGTTAAGACTCAACACTTCGTCACCAATCTGCAGTTTCCCGTAAGCAGGCATTTCCTCGTTTATATAACCTATCTGTGGCGGCAAAATCTCCTCGCCCTGGATCATACCGTAAGGAACATAGAGCAGAAAACCAAGTAATATGTTACAGAGTACACCGGCAACCAGCACGGACATACGCCGCAGCACCGGCTGATTGGAAAAAGCGCGGGGGTTGTCCGTATCCGCAGTTATATCCTCGCCGGCGAGTTTTACATAGCCTCCCAAGGGAATTATACAAATTCGGTATTCAGTCTCACCGGGAGCATAAGAAAACAAGGCCGGGCCCATGCCCAGAGCAAACGCCTCCACCTCAACTCCGTTAAGCCGGGCAAGCAGAAAATGCCCACCCTCGTGAACAAAAACGACAAGTCCAAATACAAATATAAAACCAAGCGCTGCGATTAAATAATAAAGCATGTTTGAATCTTCCTTAGATTGTTTTAAGGGGCTCTATTGAAATCCTTGCTGAAGCCGGGCTACTCTAAGATATTACAAAGGATTTCAATAGAGCCGCCGGGATTGAAAATTTTTACGATTTATTAATGTCAGATATTTTTTAACATTCCATTGGCCTGCTCACGGGCCTCCCGATCAACGGCCAGGACAGTCTCCAGGTCCGTCAGCGAAACAGGCTCGTGCGCTTCCATACATCGCTCGACAACTCGCGGAATATCCAGAAATGATATTGCCCCGTTTATAAAACCATCAACCGTCACTTCGTTGGCGGCGTTTAAAACGGCCGGATAACTATCTCCCGCTTCTAACGCATCGCAGGCGAGCCTGTAAGCAGAAAATTTCTCGCTATCAATTGGTTCAAACTCCCAGGAAAATCCTTCCGTAAAATCTATCGGTTCGATAACGGCCGCGCGACGGCGCGGATAAAAGAGAGCGTATTGTATGGGGAGTTTCATGTCGGGCACCGAGCATTGCGCTAAAATAGAATTGTCCACAAATTCGACCAGCCCGTGCACTGTCGACTGCGGATGAACAAAAGCGTCTACCTGCTCCGGTAATAGGTTAAAAAGGTGACAGGCTTCGATCACTTCCAGGCCTTTATTCATCATTGTCGCCGAGTCAATTGTAATCTTACTTCCCATCTCCCAGTTAGGGTGATCAAAAGCAGCTTCCGGTTTCACCTGCTGCAGCTCCGACAGCGGCGTGCGAAGAAAAGGACCACCGGAGGCAGTGATTATCAATCTTGATATTTCTTCATAGTTTTCACCCTGCAGGGCCTGAAACAGGGCGCTGTGCTCGCTATCCACGGGGAGCAGACGGGCGGCGGAGTCTTGTTCAATATTTTTTATCAAAGAGCCCGCGGCCGCCAGCACCTCTTTGTTAGCCAGCGCCACATTAACGTCCTCTTTCAATGCCGAGATACAGGGCTGCAGACCGGCCGTTCCCACAACAGCTAGCACCAGCATATCCAGGTCAAGCTCCAGAACGTCAGTTAGCACCCGGGGACCATACTGCCAGTCAGAATCTCCTTGTCCTCGCAGTTTTTCCGAAGTTACACCGACCAGTTCCGGCGAAAACTCATCCGCCTGCGCCTTAACCTGTTCAAGTGAAGAGTGGGTGGTCAGGGCTACAACGTCAAACTCGTCGGGGAAATTCCGCAAAACCTCCAGCGTCTGAGTTCCAATTGAGCCGGTTGACCCCAGCACAGCCAGGCGACGACTCATAGCGAAAGAGCCTCAAGCAGTTGAATTACAACGTAGAAACAGACGGTGTTCATTAGCAGGGCATCGACTCGATCTAACACTCCGCCGTGACCAGGCAGATAATTGGCCAGATCGTCAAGTCCGCGCTGGCGTTTCAAACCTGAGATCATAAGATCTCCGACGGGTCCGACAACGCCAAGCAAAAATCCAACTCCAACGCCCCAGTATAAATCGAGCGGCCAGAGCCTGTAGTAGGAAAAGAGGAAAGATACAGCAACAGTAGCCAGAAGACCGCCAAAAAAGCCCGCCCAGGATTTGTTTGGGCTTATTGGGCCGGAAAAATTTTTACCCATACGCAGGGTCAGACCACAATAATAGGCACAACTATCCTGGAAAATTGTTGCCAGTAAAAGACCGAACACGGTAACAAACTCGTATTCAAGCCGTAACCGGAAAAGAAAAGCTACGGGTAGAGCCAGCCAGATAATTCCGGCCGCTACCGCCAGGGGATTGCCGGCCAGCTTCACGTCTGCTTTAACAAGCATTGGAACGGCAGCAAGCAGGGGCATGAGAGGCAGCAAGAAATAAAATTCTAGCGCCGCAAAAAGGGCTGCAGGTAGTAACAAAAGTGCCAGGACAAGTGGGGTGCTGCCGGTCAATCTCCCCCAGTCTACCACCGCAAGGGCGAGCGCGACAATTAAAAATAACAACCAGGACAAAGAATGATACCAGAGTGACAGAAAGGCGATCGCTCCCACAGCCAGCCCGCTAAACAGACGCTTAATCACGAGTCTTTTCACCCTCAACGCCGGGGCGAGAACCAAACCTTCTCTCCCGGCCTGTAAATTCTTCGATTGCCTTAAGATAGTCCAGCTTGCTAAAATCCGGCCAGAGTTTCTCAGAAAAATATAGTTCCGTATAGGCAAGCTGCCAGAGGAGAAAGTTAGAAATTCTTTTCTCCCCGCTCGTTCTGATCAAAAGATCAGGGTCGGGCAGACCGACCGTATCCAGATGTTTTTCCACCGTCTGTTCATCAATTTCATCCGGAGAGATTTCGCCCGCTTCCGCGGCCGCTGCTATTTTTTGAGTCATTCGAACAATCTCATCACGGCCGCCGTAATTAAGAGCTACGTTAAGAGTGTAAGATTTTCCGGCAGCTGTGCGGCTTCGAGCCGTCTCCAGACTTTTTTGAACCCGTTCGGGAAAATCTTCAATCTTGCCTATAGTTTGAAACCTAATTTCGTTTTCAACCAGTCGTTCAATTTCGCGATCAATAAATTCAACCAGCAGACTGAAGAGGGTATTAATTTCACGATTCGACCGGTTCCAATTTTCAGTGCTGAAAGCAAACAAGGTAAGTGTGTTTAAATTATTCACAGCGGAGCTAACTTCTACTATATCCCGAACGCGCTCGACCCCTTCACGATGCCCCCGGGTAAAATTTAAACCCTTTTTTTTAGCCCAGCGACCGTTGCCGTCCATAATAATCGCGACATGCCGCGGCAACTGATTTTTTTTGTTGAGACGTTCAATTGTCTTACCGAGGGACCCGGCGGCCGAAACCATTCTTAAAAGGACATGATCTCTTCTGTCTTTTTATCGAGCATGTCCTCAAGAAGGTCTTCGTATTTGCTAATAATATCCTGGATATTTTCCCGGGCACGGTGGGCGTCATCTTCTGAGATTTCCCCTTCGGATTCCAATAAATCAATCTCGTCGCGGGCTTCACGCCGTATTTTACGCAGCGCTATTTTTCCTTCCTCAACATACCCCTTAACTACGTCACGCAGCTCTTCGCGTCTCTCCCCAGTTAAATCAGGCATGTTGATGCGAATTATATTTCCGTCGTTATTCGGAGTTAACCCTAGATCTGAGTCGAGTATACCCTTCTCGATGTCCTCCAGCGAGCCTTTGTCGTACGGCTTAATAACAACCTGTTTGGCGTCAAGAATCTGAATCTTCGCCAGTTGATTTAAAGGGGTGGGGCTACCGTAATAGTCAACGGTTATTCCCTCAAACATATCCGGCGTTGCTCTGCCCGTTCGAACAGTTTTGAAGTCATTTTTTACCGCTCGCACCGCCTTTTTCATCTTCTCCTCGGTCTCTCTATAAACTGAGTCAAGCATCTTTATCCTCTCCCTCAATAAGTGTGCCTACCTTTTCACCCTTGACGACCGCCTTGAGATTACCGCTTTTTTTCAAGTTAAAGACGATAACGGGCAGGTTATTGTCCCGACAGAGCGAGGTCGCCGTTAAATCCATTACGCGTAGATTTTTATTAACCGCTTCCATATAAGTCAACCGGTGGTAAAACTTGGCGTCGGAATATTTTTCAGGATCTCGATCGTAAACACCATCAACCCGGGTTGCCTTCAGAAGAACCTCTGAATTTGTCTCCAGCGCCCGCAAGACCCCGGCAGTATCGGTTGTAAAGTAGGGATGTCCGGTACCGGCGACGACAATATTGATCCCCCCGGTTTCAAGGTTGCCAATTGCACGCTCACTGGAAAAAGACTCTCCAATTGCCTCGATTTCAAGGGCGCTGAAAAGCTTGACCTGACAACCTCTCGTCTGCAGAGCTTCGCTAAGTGCAAGTCCGTTTAAGACAGTAGCCATCATACCCATGTGATCGCCACAAATTCGGTCAACACCCTGTTCCACGCCGGAGAGTCCACGGAATATGTTCCCACCGCCGGGCACAATGGTCAACTCCACACCAGCTTTGCTCAGCTCGGAGATCTGATCGGCTATCGCACCCAGCACCGCGTGGTCTATACCATGCCCCTTATCTCCCTGCAGTATCTCACCGCTGAGCTTTAGCGCCGCCCGTTTAAAACGGTAAGCAGGAGATTCGGAGTTAGCCAATCTCTTCAACAACCTCAGCAGCAAAATCTTCCTCTTCAACGTCAATACCTTCGCCGACTTCATAACGCTCGAATCGTCGGATCTCTATGTTCTCATCAAACTCAGCGATCGTTTCGTCCAGCAAGTCAGCGATTGTCTTGTCTGCGTCATCAATGTAAGGCTGGTCGAGCAAAACCTGTTTCTGGAAGAACTGTTTTTCCAGTTTTCCTTCCATAATTTGTTCCTGCACGTGCTCCGGTTTTCCTTCGAGTTCCCCACTCATCTGCTCGGCAATAATCTCTTTTTCAGCAGCAAGTTTTTCCTCGGGAACTTCCTCACGGGAGACGTAACTAGGCGCCTGGGCGGCAATCTGCATCGCCACCTCAGTGGCAAAGTCTTGAAACGCCTCGTTTTTAGCAACAAAATCTGTCTCCGAGTTGACTTCAACGATTACTCCAATGTTATTGTTAAAATGGACGTAGGAGCCGATAGTCCCCTCGGCGGCTACTCTCCCTTTCGCCTGCGCTTCTTCAAGACCACGCTTGCGCAGCAAATCCATCGCTTCCTCAATATCACCGTCAGTATCCTTCAGCGCCTGTTTGCAGTCCATAATACCGGCGCCGGTCTGATCTCTTAATTCCTTAACTTCAGTTGCTGATATGCTCAATGTACGTCACTCCTTATCTGTGATTCTGGGTGTTTTACTCTGATGCAGTCGCCTCGGCGGCCACCTTTTCTTCTGCTGCTTCAGCCTCTTCTTCCTCAGCGGATTCTTCTTCGGATTCTACTTCTGCGTCCTCGTCTTCGTCAGCCGCGGTCTCTTCCGCGGACTCTGTGTCCTCGCTGGCCGTTTCGCTTTCAGCATCCGGGTCAGTTATCGCATCGGCGGCTGTCTCGAGTTCGGGTTCGTCGCCCGGCTCAATTATTTCAGCTCCTTTGGCAATTTCTTCTTCATCAAGCTCTTCAGCCTGGAGAGCTGCTTTTTCTTCAGCCAGCCGCTTATCTCGTATTTCGCGGCCTTCGATGACTGCGTCGGCCATCAATTCACTATACAACCCAAGGGCACGAATTGCGTCATCATTACCGGGAATACCGTAATCTGCAAGGTCTGGATCACAATTAGTGTCCAGAATTCCGATCACCGGTATATCCAGCTTACGCGCCTCACGCACAGCTATTTCTTCACGTGTTATATCGAGAACATAGAGCATGTCGGGCAGGCGATCCATATCTCGAATCCCTTCAAGGTTACGATTCAATCGCTCCTTCTCACGCTGTTTTCGGCGCGCTTCCCGGTTGGATAGACGATCCATAATGTTTTCTTCTTCCATCCGCTCCAGCTCTTTTAATTTATCCACACTTTTACGAATCGTCTTGAAGTTGGTAAGTGTGCCTCCCAGCCAGCGGCGGTTGACATAAGGCATGCCACAGCGGCGAGCGTGCTCTTCTACCGAGTCGGCCGCCTGCCGCTTTGTCCCAACAAACAATAGCGTCTCACCGTCGGCAATACGCTGAGTGACCATTTCAGTTACGGTCCTGACCGCCTCAATAGTCTGTTCCAGGTCGATTATATGAACCCCTTTGCGTTGGGTGAAGATGTAGGGATCCATCTTGGGGTTCCACCGGCGGGGCTGGTGTCCAAAGTGAACACCGGTTTCAAGCAAACGTTTCATGGGTACTTCAATCATCTTAACTACCTCCAAATGGTTATGCTTCCGCTTCCTTCTTGAAACGAACCCGGCACTCTATCAAGTGGCGGGCACCACGTTCCAAATCCAGAAACGTGCAATTTTAATTTATGTTAAAGGTTAATTCGAGCTAATTATTTTAACAGAAAGTCAGAAAAGAAAAAATATACTTGTCAAAAAGTACAAAAAAAAGCCCCAAAGGGATTAACTAACCTTTGGGGCTCATGAGATGAAGATATAATAAATAAATGAGACACACGAGTAAACAACCGCACTGTAAACTTGCGGCTTCAATCTCTATTATCGAACTTTTCACAGATGACATTAGAAACTTTTTTAGGGGAGCTTGTATGTCTCTTTAAAAACAAGCAAGAGCGGGCGACGGGAATCGAACCCGCATTACCAGCTTGGGAAGCTGGGGTTCTACCATTGAACTACGCCCGCAAAAGTTCAGCTTAAAGACAACCACAATATATTTTTAGTGATTTCTGGCGGATTTGCAAGGTAGTATTTCCCTTCACATAAATTTAGCCATGATTTAAAATTGTTGCAAACTACTTCTCAAGGTTTTGAAATGACCCTGATTGTGAGAGTTTATCAATGAATTGGTTCCCTAAAACCGGTTTCGCTCTGTTTTTAGTCCTGCTTTTTATGTTTTCGCCGGTCAGCGGATTCGCCGGCGAGATGCAGACAGTAATCTTTGAAGTTCAAGAAGTATTGGAACAACCGGCAACCGCAACCGATACGGGAACTGTTCGCGCTGTACTCGAATTCAAAAGTGGCCGGGACCGGGGAGACACCCACCTTTCCCAGAGACACCAGTGGGGGGAGCCAAACTACGACAAAAATATCTTTGAAGGGGCGCAGTTTGTAGGACAGGTCGAATACAGAAACGATGAGCGGCGGCGTGTCAGGGTGGGTGAACGGCGGCGCGAAGACGGGCTACTTATTCTTTTCCTGGTGCTTTCGCTTTTATTATTCATAATCGGTCGCTGGCAGGGACTCATAGGACTGCTTTCGGCCGTATTAACCGCTGTCTTGCTCTTTTACATACTCTTCCCAATAATTAGTACCCCGACCCTCATACTACCACTGGCCGTATTAATCTGTCTGCTTACCGCTGGCTTTACTTTTGCGTTTGTCACTGATTTTCAGCGCCCGGCCGGACCGGCAATTATTTCTATCGTCCTGACCTTAATAATTATTTTCCCCCTTACTATCTGGGGGCTCGGTTTCCTCCACCTTGACTCTTCTCTTGCCCGACACAGCCGCATGATTTTGACCTGGGTTCACAGAACCCCCGGGCTGCAACCGGGCGACCTCTGGCGCTTGATAGCCACCGGTATTGTTCTTAGCGCTCTTGGCGCCATCATGGATGTCATAATTGTTATAAGCTCAACAATTGACGAGATAGTGCGCGACAACCTATCCATTACTTTTACCGAAGCTTTTGCCAGCGGCCAGCGGGTTGGACGGCAGATTCTTTCTACCATGGTCAACACGCTTGTCTTCGCTTATTTAGGTGCTCTTCTCCCTTTGATGCTTGCCATACGTGTATTTGACCTCGACTGGCTTCGATTTTTAAATTACAACTTTATCGGGATTGAAATTCTGCGGCTTACAGTTGGTCTTTTCGGACTCGCCATCGTAATCCCCATAACTTCGTCGGTCTCCGCCTGGTGGTGTTCCAGCTTTGAATAAAAAAATAGTTGTTCTCTCGCTACTTTTTGTAGTGCTTTTAGGTTTACCTCTATCAGCTGAGGCCAGTTCCCCAAAACGGGGCAACTATGTTCCGGCTGATCTCGACGTCAGGGGCCATCCTTTCGTTGCCGAATTAGAGACAGACCGCCAGTATTTTGAAGGTCGTTTACTGCAAGAAGAGGAGGATCACTGGCTGGTAGAGGTCCAGACACCCGAAGAAACTATCACAACTTCTATCCCTACCGATCGTATCGACCTGCCGGAGGAGCTGCTTGTTTCAGGAACATCGCTTATCCTACAGCGGTCCCCAGACGACCCTCAACGATTTCTCTTCATTGATTTTAACCGTAATTACCGCTACCTCCTGCTCATACTTTTAGGTCTACTCACCTCTATAGTCGTCGGAGGCTGGCGAACAACCCGCTCTTTGATAGGTCTTGCTGTTGGGCTGATCTACTTTTTCCTTTTCTTGATCCCCCGAATTCAGACCGGCAGTCCAATCATACTGGAAATGACGTTTTTTTATTTTATCGTTGCTTTGCTCGTATTACCGGCAGCGCTTGGTTTCAACAAGAAGGCGATCTCCGCCGTTCTGACAACTGTCTGCACGGGCGGTATAGCCTTACTGGTCTTTTATGTTGCAGTTTACTGGCTTTCCATATCCGGGCTCAGCGAGGAAGTCACACACGTCCTGGATTACGCACGCCGCTACTTTCCCCACCGGCTCGCCGACATTAATCTCTTCACCCTTGTCATTGGTGGTGGGCTCGTTGGAATTCTCGGCGTTGTTCTCGATGTTAGTGTTGACGTCACCTCCTCGGCCGCCGAGATAGCTGAGCGGCGCCCCGACCTCTCTTTCACTGAACTGTTAACAAGGGTCACCACCGTCAGCCGACGTCTGCTGGGCACTATGTGCAACACTCTGCTACTGGCCTATCTCGGTACCGACCTGCTGTTGCTCTTCAGTCTTTATCTGCTCCCCGAAACCTTTCGCTACCAGCTCAACCGGGAACTTATGGCCGTCGCCGTTGTTCGCGGCCTTGGTGGCGCACTTGGTTTTATCTTCGCCGTTCCACTGGCCATTAGCTTCTACTCCCTTTTCTTCCGTCCCACCGCCGATAAACCACCCCCACCCGAATAATTCCCAAATTTCGGCAGTTTAAGACAGAAAATATATAATCCTGCGGTAAAGTCTCCTCGGCTCTATTGAAATCCTTTTTGCTATCTTAGAGCAATTGATTAGTGCTACCTTTTAAAAATATCCATACGCTTTGCCTGGGCTACTCAAAGGTGTTTGACGGATTTATAGCTGGCAATAGA
>PWHN01000112.1 GCA_003554945.1 bacterium
TATCCGGAGATTATTGTTCCTGTAGGATTACTTTTGATGTTTGGGTTAACTATGTCAGGTTATTTTAGTTACCGGGCTTCCCGGTGGCATCGCGAAAATGTAGAAATTAAAGAGGAAGCCCACGGGGAAGAACTGGAACGGAAGCAATTGGAGTTAGGCTACCGGACAAGACTTCGGGTAGAAGCAATTCGTTCGGAATTGGAACGCAATTTTGAATCGCTGCAGGGGATGTCCAAACTATTTACCATGCATTTTTCCTGGCATGATTTTAAAGAACTGGCTCACCATGTGTACAAACGTCATACAGACGTTGAGGGGGTTTTCTGGATACCGCGATTGGAACGTAATCAGTTAGGCGAGTTTAAAGATTATATGGAAAACAATGGCCCCCCGGATTATCAGCTCGAGGATAACGGAGCGCAGGAATCTGAGGCGGATGAAATTTGGCCGATTCAATATGCTACACCTCTTAAAAAAAATGAGAAGTGGCTTGGGCATGATGCTCGAACTCACCCTGTATTTGCTGGAATCCAGGAAGGTCAGGTCCGGGAAAATGAAACCGCTGCAACAATAGTGTTTTCGGATAAGGGTAAAGATCATTATGAGGACTTGAATCTGGTATTGGATGTCACTCCCGAAGAGCCCCTGAAGGCAAGCGAGGGGGTTAATATGAAGATTGCTGGGGGTTATTTAGTCAGCTTAATACATGTTCCGAATTTGGTTGATAGAGCATTAGCCGCTTACGATCACGAGCGTGTTAATTTGTATTTATTTGATGAAGCCGGTAATCTTATTACAACTAACGGGGACAAGAAAAATGGTGAGATGAAAGCTCCAGAAAACCTTGAACAATTATTGAATGAGGCGCCTGAGGAATATGTACACCGTGAACGGGTGACTAAATCAAACCTGGACTGGGCGGTGGTTACATTACCGCCTGATGGTTATTCCATTACTCCACCCGAACCTTCAGGATTGCGATACGCCGGCCCGGGAATATTGTTCGGTGGCGTTTTTGTGACGTTTTTGGGTGCGTTCTATTTATTCTGGTTGTTGAAAGAAAGGTTTTGTAGAAAACAGGCAGTCAGACGGCAGCGTAAATTGGCTCGAACGGACGGTTTGACGGGATTGCTTAACCAGAGAACCTTCCTGGATTGCGCAAAGGAAGAATTTCAGGTCTCCGTAGATCGGGAATTGCCGTTCTGTTTGTTGATTGTTGATCTTGACCACTTTAAATCTGTAAACGATCAATATGGTCATCAAACAGGGGACCTTGTGCTTCAGAGGGTAGGAGACCTACTGGAAGAAGAGACGGGCAAGAATTCGATCGTGGGTCGTTACGGTGGCGAGGAGTTTGGAATTGCAATGCCGGGAGCTGAAATTGAGGATGGACGTTCGAAGGGGGAACAAATTCGCAAGCTATTTTATGAACAGCAATATTCCGAAAATACTGCTGAATCATTTCGTGTAACCTGCTCGGTGGGAGTGGCGGAGCGGGAAGGCTATTCCTCGCTTGATTCGCTGCTCCGGAGTGCCGACAAGGCGCTATATGAAGCAAAGGAACGGGGAAGGAACATGGTTTTTGTTACTGGTGAAAATCCGGTTGAATTGTAAGTAATATTTCGTTTTTTTGGCTGTGGTGACGAGGTCTAATCCTGAACAAGCAGTTTTCATAGCGGTATGAGGCTTATCTGGCCTGGTTTCTAATAAAATTTTTCAAGAGTTGTTGCATTTTTTGGCGGATCTGTAGCCAGCACTTCGCTGGAACGTTTATAATCAGGCAGCAAAACTGGTAGATATTTTTAAATTGCTGGGCCGGAGGCTAAATTTTGTTCACGTGGAAAAATATTTTTATTGGTGCTGGTTTTATTTTAAGTTTAATTATTATTACAAGTTTGCTGTTTGTATATATAGTTGCCCACCAGCCCGAAATAGTTTTTAGCCTTGCATTTGGGGATTCAGTGGACGAAGAAACGTTCAATTTAATTATTCTTGGGTTTGATGAGCCTTTTTTAAATGTTCAGCCGAATTCGATAGCCCGTCCTGATGTAATTGCTGTCGCGGCGATAGATTTTACTGATAAAACTGTCCGAATTTTAAACCTCCCCCGGGATACACTGGTCTATATTCCGGCTGCTAATGACTACGATAAATTGAATCATGCGTTTGGGCATGGTTTTCGTGAATCCGATGATAATCATTTCGCACCTCGCCAGGGATTAAACGCGACTTTTGAAGCCATGCGTAGACTTTTAGGAGGGGTGCCGGTTCATAATTATCTATCTCTTGACCTGGGGGCTGCCCGACATGTGTTTGAAGCTGTGGGGGAAATGGGATTCGTTGTTGAGGAGGAAGTTATTTCCAATGAAGGCGAGGTGGTCTTTGGAGCGGGAGAGAAGCTAACAACTTCCGATGAGATTGAGTCGTACATTCGACGCCGGAAGGGTTTGTTTAAAAGTGGAGATTTGGATCGGATAGAGCGTCAGCAGAAATTTATAAATCAAATGGTCAGCAAACTTGGATTTTTTGATTATCTACGAATTAGTAATAGTTTACTCGAAGTTTGGGAAGAAAATTTTATTACTGATCTGGATATGAGGCAGTTTTTTGCCCTGGGAGTGCTGTCGCTTCATTTATCCACCGAAAGAGTTGAAACTTATACTTTGACTGGTTTTGATCAAAATTTTGATCAAAACGGCAATAATATCTGGTATTTTATACTGGACGAGGAGGAACGAAGAAAAACGGTAAAGGAGGTCTTTGGGTACAACACTAAACTGGATCCTTCACAAATTTTACTGAAACCGCCAGCTCTACTACCCGGTAATAAATTTTTTGGAAGTTAGGGTGGGGATAGTGAGCTGGTTGTATTTATCGCGGAGGGGGATTATAATTATTAAAGTAATAAGAGATTTATTCTATTTTTTGCGAGGGTAATAGTTATGGGTATTAACAACTTTGATATTGCCGGCAGTTGTCTTCAGGCAATTGGGACTCCAGCTTCTCTTACCGGTACTCCCCTTACACCGGCTGTTCTTACCCTCGTAAATCTTGTACCCCGCTTTGGGGTAACAAACTAACTCTAGTACTTTCCTTTCTTTTTTCTTTTTAATTTTTCATTAGTTTCCTCTGGGATTTTTGTGGGTTAATTGTATCGTGATTAAGTGACTGAGTGATGAAGTGATGGAGCTTAATCAAAACCGATGGATTCATTATCAAACCCGGGATTTCAGATCAAGTCTGGAATGAGAATCCAGGACAGAAACGTTATTGCGTGAATTATGAACCCTGGATAGTTGGAAAACTAGAAAGCAACTGATTGGGTAAACTTGAATCCGTTGGCAATCCTATTTTAGCCCCAGATCCCCGGAGGATAAGTTTAGCTTTTAAATCTAATTTCAATTTTTTGATTATTATGGAGGTTTTTATTATGAAGACTGAAATGCGGAAAAAAA
>PWHN01000038.1 GCA_003554945.1 bacterium
CAGGAAAACAATTGGAAGGGGGGGGTTCGCGGAGCGCTGGGCGCGGGGAGCGGGGCGTGAATATCGAGCCTGCGAACAGGCGAGCATGCGAGCAGACGGAAGGTCGGGGAAATCAAGATCAAGCTCGGGACGTTAGGCGTAAGGTCAAGTGCAAAATTTGATAGTTTAGTTATCGAGTTTTAAACGACCCTGAAGAAAATGTAAGGAAACGTCAAAATGCTTAAGAAATGAGAGTCCTAAAAGGCCATCAACAGCACTTTGTGGGGGCAATGAATGGCAAATAGCTTTCACATTTTGAACTTCGTTCCCTAAAACCCGGACCTTTTCAAGCGTAAAGAGAGGTACGGTTTCAATACCGCTCGCAGTTGTCATCGGGATTCTATCGGAAGAAACGAGTGGGTTATAGCCAAGAGTTTCCACAACGTTCCAGGGCAACATTAAATAGGTGGCTCCCGTATCTAAAGCCATTTGAACAATACGGCTTTTATCACCATAAAAAATTTCAACGTGAACAACGATCAGATTATCCTCGGGAGATAGCTTCATAATGATTAAGCCACTGAAAAGGCTGCAGCATACCCTTCCTTCAAGGGGGGACCAGCATAGAAAATATACACTCTTTGCATGTCTTTTGTTTTATTCCAAACTTCTTCTCGCTCAGAAGAATGACAAATAAGTTTTCCCTCTACCGGAGTGGTATTTTCCTCTTTTGTAACTTCAATAGCCAGCCATTCGTCCTTATACTGTTCTTTTAACTCTTCGATTTCCTGTGCTTCAGACATTTTTAACAACCCCCTTAAATAGTTTGATTTGATTGATACTATTAAGTGCAATTAAGCACGAGGTGTTTGAAATTACACGGTCAGGCATTTTTTAATTCTTTTTCCAAATCTATTTCTTCATATCTTATTGGATAAATACCTCGTTCGCGTAATAACTCAGCAAAAGTTCGCTCTGAGTAACCGGCGATATTAGCAGCTTTGCCCAGGGATACAGTATTATCCTCAAACATGGAAATAGCTAACCTGACTTTGATTTCTTTTTCATCCAACTCCGGCAAATCAATTTTCATGACTTCTCACCCCGAAGTAAATTAGAAACCTGCAAGAATTTTCCGTAATGATTAGACAAAATACCCCTTAATTTGCAACGGGGTATACCTGCAGGGGGATTTTTACAAGTATTTCCATACAAACTATACAACAATTTGGCTCAGATTTCCACTTTGACAGCGAGACGGGGGTAAAAAGTGGGAAAGTGGGAAAGCGTAGTTGCGATGGGGAGGTGGGGGGGAAGAGCAGCAAACCTCAGATCAAGGATGAAAGTCAAAAGAGGGAAAATCTATTTTTGGGACGCGGATTAACGCAGGTGGACGCAGATTTTTAGGGCGGGAAAACCGTAAAAGCAATTGGACGGGATGAATATCTGATTTGCTGGATAGTGGGCCAGTGACTCAGGATTATAATTCTTTGATTTTACGGAGTTCCTCGGCATCCGCTTTATCCTTTGTTCGACCAGTTGATTCTTTATTTTTTATCAATTCGTCTATTCTAATTATGGGAACAAGCTTTCCCTCTTCATACTCCAGCCTCTCCCTGTTTCGGTAGGTTTCCTCGAATTCTACTCCCTCAATTTTACTGAGAAAATCCGTAGTATGTTCTCCGCTGCCGAACCGAATAGTACTTCCCGCCTGGACATCTTCATAACTCAATTGAGAGTGAAAGGAACCGCCAAAAAAATCATCAAGAGCTTCAAATAGTTTTTTTACATTTTGACGATCAGGAGAGACAAAAAAGTCAAGATCCTGTGAGTAGCGGGGATATCCATGGTAGGCTACCGCAATTGCCCCTACGAGCATGAATTTCACGTTATGAGTTTTCAATGCCTCAATAAGTTCTTTTTGTTCGTCCGTTACGTATTGGATGGCTTATCCCTCAAATGAATCTAATTTTGCAACTTAACTCTTAGGTTTACTTATCTTCCAATGAGATAAGCTGTATAGTTTGCGGTTCTTTTATTGATTTTCCCTGGAGCCCCCCCCGCTGGCGCAGGCGGGCCCATTCTTCAACACGTTCCCGGGGCTCCAAGCCTGCTCGGCGGCGTAATTCATAAGCCTCCAGTTCTTCCGAACTATCAAAAAATTTTGGTTGCTCGTCACGCAGTCCCATAATTAAATAGCTCCAGCTTCGAGTTTGATTTCACGATGCATGGTTGAGGTTGAATTGCGCTTGGCTTTCCCCTGTGCCCCTCTGTGACCTCTGTGTTAAAAATATGTTCAGATGTTATCAGATTTGATCCGTGAGCTTACCGTTTTTTTGTTTGCTGTTGCGGATTTTGTTGCGAATTTTTAATTTTTTGGGTGTCATAACTTTCTGGGTGAATTGACGCGCCTCCTCTAACCACTCAAGCTTCGCTTTCGGGCTACTTTGCCAGTATAGTCTCAAGGTTTCCTCATCCATCAGCGGTTTCTCTTCATCAGGTTTCATCCTCAAAGTCCTCCAGTTTCTTTAACATTTTGATATCCACCTGGTCTAAAACCCGATCCGATTGGCGCTTGAGTTCTAATAGATCTTCTTTGCTTATTACCGGAATTGTTAAATCATCCGCCTCAAAAATCACGTGATTTTCATAGCAATCCTCGTAATTTAGAGGTAAACCAAACAACAAATCTATCGACAACATCTGTTCGTTTTTATTCTGAAAAGTGAAAGCCTTCATGTCTTTCTCCTTGATCCAGCTTTCACGGGTTTCCTCATCGGCAAACCCCTCCGGATCAACAGGTAATCTTACTTCATAGTCCAGGCTTCGCAAAACGTCTATTGTTTTCTCAATATTACTTTTATCCAGCAGAAGAATTAAATCAAGGTCGTGGGTAAACCGTGGCGCCCCATGCAGGTTGACCGCCACACCACCTGCAACCAGATATTTCACTTCCGCCTCGTTCAACCCTCGAAATACTTGTTCATAGAGCATGAATTATTATTAGCCTTTTTTGGTTTAAAGTGAAATTACGCTGTTGCAAATTATAGCATAGTGTTTGCTATACATCACACCAAGGACAGCGGAAAGCTATATTTTTTATTGTCTTCTTTGGGGGACGGAGTTTTCATTTCTTTGTTTCCTCTCTTCATTCCGCAGATTCAATTGTATTACAAAACGTTCTGTGAAACAATTGGAGGGGGGAGGTTCGCGGAGCGCTGGGCGCGGGGAGCGGGGCGTGAATATCGAGCCTGCGAACAGGCGAGCATGCGAGCGGGCGTAAGTTCGGGGAAATCAAGAGCGAGAGCAAAGATCAAGATCAAAAACCATGAAAGACCAATCAAGATGGATTGCGGGTCGTGGCCCGCAATGACGTTCGGGGAGTCAAAATCAAGTTCAAAAACATGAGTAAGATTATGAGAACTTGATGAATTTGAATTAGCTTTCGGCTTTGAG
>PWHN01000088.1 GCA_003554945.1 bacterium
ACACCCTGTAAAATTGGCATGCTTATTTTAATTTGCTTTATTTGCCAAATAAAGCTTGAGTGCTACCTCGTAGAGGCGAATTATGTTCGAAAACGAAGTTTTCGTGCATAATTCGGGTTAATTACTCTTACAGTAAGTAGTAATGCCTCTTAATATCTATCTATAGCATAACAGATTACAAAACCTGAGTCAAAATTTGGCTTTAATAAAGGAATCTTTTCCCAAAAGACCTCTCCCCTGGAGGGAGAGGGTTGGGTGTGGAGAAAGATGGTTCTAAATCGCCAATTCCCCCTCCTTTGCCATTCGGGCTCTGTTGAGATCCTTTTTACTATTTTAGCGATCAATTGATTAGTGTTGTCCTTTAAATATCTATAAACCTTAATTAAGCTACTTGAAAGTGTTTTTCAGAGAGACCTTGGAGATTGGCCGCCGACCAATCAAGAAAGAGTCCCAACACCTTTGAGTAGCCCATCTTAAAACTTAAACGGGTTCATTTTATTCCCCGATTGTGCAATAATTTATACTGCTTCACCAATCAATTGATCACGTTCATCGTCCGGAGGCATTATCAATGCACATACATATTCCTGATGGAGTTTTACCTTTCTGGCTCTGGAGCAGCGGATTTTTAATCGCTTTAACTCTACTGGGCGCCTTTTCAAGCACTTTGAAAGTCCGCTCTTCTAAGATTGCTTTTGCCGCCCTCGCCACAGCCCTGGTGCTGGTGGTAATGTCAGTTCCGCTTGGTCTGCCTATTCACCTCAACCTGATTGCCTTGGTTGGTATAATAATTGGTCCGGCCTGGAGTTTATACGTCGCTTTCGCCGTAAATTTAATTCTGGCCGGATTTGGTCACGGGGGGATGACGGTCGTAGGTCTAAACACTCTGCTGCTCTGGCTGCAGGCGGCCGCCGCCTATTTTCTCTTCTATTACCTGTTCAGAATAATGGTCCATAACAAGGCTTTTCGGGCCGGGCTCGCAGTTTTTGTTGCTCTTGCTGTTTCCTTCGTCTTCCTCGTCTTTGTCGCCTCCCTACCCCATCAGGTAGAGCCCGGGCAATTTAGCATCCAGCACCACCACGAGCATGATCATGAGCATGAGTATGACCACGACCATGCTGAGGAAACTGAACCGACCGAGGAAGCCAGTCACGAATTCAACCTCTGGACATTCGTGGCCCTCAGCGGTCCGCTTGTCTTTGTTGTTGCTCTGATTGAGGTCTTTATAGCGGTCGGTTCCGTGAAATTCATAGACCGGGTGAAGCCTGAGCTGCTGAATCCATGAGTTCTCTCTACCTGATTGATTATTACGCCAGCTCGAATACCTCTTTCTTGCACCGGTTTCACGTCCTGGCCAAGCTTATTTTTTATTTTACTGTCTTGCTTTTAATGGTCTTCTCCAGCTCCTTTTACTGGCTTAGTTTTTTTATCAGCCTGATTTTAATTCTTGTTCTGCTCTCACATGTCCCACTCTCCCAGGTTATAAAGTGGGCTTTCTTCCCCAGCTTTTTTGCTCTTATATTTGCCCTCTCCCAGCTGGGAGCCGGCTTGCTACCTTATCTGACCATGTTGCGCGCCGTTGGCGCTGCACTGCTCTCAATTTTCTTTTTCACAACCACCCCCTACCCGACCGTTTTCTCCTTAATCGCCAAAATCTCTCCTTCACTGGCCGCTTTTTTTCTTTTCAGTTACCGCTTCTTCTTTATGCTCCTCGATAGCTTCACTCGTAAAGTACGTATTATCCGCCTCAGAGGCGGCTTCCGAGGCCTTAAAATTTTCTCTCACCTCTCTAAATTGACCGGTTATTTTTTCGTCGAACTTACAACCAGGGCCGAAAAAATTTATCGTATTATGGAACTGCGCGGCTTTCGGGGCAGTATCCCGGTCACTTCATTTCAACGGTTTAGACTCCGTGATTTTCTACTCGTCGCCGCCACCTTTTTTCTGACGGGAGTATGGTTATGGCTTTAGAAAAAATAGTTGAGGTAAAATGTTTAAAACATACCTATCCCGACGAAACCGAGCTTGAGTTTTGTGGGCTTGATTTTTCCGTGGAAGCAGGAGAAAAGGTCGGCTTGATTGGACCCAACGGTTCGGGGAAGACGACTCTGCTCAACCATATACTTGGTTTTTTAACGCCGGAAGAAGGAAGTGTACGCGTTTTTGGCTGGGATGTCACAGATTCGACGCCCGCCAAAAGAATTGGTTTTGTCCTGCAGAACGTCGAGGACCAGCTCATCGGTCCAACGCTTTACGACGAGATTGCTTTTTCGGCAAGAAATTTTGGTCTGCCGGAAGAACAGGTAAAAAAACGGGTGGATAAGCTAATGAAAAATCTTAACCTGCAGCAGGCCAAAAACAAGCTGGTTCATTACCTCTCGGGCGGTCAGAAGAAGAAAGCTGCACTTGCAGGCGCCCTGGCTCACGAGCCGGACCTGCTGGTCCTGGACGAGCCCCTGAGCGAACTGGATGAAGAATCAACGGAAGCTGCAATTGAACTGCTCGACAGTTACCTAACTACTAATTCCGCCACCCTGGTAATGGCCACAAACTCCCCCAACCTCCCCCTCTTCGACACAAAATTGAGCCTCGGAGGTAAAGTTGTTCAAAAACTTAAGAATTAGAATATAACTTCCCCGAAATTACTACACAACTTTACCTCCGAGGCTTTAGAATTCTACGTCTGGGGCTTCGCGTTCTTCCGGGTCCTCTATTTCAAAGTATTCACGCTGAGAAAAGTCACCGGAGGAAATTATTAGGTTGTAGGGAATTTTTTCCTGCGTCTTGTTGTATTGCATCACCGAGTCGTTGTAGTGCTGGCGAGCGAAGCTGATCCGGTTCTCCGTTGTGGTTAACTCCTCCTGCAGTTCAAGGAAGTTTTCGTTTGCTTTCAGATTCGGGTAATCCTCAGTAACGGCAAAAAGCGAGCGCAGAGTATCGGTAAGAAAATTTTCCGCTTCCGCCTGTTTTTCCAGGTTGTCGTCGCTAATTTCCACGGCCTGCTGGCGGGCCTTAGTGACCGCCTCCAGGGTCTCCCGCTCGTGCTCCATAAAACCCTTAACGGTCTCGACGAGGTTAGGGATAAGATCATGACGGCGCTTGAGTTGGACTTCAATCTGGTTCCAGGCGTTGTCGACCCGGTTTTTCAGAGTAATTAATCGGTTGTAGAGGTAAATAAATAGAGCGACGATTAAGATCAACAAAACAACAACTGTTATTAATGCATAAAACATTGAAAACACTCTCCTGTTAGTTGTAAAGTGTGAAAGTTAAAAAGTGTGAAAGTTAAAAAGTTAAAAAGTGTGAAAGTTAAAAAGTTAAAAAGTGTGAAAGTTAAAAAGTTAAAAAGTGTGAAAGTTAAAAAGTTAAAAAGTGTGAAAGTTAAA
>PWHN01000085.1 GCA_003554945.1 bacterium
CCCACTTTCTAACTTTCACACTTTCTAACTTTCACACTTTCTAACTTTCACACTTTCTAACTTTCCCACTTTCTAACTTTCACACTAAAAAGCCGGGGACCCGATTCGAACGGGCGACCTGCTCATTACGAGTGAGCCGCTCTGCCACTGAGCTACCCCGGCAGCTGAATCAATCTCTATTTCATTAAACCCTCTCCGAAAAGCTTTCCCCCTCACCCTGGCCCTCTCCCTCCAGAGGAGAGGGGAGATGCTTCGATAGGTTATAGACCGACAATTAGAGGACTTCGGTAATTTCTGATATTTATTATACTCAAGGCAGTGTTATTTTTAAATGAATCTGTCCGGAACACAAAAACTTCCAACATCATTCCGGTCAAGGGAACATAGTGACCGTAGAGCCGGAATCTATGGTAACTTCAAGATGGATTGCCGGGTCACGCCCGGCAATGACGAAACTGCTGAAAGGTTCTGTTGAAACAAATGAATTGTATTCGAGCCGATGTTTCCTGTATAATAAGCTAATAGAAAAGAGCTAACAAATAAAATTTACCCCGAGGGGGTTTTATTATGAAGAAAGACGAAGCTTCTGTTATTTCTGTTGAGATTGGTGGTGCGACCTGTAAGATAGGGCGTGTAAACCGTGAGGGAGAGGTGAGCAACGTCAGTCAATATAAGACGCAGCGTCTGTGTGAGGAAGGATTGGAGGAATTTATTAAGATACTGGAAGACTATGAAGAGAAATATATAGTGGAGGCGGTGGTTATAGCTTTACCGGCGACCATCGAGTGGGGAGAAAATCATGTGCGCAGCAGTTGCCCCGACCTGCCCTGGATGGAGGAGGCGGAGAGTATCGGCAAGCTTCAGGACCGTCTTGGTCGCCCACTGCAGCTTGTGAATGATGTGGAGGCGCTGCTTTTTGGAGAATGGCGTGATGGTGAGCTTAGCGGTTATAACAGCGGTGTAGTTCTATCACTCGGTGAGAACATGGGCTCAGCACTGCTCTGGGATGGCCAACCTCAGCAGGGTCGCCGCGGTTCGATAATGGAGCTGGAACACGTCAGTCTGGAGACTTACGGTGAAGAAAGAGATGATCTACCGCCGGGCAGTGCAATGAACTGGCTTTCAGGTAAAGGATTGCGGAGCCAGCTTGAGGAGCTTGGACTGGATATAAAAGTACCTGAGATTTTTACAAGCGAGGACGAAGAGGTAAGGGCGGTCAAGGATGAGTTTGAAGACCGTCTCGCCCATCTTTTAGGGACGATAGTGATGATGCTTGATCCCGAGCGTATTGTTCTTGAAGGAGGCATTACTCGTTCACACCGCGACTGGTTGTCCGGCGTTGAGGATAAGATGGATGAGTATATAATGGAGCAATTCCAGGGACTGCCCGTCGTTACTCTCGGACAACTGCGCGGCGAGGACGTTTTGCTTGGTCCGGCCGCCTACTGGCGCTGGCTGGAGGGTGAGCGAGACTGATGGTGAAAAAAAACAACCTTGATTACCGGGCGCAGGTGCTGGCCGAGGCGCTTCCCTACATTCAGAAATTTCACGGCGAAAAAATTGTAATCAAATTTGGCGGCAGTGTAATGCAGAACGAGGATTTAAAGCACTCAGTTGCCGATGATATTGTGCTGCTCCAGTATGTCGGTTTCAAGCCGCTGGTCGTTCACGGCGGTGGCCCGGAGATAGCAGCGACGCTGGAGAAAATGGGTATCAGCAGTCGTTTTGTTGAAGGCAAACGTGTTACCGACGCTGAGACAATGGACGTTGTAGAGATGGTGCTTGCCGGCCGTGTAAACAAAGATATTGTTGAGCACATCAGCCGGGCCGGAGCCCGGGCCATTGGGCTTTCCGGTAAAGACGGTCAGATGCTCAAAGCCTGTCCGGTTGCTTCCCGGGACAGTGACGACCTCGGCCAGGTGGGTGAGGTTGAGTCCGTAAACCCGCTGCCGCTGGAGCTGCTGGAGGAAAAGTCTTACGTTCCGGTAATTGCTCCTATTGGTGTTGGCGATGACGGAACGACTTACAACATGAATGCCGATGCCGTCGCTGGTTCCCTTGCCCCCGCGCTTTCGGCGCGCCGGCTTATTTTTCTCACCGACGTCAAGGGAATAATGGACGGTGAAAAGCTACTTTCATCACTTACTCCGCAAGAAGTTGAACAATATCGCCAGGACGGGACAATCAAGGGCGGTATGCTGCCAAAAGTTGAAGCGGCCGTGGAAGCGCTCCAGGGCGGCGTGGAAAAGACGCATATTATTGACGGTAATCGTCCGCACGCACTGTTGCTGGAGTTACTTACCGACGAGGGGATCGGTACGCAGATAATGGAGGCATCCGAGGATGGCTGAACAGGACTGTCTGCTTCCCGTTTATGATCGTCTGCCCGTTAGTTTTGAGAGGGCCGAAGGCTGTTATTTATACGATGAGGACGACAACCGTTATCTTGACGGGCTGGCCGGTATTGCTGTCAATTTACTCGGTTACCGTCATCCACGTCTGGTTGACAGGCTGCGCCGCAGCGCAACCGACGTCCACCACGTTTCAAACCTTTTCCAAATTAAAGAGCAGGAAGAGCTAGCCCGGAGACTCTCTGAGATAGGGTTTGAAAGCGCTGCCTTCTTCTGCAATAGTGGAGCCGAGGCCAATGAAGCGGCGATTAAATTTGCTCGCCGTTATAGCGGCCGTTTTGGTAGCGGTGGTAAAAAAATAATTAGTTTTGAAAATTCTTTTCACGGTCGGACACTGGGGGCGCTCAGTGCCACCGGTCAGAAAAAATACCAGAAGGGTTTTTCGCCGCTGGTCGAGGGATTTGTCTACACGCCCTACAATGACCTGGCGGCGCTGGAAGAAGAAATGGATGACCAGATCTGTGCCGTGATTATGGAACCGGTGCAGGGGGAGGGAGGAGTGCTGCCTGCCTCAGCAGAATTTTTTGCCGGAGTTCGCCGGCTTTGCAACAAATACGAAGCGCTTTTAATCCTTGACGAAGTACAGACGGGCATGGCGCGCACCGGTGAATATTTTTGTTACCAAAATTATGACCTGGAGCCCGATCTGGTTACGCTGGCCAAGGGACTCGGAGGCGGCTATCCTATTGGTGCTCTGCTGGTTGAACGTAGTTTGCGGGAGGGGCTGCAGGCAGGCGAACACGCTTCAACCTTTGGCGGTAATCCTTTTGTTTGCCGGATGGCGCTTACTGTTCTGGACGTAATTGAGCAGGAGCAACTGCTGGCAAGCGCCCGTGCGCGCGGAGAGCAACTGCAGACCGGTTTGCAGGAGCTGGCCCAAAAGTATAAGTTCGTTGACGAGCCCCGGGGAGTGGGACTGATGAGAGCGCTGCCGCTTGCTGATCAAATTGAGGCCAGCGAGCTGATGCGCTCTGCTCTTGATGCGGGCCTGGTTGTCGGAGTTGCCGGAGAGAACGCGCTTCGTTTTGTTCCGCCCCTGATAATAACCGAACAGGAAGTTGAGGAGTTGTTATCTATTCTGGATAAGGTCTTGCAGGAGAATTAACTGCTCTAAATTGTGTTATCCCAGGGTTATGGTTACAGATGTGTCAAAGATATGAAGGAGGTATCTTATTATCTGATTCTCCCCAGCCGTTTTTTTATGATGAACCGGCTGGGTTCGATGCATAATAGCGGCAGTGATAGTGATGGCAATTAAAAAAACCGAGGCTTTGTAGAGATCCCCAAGCAGAATGTAGTTTTGGACCCTTGCGATACTCATTCTCGATTCGCATCCAGCAAATCTCCGAGGTATAGAAATTAGTAATCAGCCCATCCGGGGCTACTAATTTCAATAAATCCGTATACGAAGGGTCCAAAACCTTTTTTCGAAGTTAAAAAGTAAATTATGAGGTTTTCTACAGAGCCAAAATCCGATAATAAGCACCTCCTTCATTTGTAAACGGATTGGTGGGAGAAGACATCTAAATTAAAGGGGCGAAGGAGAAAATGAGCCGCTAAGGGACGAGCTCGGGACCTTCCAGTTGCAGTGTGTCATACACTTCACGAACATCTTCATATTCTTCAGATTTAGCCGGAATGTAGCGGTCGACGTTCTGTCGTTCCAGAGCCGCCGCGCCGTCCGGCAGCTCGTGCATGGAGGTAAACAGATCCTTCAACTGTTTGCTGAGCAGGGGATGATTTTTTTCAAATGTTTTACTTATTACCAGAGGATCGGAAATGATGGGACGACTTCGGGCAATGATTGGTAGCTTATCATCAGGATCATCACTATCTTCAAGGGCCAGTGACCGGGCGCCGTCAAATGTTGCTCCTGCGGCGGCTTCCTGGTTGTAGACTGCGGAAGCCACTCTGTCGTGACGATCCAAAAAAACCTTCTCCTGTAGATTGTTCCCGGGGTCAAGTCCTTCCTCTTTTAGGCGAGCCAGGGGGAAAAGATAGCCGGAAGCGGAGTCACGATCAACAAAAGCTATTGATTCTTGCTCCAGGTCACTAATATCTTCAATCCCGCTGTCGCGATAAGTGAAGATAATAGATTGGTATTGATCGTCGCCGTGGCGAACAGTGCGCACCAGCGGACGATATTGAGGGGTATCGACTGTATCTTCATAGCGGACCATAGCCAGCGGTCCAAGCAGTGCGAGATCATATTTCTCGTTGCGCATTGCTTCGATAATATCGCCGTAATCAGGAGCGAATTTAAATTGCACGTCTACATCAAGGTGCTCTTCTATTAGTTTGATGAAAGGTGCGTTGTCGCGCAGTAATTGTATTACCGTTTCCGCCGGAACACGTCCGACGGTGATCTGTACTCTTTCAGCTTCTTTTTCCCGGTATTCAAATTCTTCCTCGGGTAGATCTGTGGGACTGCAGGAGCCGAGTAGAAAGATTGCCAGTATGAAAGAGAAGATTATTCTTCTACGCATACTTGATCTTTCCCCTGTTCCTTAGCCTGGTAAAGCGCCCTGTCGGCCCGGGCCGTCAATTTTTTAGGAGTATCGTCTTCACGAGCCTGAGCGACACCAATGCTTACGGTTATAGGAACTTCAAAATCATGCTCTTTTTTGACTGCTGAGCGAACCCGTTCCGCGACTGTTTCTGCGTCCCGGAGGCGAGTGTTCGGTAAGATTATAGCAAATTCTTCGCCGCCGTAGCGACAGACAAGATCAGCCCGCCGTGCTGTTCCCTCAGTGTCGGTTGTTCTCACCTGGTTTTCAAAAGTGGCGGCCAAATCTTTCAAGACCTCGTCGCCCGCAGGATGGCCAAAGGAGTCGTTGTATTTCTTGAAGTTGTCGATATCCAGCATCAAAAGCGAGACAGGTTTATCCAGCATCAGCTCTTTTTTGAGCTGAATGTCGAAAAAACTGCGATTGTAAAGGTCGGTCAGGTCATCCGTTATCGCCCGCAGGTAGTGGCGGGCGTTTTCCATGGCGATCTTTATTTCATTTGAAAGCGTGGTGAGCAGACTAATCTCTTCGGGTTCAAAACCTTTGGTTTCTCGCCCAAGCAGCAGGAAACCGAGATCGAATGTATCTGTCTCTAATCGGAATATTAGCCCTTCTTTCAGAGGAAATTTTTTAGTGTCACCAAAAACATTTTTTAGTTCAGAAGCAGAGCTAACATCCTGCAGGTGTTCGTAATCCTTGATTTTTTTCAATCTTTCGAAGAGCTGGCGGTTTTCATTACGATCCCAGCTTTTCCCCGGTTTTATGTGCATGCCGGCTTTAATTTCCAGTTTTTGCCGCGATAGGTCATAGAGCATCAAATTTATATGGTGTAATTCCCAGTATTCGTGGAGAATATTAACAATGTGATCACGCAGATCTTCGGGGCGCAGCTTGGTGCTGATTCGGCGACTGATCTCCTGTAGCGTCTGTAAATCGTCTATACGGTCCTGGAGTTTACAGGCCATGCGGTTAAAGGTATCGCCCAACCGCTCGAGCTCGTCGCCAGAATTGATATTAGCGCGAGCCTCCAGGTCGCCACTGCCCAGCTGCAGAGCGACCTTTTCCAGGCTTTCTATGCGTCCGATAACTCCACTGGCCAGTCGATTGCTGAATAAGAAAATGAGCAGTATAAGAATGGTGCCACCGGCACCGTAGAGACGGATAATCCGCTGGCGTTCTTCCCGGAAGTGTGAGGTATCGTAGCCGAGGCGAACGAGGCCGAAATCAGTCCGAAAGAGTCGTATTGGTATTAGCGAATCGAGCAGCATTTCTTCGGGCAACAATCGGCTGGTCTGTATCTCCTCGGTGGCCATAGCTCGGCGAAACTCCTCAGAGCTCAGTTCAGGTCCGGTGGCATCATTTTTCGACAGAAAATATATTATTTCGCCGGCGGAGTTGTAGACTTCGAGGTATTTCGCCCGGGGCATTTCGCCCATCCAGACGTCCATCTGTATTTGTAATGGTTCGCTTACTGGAACATCCTTAAGCATTTGATCTGTAAATACCAGGCCGACAAACTGGGCCATAGAGTAAGCCCGTGTTTCCAGCTCTTCAAAGCGGGCTTCAATCATAGATTGGACGTGAAAGTAGGTAGCAAAGCCGCCAACGGCGAGGACCAGGACAAGCAGAAAAATTGTTGTCTTCTGTCTCAAATTAAGATCCATAATAACTTTTTCCTCGTACTTTGAATTATTTACTTATTTAGATTTTTTCTTTGAGGATATTCTACCAATTAATTGGGTTGAAAACAGGGGGATGGTAGGGTTATGGTACAGTTTTTCAGGAGTATACCGCTGGTTAGAGTTGTAGGGCGAAGAGGAGCCAGCCTTAGCCGTTTAGAAATGCTCCCCGGCGTTGGCTAAAAAATCCTCGGGAGTTGATGGGATAGGCTGCAGTGAGTTTTCCTCGGCATAGCTGTATGCAGAGTGAACGATTTGCTTGGCCAGACCATCTTCTCGCAGGGACGGGGGAACAAAGATGGACTGGAAGTTAATTGCTTCTTCTTCCTCGTCCAGGTTATACCTCAAAACAGCCTGTTTATCCGGGAAGGGAACGTAAAATTTACCGTTGTTTTCGTCGTGCTGGACTGAAGGCGCATTATCTGTCATACTAATTCTCCTTTTTGAAGAGCTCCTGAGCAACATTATTATAGCAATTGCTGCTCAAATTATAAACAGGGTTATGGTCTGAATCAGAACCTACCGACGTCATTTCGGACAACCGAGCACTCAAAGGCGTTGAGTGCTCCGGGCAGATCCGGAATCTATGGTCTCATGAAAATGGATTGCCGGGTCAAGCCTTGGGACGTTATACGTCCCCGGCAATGACGGGGGTTTGGTAGGTTCTGGGTCTAAATTAAAATGGTTGTTCAGTTAGGTGACATACAAATATATTGGAGGTAAAACTCATGTTTTCTCTAAACCAGGAAAAATTGAATCAGCTGCTACCTCTATTTCAGGAGTTAATAGAGGCTGGTGACGAACCACCGGCACCCTGGCAAGCACCTGGAGTTGTCGACGGGCGTCCCCTTTTTCCAAAAGAGAACGATAAAAAAACTCTGGAGTTTTTACTGGTACTTGGGGCGTTAAATTATTCATACTGGCAGAAGACGGATGGAAGAGTGGAGACCTGGGGGGTTGAGACCGAACCCGGAGAAATGATAAGAGACGTTTTTGCTCTGGTTTATTGCATTCAGAGGGGGCGCTCAGCGGGTCATCTGGAGCTAAACGCTGATTATTACAGAAAAATGACCGTAAGTGATGTAAAACGTCTGTTCGCCGGTGCTTCCGGGAGGTGTAATCTTCCGATGTTGGAGACAAGGGTTAAAAAAATAAATGAGCTGGGAGAAGGATTGCAGAGGTTTGGGCAAGAGGAAAGCTGTGATCCTGAATTTATAGAGTTTTGTCACAACTGTCCGTCGCTCGACAATTTTTTAGAGGAAATGACAGAGTATTTTCCCTATTCGTTTGGCGATCCGTTTCTGAAACTGGCGCAACTACTTTTTAAAATGATTGTTGATCGGCGAGCGGAAAATTTGCCGGAGGGAACTGAATTGGAAAGTACAAAGGGGTGGGAGGAAGCAACACGATTTGAAGGGGTTAACGGGCTCAAGGCTCAGCCTGATTATATGCTGCCGTTGTTTTGTCTGAAGACCGGCCTATGGGAGATAGAGCAGGAGGCTGAGAAGTTTTTCTCCGAAAAAGTTGAATTGCCAAGGGGACACTGGGTGGAAGAAAAAATTCGCGAACTTACCGTAGAGACTGTCGATAAAATTGCTCGTCAATTGAGCGGTGACCCGGGGCTTAACTCTGGACGTGTTGACTCAATCATGTGGCGTCGAGCCGTTCAGGGTTGCTTTCCACGGGAATGTGAGGGGTGCCCTTTTCGAGATGATTGTAGCGCCCATGATGAAGATCGCCGGAGACTTGACTGGCACCACCATCTGACCAGGACAACTTACTACTAATCCAGGTCGTCTTCTGTCAGAAACGGTCCCAATAATCTTTGTCCTTTGTATTGGTGAGTGGATTTTTGTGTGAAAAGTAACAGTGCCTGTTGATAGTTAGAGGGTGTTGCTGTAAAATATAATGGGCGTGGTTGACTGCCGAACTGGGATAAGTTACTTACGGGGCGTGGCTCAGCTTGGCTAGAGCGCTGCGTTCGGGACGCAGAGGCCGCCGGTTCAAATCCGGCCGCCCCGATTTAACTATGAGCGGGCGTGGAGGCGATGGGGCGAGTTTGCGCAACTTCGCAAGTTCGTTTCTTCGCATGTTCGAAACACGCGGGGGTAGTTCAATGGTAGAACCCCAGCCTTCCAAGCTGGATATGCGGGTTCGATTCCCGTCCCCCGCTTTTGCAGGATATTGATGTTTTTTGGGAGGGAAGGGACGGAGGGGAGTTTGCACAAGTCTTTATTATTTTTATAAACCGGGAGGGAATTTCCGTGGCTCAAGACGTGGAGTCGACGTCCCCCAAGGAACAGGCGAGAAGAGATCGTCAGCGGCGTATTACTGACAAAAATTATGAGATTCTGGAGGGGCTTGAACAACGAGAAATTAAAATTAGTTCCAACCGTTATGATCACGAAGACAGGGATTATTACGTTCAGAAAGTGGAAAAGACATATCTCGACGGTTCCACGGGTTATATACCCTCCGTCAGGTTAATTAACGAATCTGTGCGCCCTTCTCTTCAACCGGTGTTAAAAGTCCCCCGAAATTTGATTCCAATCGACAAAGAGGGAGACCGTCGAACTCTCAACCTGATTTATACCAGTGAGCCTTCGGTCGATCAGTCTTTTCATTTTATGAATCGTTATGAGAGGCCGGACCTGGAGATTTACATAACTTACGAGGTGTAATAACTGGGATTTTAAACCGGAGGGTATCCGGTGACCAGGCCGTGAGGGTAGACAGTCAATGGACAAGGAAGAATTTACCTACCACTGGTGTGCAAATCATCCCGACCATCCAGCCCGCTGGGTTTGTTTTCAGTGTGGACGTATTTTTTGTGAAGAATGTGTGGAACCTGCCGGCAACGAGTATTATTGCTGCGATTGTCGCCAGGAACTTGGGTCTGCTGAAAAACCAACTGACAGAACATTTCCCCCGGCTTCAAAACCCATGCGGACTGCCCATCCGGTTAAACGGTTGTTGGCGTTTGGATACGATTTTGTTTTTTCCATCCTGATTACCTCGTTTTTAACTGTCCTACTTCGAATAATCTTTCGCGCCTCACCAGGTCTGACAAACACCTTCTTTTATTTTTCTCTATATCTCTGTCTGCTTCTGCGCGATTTATTAACACCTTCCGGGAGTCCCGGCAAATATATGACAGAGCTATACCTGGTAGATTTAAAAAGGGAAGGAAGCCCCGGGAAAACAGCCCGTCTGCTTCGTAACGTTCTATTTCCCATCTTTTATCTCGATTTGCTGACTGTTCCATTTACCGGTAAAATGCAAAGACTTAGTGAATGGCTAACTTCCACTGCGGTCTGTGACTCCGAATATCCTGTTAATGAGCGGAAGTATATTTACCGAGCAGCAGCGCTGGTAGGAGTTTTACTGATTGCTCTTTTTTCAACCTTTGCCTACTGGTTTGGCGAAGAAATAGAACAGCGTACCAGAGTGGAACAGATGATTTATGAGGCGGAAGACGGTTTGGCCTACCTGGACGAAGGAGTGGAAACGAAAGCTTAAATCTGCCGGGAATCTACGAGTCGTAGAAGTAGCCGAAGATATATATCGTGTTACTGCTGAGTTTCCCTCGTCAGAAAAATATTATGACGCCCGTCAGAAAATTGATAAAATTATATCTGAGGTCGACTACACTGTAATTGAAGACGATGGTCCCCAGATTATTCTTCGCGGAGCCGGCGAGCCCGGCTATCGACTGGAGCTTATCCTGGAGAAAAAATAATCGACAAATCGGAATTATATTTAAGGAGGGATGATAGGTTATGGACCCTTATGAAATAATTATGAAAAAGCGCGACGGCGGTGAGCTGACCAATGAAGAAATAGAATATATTGTTACGGGCTTCACGTCGGGCGATATTCCCGACTATCAGATGTCCGCCTGGCTGATGTCGGTCTGGTATGAGGGTATGACAGGCCGCGAAAGGGCTCATTTTACCAAGACTATGGTTGATACCGGTGTAACTCTTTCTTACCCCCGGGTGTCGGAAAAATTAGTTGACAAACACAGCACCGGCGGGGTGGGTGATGGAACTTCGCTTTCGCTGGTTCCGCTGACGGCCAGTTTTGGCGTTCGTATTCCTATGATGTCCGGCCGGGGGCTGGGTCATACTGGTGGTACGCTGGATAAGCTGGAGTCAATTTCTGGTTTTAACGTAGAGTTTAACCAGGATGAAATAAATGAACTTTTGAATTCTGTTGGCGCCCTGATTATGGGACAGACGGGAGAAGTGGCGCCGGCCGACAAGAAGATGTATGCTCTTCGGGACGTTACTGCGACTGTAGATTCGGTTGATTTGATTGCCGGAAGTATTATGAGCAAGAAAATTGCCGAGGGAATGGACGCTTTAATTTTGGATGTGAAGACCGGAGCCGGAGCCTTTATGAAAGAATACGATCAGGCTGTAGAACTGGCCAGAGCTATGGTAGAAATTGGAGTTGAGCTGGGTAAGGACATGCGGGCTCTGATTACAGACATGGAGCAACCGCTGGGTAACGCAGTGGGCAACGCACTTGAAATGAAGCAGGCAATCGAAATTTTAAAAGGTCAGGGTCCGGAGGATCTAACGGAGCTTGTCTGTCGCTTGTGTGCGGAGATGCTGCTGATGGCCGGCAAATTTGAAGAGATTGAGCCGGCGTATGAGGCCACACTTGAGCGTATTGAATCTGGAGGAGCAGTAGAGAAGCTGGTTGAAATAATTGAAGCCCAGGATGGTGATGCCCGGGTTGTGGAAGATTACTCAATATTGCCCGGATATACTGAGGAACAGACTGTTGAGGCCTCTGAATCAGGTTATGTAACGGCGTTGAATGCATTTGAAGTTGGTATGGCGGCAAAGGCCCTGGGGGCGGGCCGGGAGACAATGGAGAGCGATCTGGATTATGGTTCAGGGATTAAACTTGATAAAAAAGTTGGTGACCGGGTTGAGCAAGGAGATATCCTGGCCCGGCTCTGTTATAACGATCACTCTTCAAACGACTCGCTTGATATTTCTCCCAAGCAGGCCCGGCAGCGTCTGCAAAAAGCATATGAGATAAAAACTGAGCCACCGTCCGAGCGGCAAATAATATGGGCGCGGATGGACTCGACCGGCGAAATTGAAGAGGTAAAGGAATGAAAGAAACTGAGTTGAAACTCTGGATTGAGGCGATAAAAACTGATAAGATTGTTCTTACGGATGGTGAATATAAGCTGACGTTTGAGGTTGAGGCCGAGGCAGGCGGTATTGAAAGTCTTCCGTCGATATTTCGCGAGGCAACGATAAAAGACCATTTCAAGGTTGGAGTAAGCAGCATCTCTCCAAAATAAATCCACAGGAGGATTATTTTGATGGACGAAGAAGAGGCTAAAAAAGCCCCACGGTTCCGAAATAAGCCAATTGAAGTGTCGCTTTTTGAAGACGACGAGGCTTTAGATTCACACACACCCTGTTTTGAAGGGCAAACCTCAAGTGTTAGCAGGGCGGGAGTGGGAGTTCGGGTTAATGGAATTGGTAAATATCGACGCATAGACTATGAGGAACTTAAAGGAGAAACTTTCATCATTAAATTTCATACTCCGGGGCGTAAAGTTCCAACGGCAGAAGGAGAAGTGCAGATGGTTGGAGACTCGCACGATATGCGTTATAGGGTATACCTGGGTTTTATTTTTGATGGAGAATTTCCTCTATTCAACATTCTTACTTAGGGCTTTATACGGTTTCTCACCCTACTCGCAGGCCCAAAACATTTGTGTACAGCTTAAAAAAATATGCTCACGCAGTTGAAGGTGCTGTAAAGCTGTCGCTAAAAATCAGGTGATAATGATGAGTCGCACCTATTATATTGAAACCTTTGGCTGTCAGATGAATAAGGCGGACTCGGAGGCAATTGGCGGCTTGCTTGAAGAAGAGGGCTTTGAGTCGACAGAACTTCCGGAAGCGGCTGATTTTATACTGCTTAATACCTGTGCTGTTAGAGATCACGCGGAGCAGAAAGCCTACAGTTATCTCGGCCGTTATCTGCAGATGAAACGTAATTCCCCCCGAAAATTAATTGCGTTCGCCGGTTGTGTTGCCCAAAAAGAGGCTGCCAACCTGGTGCAGAGATTTCCAGAACTTGATCTTGTTGTCGGTCCTCGTAACTTTACCGCCCTTCCTGAATATATCCACCGCCTGCGAACGGATAGTGGGCGGATAGTAGCGACGGCCGGGGAAGAAGATTTGGTTGATGCTACCACTCCGCGATCACGTGGTGCGGATTCGACCGGGCAGGGCTGGGTTACGATCATGGTAGGATGTGACCGTTTTTGCTCCTATTGTATTGTCCCCTACACCCGGGAAAGGGAAAAATGTAGGAAGCCGGCTGATGTGGAACAGGAAGTCCGTGAACTGGTGGAAAAAGGGATTAAAGAAATTACGTTGCTTGGCCAGTCGGTGACCGGGTACGGGCGAAAAGCAGGGTTTGAGTCTGACTTTGTTGATTTGATTGAACGGCTTGATTGCATCTCCGGCAATTTCAGGATGCGTTTTACCAGCCCTTATCCGGGTGACATCGATCAACGGCTTATCGGCTGTTTTGATGAACTCGAGCATCTTGCGCCGCATCTTCACCTTCCGGTCCAATCTGGCTCCAATGAGATTTTAAAGCGGATGAATCGACGTTATACCCGGGAAGATTATCTGGATATAGTGGAAAAGATTCGACAGCTGGATACGGACGTCGCGATTACCACGGATGTTATCGTGGGTTTTCCTGGAGAAAGTGAAGAGGATTATCAGCAGACGAGAGAATTATTTGAAAAAATCAAATATGATAAAGCCTATATATTTAAATACTCCCCCCGCGAAGGGACACCGGCAGCCGAATACGAGGACAACCTGTCGCAGGAGGTCATCGATAGGCGTCACGCGGCTCTACTGGAACTTTATGAGCAAGGGGCTGAACAGCGTAACCAGCGTCATGTTGGAAAAACTTATGAGGTTCTGATAGAAGGCGAGAGTCCCAAAAGCAGTCCGGACAATCGGCAGCTGGTAGGTCGCACCGGCCACAACAACGTAGTGGTTTTGCCCTATCTGGGAGCCGACTTAGAAGGCGAATTTGTTAACGTCAGAATTAATAAGGCGGCTTCCTATACATTGTTTGGCGAACCGGTGGAAGAGGAAACTAATTTTATCGCGGCCAGGGCTGTGTCGTGATGGACGATTGTCTCCCAAAATTAATCTGGACCTCCATAATTTTTGCTCTTATTCTCTTGCTGGTTTGTTCGCCGGCGGAAGCCGGCTATGAAGCCCTGGAGGAAAAGCTGGAAGCCGGTGAAAGGGTGGGGGAGGAAGTTTTGGACGAGTTGCCCGCGCCGACTACATCACGGCGGTACTGGCTCTACGGGAGGGCTGTCCCCGATGTAAACAAAACTCTTGAAATGCTTGAACAGGCGGTTGAGTCTACGTCTGCCCAAGCAGAAGAAGTAAAATATTTTTCCAGTTGGGTGGAAGTGGCGTTAATAAGTGGCCGGGGTGAGAAAGAATTTTTCCGGCGCAAGCTGGACAAATTTTTAGACAGCCCCGGTGAAGCCGGGGTGGATTTCTGGCTGGAGACAGGACGTCTGGCGGAACAATTTCAATACTGGGAAGGAGCCGACAGGGCATACCAGGCTGCACTGGAGGTAGAGCCAGAATTTGTAGAATCACTGCTTTATCGGGCTCGTGTAAAACTGCATCAGGGTGAAGACGACAGGGCCGAGAAGCATCTACGGGAATATTTTCTTGAACCCGGCAACGGAGTAGAATCGCTCTACTGGATATTAAAGGGCAGGTTATTTGAACAACGGGGGGCAGATACGGAAGCCTACGTCGCCTACAGCCACGTTGTTAATCACTATCCGGAATCAATGCTTCTTTCACAGGCGGAGGAAAAAATTCGTAAAATCCCGCTGCCCTCAGAATTTTATATAGAAGATATTTCCGCCGATCAAATTGAAAGTTTGGCTGCTCCTGATGCAAAAGATGATATGGGAAAGCCCCCGGATCCGGTCGATGAAGAACCGGCCTTTAGAATCCAGATAGGTGCATTTCAGAAACGTGAGCAGGCAGAAAATTTTGCTGCTGACGTTAGTAACCAGGTGGAAGTTGACGTTTATATTCATGAAGCGGAAGTTGACGGAACGCTTTATTATCGAGTTCAGGTCGGTGCGATGGATAACAGGGACGATGCTGAAGCGCTGCAGAGTGAACTCGGAGAGCTGGGGTATGAAGGATTTGTAGTTCATCAATAGACGTTATTTTATCTGATTAAGCTCCAGTTAATTTTTACAATTATCATCAAGAACAAACAAATGAACGAGGGGTTATAGATGGGCGAGCAGACACCGCTGATGAAACAATATCATCAAATAAAGGATCAGTATGAGGAAGAGTTGCTATTCTTCCGCCTGGGCGATTTTTACGAGATGTTCTATGATGATGCAAAAATTGTTGCGCGTGAACTTGAGGTTACCCTGACCTCCAAACCGGTGGCCAAGGACAAGGATGTTCCGATGGCCGGTGTGCCGGCTCATTCCGTTGAACCTTACCTGGAACAGCTTATCGAGAAGGGGTATCGTGTAGCCATCTGTGAGCAGGTGGAGGAGGCCTCGGAGGCGTCAGGAATAGTTGACCGGGCGGTTGTGAGGGTTGTTACGCCGGGGACGATTACCGAGGAGGATTACCTGGACAGTCACAAAAACAACTATCTGCTCTCCTTCTGCTGGTCTGAAGCCGAACAATCGGAGAGTCTGCGGGTAGGACTGGCCTATGTTGACCTGTCGACGGGAGAATTCGAAGCGACAAGTTTTAAAGATGAACCTGAAAAAAACGTTTTGCTCTCCGAAATTAACCGCCTTCATCCGGCCGAGGTAATCCTGCCCGACCAGGACCGCAGCGAAGAATTTATTGACAGTATCACTGAGTTTCACGACTCCCTGGCAGTAACTTCCAGGCCCGGCTGGCAGTTTGAAACAGAGGAAGCGCAGCGCAAGTTAGAAGACCAGTTTGCTGCTGATAAAATTGCTGAGCTGGAGGAGCGGGAGCTACTTTTAAAAGCTGCCGGCGCACTTGTCTTTTACCTGGCAGATACACAAAAACGGTCGCTTTCTCATCTGAACGAGATTAACACCTATGAGCGAGAAGGGTTCATGGTGCTTGACGCAGCCAGCCAGCGTAACCTGGAGCTGGCTGAGTCGTTAACCGGGCAGGACCAGGCGACGTTGTTCAGCGTTCTCGACGATACTGAAACGGCGATGGGAAGTCGCCGTCTGCGGCGTTGGATACTCCAGCCCCTGCTTAACGAAAAACAGATAAATGAGCGTCTTGATGCGGTTGAATGGTTTTATAACAACGGGCCGGAGATTCCCGCTGTAAAAGAGGAGCTGCGCCGGTTGTTTGATGTTCAGAGAATTGTCGGCAAGGTGGGATCGAACCGGGCAAATCCACGCGACCTGAGGGCGCTGGGAGAGAGTCTGCAGCTAATTCCTGAGATTAAAAAAATGCTTCCCGAACGGAGAGAGTTTCAGCTAATGGTCGAGCGGATGCATGAACTTGAAGATTTACGAGAAGAATTATCACGAGCACTCGTGGATAATCCGCCGACTAAAATTTCCGAAGGCGACATATTTCAAGACGGGTATTCAGAACGGCTTGACGAGCTGCGAAAGGCGATGCGCGGGGGCAAGGAGTGGATAACAAATCTTCAGAAACAGGAACGGGAGCGAACAGGGATAGATTCCTTAAAAGTTGGCCACAACAAGGTTTACGGCTATTATATTGAAGTGACGGACGCTAACCTTGACCTGGTGCCCGAGGATTACCAGCGCAAACAGACACTCGCTAACTCGGAGCGGTATATTATTCCTGAATTGAAAGAGAAGGAACAGATGATCGTTGGTGCTGAGGACAAGGCGATGGCCCTGGAAGAGGAATTATTTATTGAACTGCGTGAGCAGGTGCTTCAATATCTGGAAGAATTGCAGGAAAACGCTGACGTGCTTGCAGACCTGGATGTTATAGTATCGCTTGCTTCATTGGCTCGTGAACGTGGCTACACACGTCCTCGAATTAGCTGGGACGAAGGGTTGGAGCTTGAACAATCACGCCATCCTGTAGTGGAAGAAATACATGATGAGGAATTTGTGCCCAACGACATCTATTTTGATGAAGAACGTCGTCTTGTCGTTTTAACCGGCCCTAATATGGCCGGTAAAAGCACCTATATACGGCAAATTGCTCTTATTTCAATAATGGCTCAGATGGGGTCTTTTGTCCCCGCTGACCACGCTCACATCGGGATGATTGACCAGGTATTTACCCGGGTGGGAGCGCTTGATTTTCTTGCCGGCGGGCAGAGTACATTTATGGTCGAGATGGTTGAAACGGCAGATATTGTAAACAATGCGACCGAGAGAAGTCTACTTATTCTTGACGAAGTAGGACGGGGGACAAGCACTTATGACGGTGTTGCTATCGCCTGGTCGGTCGTCGAATATATTGCCCGCAAAATTAATGCACGTACCCTGTTTGCCACTCATTATCACGAGTTGACCGAGCTGGCTGCGCGGCTGGACAATGTATTTAACATGACGGTGCGGGCTCGTGAGTGGGAGGATGAAATAATTTTCTTGCGCCAGGTTGAGGAAGGGCAATCGGATCGCAGTTACGGCATACAGGTCGGGAAACTGGCCGGCTTGCCGCCCGAGGTGATCGACCGAGCGCAGCAGATATTGCGGGAGCTTGAGGAAGAAAAAACCCACGAGGCGCTCGCAAAAATTGACGATACCCCGTCCGCTGATCAGCTTGACCTCTTTAACCCCGCTTACCAGGTGGTCAGGCGACTGCAGGAACTGCCATTGGAGGAGCTAACTCCCCTGGAGGCAATGAACGAATTGGCCCGCCTCCAGCAGGACAGCCAAGAAATCCAAACCCGGGGTCAGAGTTAAACTTTAAACTTAAGAGTGCCAGAGTTAAACTTAAGAGTGTCAGAGTTAAACTTTAAACTTAAGAGCTACCGGGCAGGTATTGAAATTGTAACCGGGAGGTTTGATTGATGAATTTACGTAATCTTGCGCTGGACACGGTTCGATTGACAGAGCTGGCAGCTATTGCCTCTTCGCGTTATATGGGCTGGGGAGATAAGGACGCGGCGGACCAGGCTGCAGTTGATGCAATGCGGGAGATGTTTCAATACGTCCCCGTGGATGGAACAGTAGTGATAGGCGAGGGCCAAAAGGATCAGGCTCCGATGTTATACATTGGTGAATCCGTTGGAACCGGTGAAGGTCCTGAAGTTGATATAGCTGTTGATCCCCTGGAAGGAACAACAATTGTGGCTAAAGGAGGAGCCGGAGCTCTATGTGTGCTTGGCCTTGGACCTCGAGGTTCCTTTTTACATGCTCCTGACGTTTACATGATGAAGATTGCGGTTGGCCCCAAAGCGCGCGGGAAAATTGATTTGGAAGACGATCTTGAAACAAATGTGCGCCGAGTTGCCCGGGCAAACGATAAATCAGTGGAGACGCTTACCTGTGTCCTGCTTGAACGGCCGCGCAACGAGGACTTTATTTCCACCCTGAGGGGACTGGGTTGTCGTATTAAATTGATTGAACACGGGGACGTCTCCGCTGCGTTAGCGACCTGTATGCCTGAATCAGGGATAGACATGCTAATAGGAATTGGAAACAGCGCCGAAGGAGTCCTCAGTGCGGCTGCCCTCCAATGTTTTGGCGGAGATATACAGGGTCGATTTAATCCGATCGGTGAAGATCAATACGAACGGCTGGAGGATATGGGCTATACGGATTATGAGAAAATCTTTAAAATTGGTGATCTTGCCAAACCGGAAGAGTTACTTTTTGCCTGTACCGGGGTTACCGACGGGGATTTTTTGGATGGAGTTCGCTACGACGGCGAAGAAATCATTACCCACTCGATGGTTTTACGTTCTTCCAGCAAAACTCGCCGCCAGGTTGTCGGCTATCACAGGGAAGAAGAAAAATTTGGTCCTGACGCCGATGTAAATCCCCTGCGCCAGTTCTGAGGTTTACAGATATGAGCAACGAAGACGTAATTTTTGTTGAAAACCTGGAGCTTGATGTAAATATTGGTGTCGGTGAAGCTGAGCGAGAGGAAGTTCAGCCGGTGTTAGCCAATTTTTGCGTTTTTACCGATACTTCTGCTGCAGCTCGCAGCGGTAACCTTGTCGATACGATCGATTACTACAGGATGGCGGGAACCATTCGTGATTACGCCGAGAGTAACTCGTGGAAGCTGCTGGAAACTCTGGCCGAGGAGCTCTGTCAGCTCTGTCTGAAAAAATTTGAGCTGGAGAAAATTGAGTTAAAATTAGAAAAACCGGCAGTATTAAAAGGGGCTGCTACGGCCGGCGTTCAAATAACCAGGACCGCAAGTAATAAGAAGCCAAAATGAACAGGTTAAGCGCTACGGCGGCGCCACCGAAATAGCTGATAATCAGAGCCGGTCCGGCGACCGTGCCCAGCCCCCAGAGAGTAAGCAGGGGAATAAGCAAGTAGAGACAAAGTAACTCTTCAAGTTGATTTTTCCCATCGTAAACCAGCCAGAGAGCAGATAGCAGGAGTCCAGCCGTTAGTATTGCCGGTTGTTGAGGCCGAAAGTAAGCTGTGATTAAGTAGGTTAGCTGGACAATAAGCGGCAGATATATTTTTGTCTTTTTCCTGAACCATAACCAGCCTAAAAAAGTGGTGGAAATTAAACCAGCGAGCAGTGTAAGATAAGCGGGTAGAGTACGGGAAAATAGGATTAGTAGCTGGTTGCCAACGAGAATCGCAGCTGTTCCCCAACCGGCCACCCAGCCCCCGGCAAGCAGACCGGCAGCAAGACTGCGATTGATTTTTTGTTCATTACTGACAATTAACCATCCGCCCAGTAGACCAAGTAGATTAAAAATGAAATCTATGCCTTCAGCCGAGCGGTGCGGAATTAATATCTGGCCTGTTTCTGCGGCCAACGCCAGCAAAAGCGGTGGGATAAGCCAGCCCTTCCAGTTGTTTTTAGCGAAGCTGAGCTTCCAGAGCACTCCGACACCAATAAATAAACCGTAATGCAGGGGCAGGTCGGGATTGCCAAATAATGAGGGCGGTCCCGGAGCAAATGGGTACCACATCAGGAGCAGAACAGAAAGACTCCAGAGCAGCGCCAGTTTTCGTATTGTGAACCTTTTATTGGCCAATGAAGCCCTACCTCCTTGGTCGGGATAATTTTATCGGATCACCTCCCACCTTACTACGTCAAAGTATTTTGACGTAGTGAAAGGGGGGTAAAATTTAAACACCCGGAAAATTATAAAGGGAAACCACGAGGGGAACCCTTGATTTTTAGTTCTGATTCGGTTAAATTATTATAGCAGAAAATGGAAGACACGGGCCAATAGCTCAGCCTGGTTTAGAGCGCACGCCTGATAAGCGTGAGGTCGCTGGTTCGAATCCAGCTTGGCCCATTAGTTCAGCTAAAAGCTAAAAGCTTAAAGCTGAAAGCTAAGAGCAGAACTCAAAACCGTGAAAACAGCTTAAAGCTGAAAGCTAAAACCAAAAAAGCAAGCGACCTCACAGGGAGTCTGAGGGAGTATCCCTCAGGACTTCAGGCACAGGAGGTGCTGTGGGGGAGCAGATAATAAACTAAGTTACAGCCGATAGAGGGCGAATCTTGTCTAAAAAAATATCTCTTCCGATTATTTTTCTCTTCCTTGTGTCAGTTATTTCCTTCCCTTTATACCATTTGAATGCCGCAGACGACGAGGCTGTGCTCTATTTTTTCTGGGGGGTAGGCTGTCCTTTCTGTGACCAGCAAGAAGAGTTCCTGGAGGAGCTTGAGGCTGAATATCCTGAGCTTAAGATAAAGGATTACGAAGTTTACCAGGATCCTGAAGGACGAGAATTTTTTATGGAAATGGCCCGGTTGCACAACCTGGATAGGGAGGCTGTGCCTGCCACTTTTATTGGTGAGCAGCACTGGGTGGGCTTCCGCGACGCTATGAAGGAGCCGATGGAGGAAGCGGTTGTGGAATGTATAGATTCAGGTTGTCCTGACGCGGCCGAGTTAGATTCTTCTGCCACACAGGTTGATGCTGAGGAGTTGCGCCCCTACGCAAGCGAGTTTCAAACTATTTCAGATCTGAAAGATTTAATTGAATATCTTGCTGATGGGCGGCTGGCGTTATTAGGTGAAGCCTCCCACGGGACGGAAGAATACTACCACTGGCGGGCCGAGATAAGTCGCAAGCTGATCGAGGAGCATGATTTTGATTTTGTAGTGGTGGAAGGGGATTGGGGTTCTCTCTTCGAAGTTAACAAATACGTCAACCAGAATCCAGGAGCTCTGGCCGACAAAGAGGCGGTGCTCGCGCAATTGGATCGATGGCCACCCTGGATGTGGGCTAATCCGGTGGTAGAAGAGTTTATTAGCTGGCTGCGCGACTACAACAGTGAAGCCGGGAATGTAGGTTTCTACGGACTTGATGTATATGGTGCCTGGGATGACGGTGACCGGCTGCTGGAGTTAGTAGAAGGGATGGAACACCAGCAGGCGCTGGCAGAAAAGTTTGAATGTTTTGAAGAGTATCGCGACGATGGTCAGGCCTACGCTCAGAACTATCAGCAGTTTAGTCGCTCCTGTGCGGAAGAGATGGAGGGGATTTACCGGTTGGTTGATGAGCAGATCGCCCCCGAAGTAACGGCCGATAAAGCCCTGCGCCTGCGTCAGAAAGCTTCAGTGTTAAAACAATCCGAGCGACATTACCGGGCGATGGCAGCAGCGGAGCTTGACGACTGGAATGAGCGGGTGGCCCACATGGAGTCCACGTTAGACAGGTTGTTGGATTATTACGGTGATGACTCAAAAGGAGTTGTCTGGGCGCACAATACTCACGTTGGCGACGCTCGAGCAACAGTTATGGCGCAACAGGGACGAGAAAATATCGGACAGTTGACCCGGGTAAATTATGGAGCGGACGAGATTCGCATACTGGGGCAGGCAGGGTATCAGGGCAGTGTCCGGGCCGGGAGCGCCTGGGGGCAGTCCGGAACGGAAATGGAGCTACCGGCGGCTCAGGAAAATAGTCACGAAGCTACTTTGAACAAACTGGGGGAACAATTTTATCTTAAATTTGACGATCAATTCCGCCAGACAGGTCTGCTGGAGCAAACTCGAGGTCATCGTGCGGTTGGTGTGGTTTACAATCCACGGCAGGAACATGGGAACTACGTTCCAACTGTGCTTCCAATCCGTTACGATGCTTTACTCTTCTTTCGTGCAACAGAGGCACTCAAACCCCACCCGGTTGTGGAATGAGCTTCAGTTTTTTTGAGATCGGGGAAAGTGGAGCCGGTAAATTAGTGTGTAGGCGAGGATATTGCCAATAATCAGCAAAATTCCCAGAATAACTATCTCCCTGTAAACAAATCCATCCACATAAATTAGTGGGTATATGTAGTGAGCGATAAAACCGCCTTCATAAGTGGAGAGTCCGGCTTGATCAAGAAAATAGTTTTCCAGTGGAGTAAGGGGACAGGACCAGCGAAAAAACCAGATTAGGGTCGCCCAGGTAAGACAGGGAATGTGGAGGAGGATAAGTTTTGGCCAGCGGATACAGATCAAAGCTCCAAAAACGGAAAATATTATAAAAAATAGGTGGACAAAATAGGTTAAATTAGCCAAAAAACGAAAGAGAATGGTCATATATTTATCTCGCTTTCCAACCGCCCCCCGCCATTGCGGGAACGAATAACGTCCCAAGGAACGTATGACGTCCCAGGGCTTGACCCGCGATCTATTTTCCCCCCCTTTGTCTTTCCCCCCTTCAAGGGGGAAAAGGAATGGGGGGTCTGGATCTTCCCCTGGAGCAAGTCCGGGGACCGCTCGGGATGACGGAGGCAGGTTTTGTAGAGATCAAAATAGTTATTGAAAAAATGCTTAGAGTTAGTTATTATATCTGTCCCTAAAAGAAAAAAGCAAGAGTAGAGGGGACGTAGTGTAGCGGTCTTAACACGCCTCCCTGTCAAGGAGGAGATCGCCGGTTCAAATCCGGTCGTCCCCGCTTATTTATGTACCAGTTCCGTTAAGTAACAAGCTAATAGGAAACGTGTAAAAAAGGCGATCGCAGGGAGTCTGAGGGAGTATCCCTCAGGACTTCAGACACAGGAAGTGCCGTGGGGGAGCAGTGAGCGAAAGCGAACGTCGAGGGGGAACATGTGTTCCCCCTTGAGGAGCAGGAGGCGACGTCGCCGGTTCAAATCCGGTCGTCCCCGCTTATTTATGTACGATAGATTCCGGATCAGCGGGCACTTCGTGCCCTTGTCCGGAATGACGGTGGAAAGTTGTAGGCGATGGAGCTCGCCGTATAAATGCAATAATGCTAATGGCTTCTGTTTGTTCTCTCTCCGGAGAGCAAACAGGAGCCATTTTTTTTTGAAAGGAGGATTATTTTGCTGCAAGGTGTTCTTTTAATAACTGTCTGCGGTTTTTTGGCCGGCGAACTGGCCGGCGTGTTCAAATTTCCAAAATTGATAGGAATGCTGCTGGCGGGGATAATTATTGGGCCTTACGTTCTTGACCTGCTTCCTGAAGCAATTATGGGGATATCAGAAGAGATACGTATGTTTGTTCTGCTAATAATTTTATTTAAAGCGGGACTTGGTCTGGACAAGGAAAAGCTTATGGCGGAGGGAAGCGTAACCATTCGATTGGGCTTTTTACCAGCTCTGATAGAGACGATTGTCGTAGCAGTGGCAGCGCGCTGGTTTTTGGGTTGGAGTTGGCAAATTAGTTTTTTACTGGGCTGGATAATATGTGCGGCCTCGCCGGCGGTTATTGTGCCAATGATGCTCTGGCTGAAAGCTGAAGGCTGGGGGGCAAAAAAAGGAGTTCCTGATCTTGTGCTGGCCGGCGGGACGATGAGCGATGCAGTGGCCGTTACAATGTTTGGCATAACAGTGAGCATGATACTGGGGGAAACCGGTGGGGATCTCTGGTTTCAATTTGGATATATTCCAACTAAAATATTGTTGGGCGCTCTGGTGGGCTATCTGGCCGGTAGAGCCACACTGATAGTGATTGATGTTTTAAACGTCAGCGGTAAACATGTTAAAAAGTTGATTGTCAGCCTGGGCATAGCTTTGCTTCTGATGATTGGTAGCGATTACGCGCCATATTCTGAATTTCTGGCAATTATGGTCCAGGGATTCGTGATACTTGAGTTAAATCCTGTTGGTGCCCGTCGCTTAAGGCGCGGTGTTGACCAGCTATGGAAAGTGGGTGAAATTTTCCTGTTTGTTTTAATTGGAGCGGCAGTGAATATTAATGTTATTTACTCGGCCGGAGCCGTGGGGTTGGCAATAATAATAATTGGTCTTGTCCTGGGCAGAACTGTTGGAGTCTATTTGTCCACGGTAGGTTCAAGTTTAAATCAGGGAGAAAGATTTTTTGTTGCAATAGGCCAGATGGCTAAAGCGACGGTTCAGGCGGCTATTGGTGGGATACCGCTGGCGCTTGGGATTGAACACGGTGAATATATCCTGGCCATCTCCGTTTTATCAATTCTTTTCACGGCCCCAATAGGAGCTTTTGGCACCGCCTTTTTTGCGCCAAGATTGCTAAAGGAAGGGAGAGTTGATCCGACAAAAGTTAGTGTGAAAGAAGATTACACTTTTTTAGTTGCCGTTGAAAAAACTGAGGTTTCCAGGCAAGCTCTTGAAGAAGCGGCCCGGGTGGCTCGCCAGGTAGATGCCAAATTAGTAATTGTTAACTTTTTCAACGGGGATGATAAAACCGCCACCTACAGAAGAATAAAAAATGAGCTGGAAATAGCTCGGGATATAGAGCACGAGATAGTGATTGATGAAGGAAACGCAGTGGACATCATACTGGACAGTGCCCTTGAGCATGACGTTGACTACATCTACATGGGAAAAAGCGGGGGAGACAGCACACTGGGTGAAATCAGTTATCAAGTGGTGAAAAGAGCCTCAATACCTGTGATCCTGGTTGAGGATTAAAAGGTCTAAAAATTATAGAAATGACTTGCGAGCGTCGGCGAAACCAGCTCACACTACGTCAAAGTATTTTGACGTAGTGAGTGATGGTGTTTTTGTTTAACGAATGTGGTCGCGGAGACGCTCGAGTTCGGTGGTTGTCCAGCCCTCAGGTTCAGTCAGATGATACCAGCTTTCCAGGTAATGTTCAGTGGTGAAATTATGGCCGTATCCGGGCGGAGAGTAGCCAAAGGCCATATCGGCGATGAGCTGGAGGCCAGTGACCACCGGGAACCAGCGCAGTTGTTCTGTGACGTCAGGACCGCGGGGAGATTCCATCCACTCTGGTTCGCGGTAAAAAGAGTCGGGTTCAAAAAAAGTAATCGGGTCGCTGGCATGCTGCAAAAAAGCAATACGAAAATCTCCCCAGGGACTTTTTCCTTCTTCAAACCCGCCCGTCTGGTTAGCAAAACGAACCACTGAGTCGTCTCGAAAACGGGGAAGCCAGGGAGGAGATTCGGGTCGACGTTGGCGGGTAATCTCCCGCCAGGTTGAGGAGCGAAAAGGCGGACCGCTCCAGAGAACTCCCTGGAAGGGGTCGTCGATGATGTCATAAAGGTCAAAGGAGCGATCGGAGTTCATTGCACCGAGACTGAGGCCATGCAGGTAGAGATCGGGGCGTTGGTCTTCGGGCAGGGTAGACCAGTGGTCGTAAACTTTTTCAAAGAGGGCGCGGGCAACTTCATAACCGTATTCAGCTTCGGCAAAGATAGCAAGGTAACTGGGCAGGTACGAGTATTGAGCGGTGACACTGGCGACGTCGCCCCGATGCAGGTATTCCAGCGGCTCGATTGCGTTGGGATCGACCATACCGGTTCCGGTTGGCGTTATGAGGGTCATTAGAGAGCGCTTAAAAGCATCCACCCGTTTAAGTTCCTGAAAAGCAAGGTGAGCCTGTTTTTCGGGAGAGTCGGCGGCGTTTAATCCGACGTAGACTCGTATTGGCTCAAGTGCCGTGGTATCTAAAAAATCTTCTATTTCTGCAGCAGTGGGCCCGCGGGCTAAAAATCGGCGCCCCTGACGTCCAACGTTGTCCCAGTCCAGCAGTGAGTCCGGGCTACCGGTTCGGGTTGGTTTTCCAGGGGGGTCGTATTCAGGTTCAAGGAGGACGTCAAACTGCTGATAGGAGGAATCAAGGCTACGCATCGTTAATGAGAACAAGACGCCGTTAATAACCGTCCAGAAGATAGTTATGGCAAGAACGAAAGCAAGCAAATGTGAGACGCGTCGGGGGATATAGTGCTGCAGTTTTTTCGAAAGATACTGGAAGCAGCGGCGAAAGACTTTTGCCAGCCCGATACAGAGAGCAAAGATTAAGATAGAAATTAGTCCGATAGCAAAGTGATGAATAGCGGCAGTTTCTTCCATTTCCATGAGCGAACGGATAGAATTTTGCCAGGCAGCAGCGCGCCAGAGGAAAAGGACGACAAGAAGACCACACAGGGCAGCGGTAATAATCTTTATTGTACGTTGGAGTTTATTGTTTGGTAGGGGTAGTTCGAGGTAGTTCCAGAGCCAGCGGCTAAAGACTCCAATACCATAGCCGGCAGCCAGTGAAAAACCTGAAATTAGTCCCTGAGCGAGGTTAGTTCGGGGAAGCAGGCTGGGGGTCAGAGAAAAGGCGAAAAATAGCGTGCCGGTTATCAGCCCGGCAGTGCAGAAGTGGCGTTCTAATTTCACAAAAGCACCTCCCTTTCCGAAGGAAAAGTTTGATATAATTTTACATGACTTGCAAAAATTAGCAATCATTTGTCATACTGTACCATAATCAACCGGAAATTTTCTGTTCAATATTTTTCCTTCTTCAGGAGAGGGGAAATATTTGGGCAGGTTTTGTTACTGGAAAGAAAATTTGAGCAGCAAAAATTTAATGACAGAGGTGTTTGAAATGAGTGAGAAAAAAGTTGAGGAAGTTTCAGCAGGAGTGATTCCATACCGGAGAAAAGGGGATGTGGTTGAGTATCTTCTCCTGCATTATCCCGGCGGTCACTGGAGTTTCCCAAAGGGGAACGTGGAAGAGGAGGAAGAACTTGAGGAGACAGCGTTGAGAGAGTTAGAGGAGGAGACGTCCATATCTCCAGAACAGGTGGAGCTGGTTCCGGGCTACAAAGACAGTATCAAATACACTTATGAACGTGACGGTGAGGTAAGGGACAAAACGGTATATTTTTTCGCCGGTGAAGTTGATCCTGAGGCGGAAGTGGAGCTATCAATTGAACACGAAGATTTCTGGTGGTTGGATTACGGGCAGGCTGAGATGCAGATCACATACTTTGAGCCTCAGGAGATGTTGAAAAAATTTCATGCGGAGTATATCGGCGAGGAAGAGGAAGAAATCGAGGGTTTGGAGCTTTAGACAGGACTACAGAAGGGGTTGTCACCTTGTAGGGCTTCGTGATAAATATGAGTAAAATCTTCTTTTGAAGCGTCGCAGGGGTTGGTGTCACCCGCCGGGTCGGTGTAAGCGGTTTCAACCAGGTCAGGTATATCCTCCAGTTTTACTCCCTCGTCTTCCAGAGCCGGTGGGATGCCAAGGCTGCGGATAAAATCCCAGATAATATGGCCAACCTGGCGAGCTGTTTGCAGAGTTGACAGACCACCCTGGCTGGTGGCCAGCAGAGGAAAGAGACGTGCTATTTTCGTCTGAACCGCCGGTAAGTTGTAGGCGAGAACATAGGGGAGCATCAAAGCGTTAGCCCGACCGTGCGGCATACCATAGCGCGACCCCAGCGAATGGGCAGTTGCATGAGAAAGCCCCAGACCAGAGTTGCTAAAAGCCATCCCGGCAAGCATTTGTGCTTCCATCATCTTTTCTCTGGATTCCATGTCACGTTTGCCGTTCTTGTAGGCGCGCGGTAAATTTTCGACGATAATTCTTATCGATTTCATAGCCAGGGCGTCGCTGAAATCCGTAGCGCAGGTGGCCATGTAAGCTTCCAGAGCGTGAGAAAAAGCATCCATTCCTGTATTTACTGTAACTTCAGGGGGAAGAGAACGAGTTAACTCGGCATCACAAACAGCGACGGAAGGGATAAAGCTTGAGTTGCGCAGAACTATTTTCTCGCCACTGCGGGAGTCAGTTATAACAAGATACTGGCTGACTTCGCTCCCGGTGCCGGCAGTTGTAGGGATGGCAATGAGGGGAAACCGCCCCCACTGGAAGTTAATCCGCGGGCCAAAGTCGCCCTGTCGAGCTGCGTAAACTATATTTTTTGCACAGTCAATCGGGCTACCGCCTCCTACGGCTACAATCATGCTGCAATCCTGTCTCACAAATTCCTTGAGCCCGGCGGCTACCTGGTTGGTTGTGGGGTCGGGGGAAACTTCATCAAAAATGTGGGTCTCCAGTCCCGCCTTGCTTAAAATACCTTTTATTTCGTCGGGAATTCCCAATTCACGGATATCTTCGTCAGTAACCAGGAGGACTCGACTGCCCTCTTGGCCGGCTAATTTTTTTGGCAGCTCGTGGCGGCAGCCACTGCCCAGCATCAGCGTTGGGGAAAGGTTATATTCGTGCATATTAAGAAGCTCCTTGTTAAGATAAAAAGCTGAAAAGAAGTCTAACCCGAAGTTGCTTATAATAAGAGTTAAATATTGTAGCTCAAAGTACCGGGTGAGGAAAGAGAAGTAAAACCCTGAATAGAACCTTCCAACGCATCTTCCCCCCCTTGAGGGGGAAACTCAAAGGGGGGTGAAATTACAGGCGAGAGGGGATTGCTGGAAGGTTTTGAACCCTGAATAAACGTGGTCTGACATGACCGGGAGGAAAAAATGAAAAAAGGATTATTCTGGTTCAGGCGGGATTTGCGGTTAGAGGACAATGTAGGTCTTAAAATGCTGAGAGATCAGGCGGACGATCTATTTGTCTGTTATATTGTTGATAACAGTCATCGTTGTTGGAAGTGGGGCTGTGGGGACAGGTTTGAATTTAAAATGGACTGCGTGAAAGGGTTGCGCGCTGATGTAGAAGCTGCGGGGGGGCAGTTGATTATACGGCGGGGGAAGCCGGTGGAAGAGCTGATCCGGCTGGTTCGGGAGTTGGAAGTGGAGTCTGTCGCTTGGAATCGGTCCTACGAACCATACGAGAGGCAGAGGGACAACAGAGCGGAGAAGGAACTGAAAGAAATTGGGATTGAGGTTCAGACCTGGAAGGACCAGGTAATTTTTGAAAAAGAGGAGATACTAACTAACAGCGGCACGGCCTACAAAGTGTTTACTCCTTATTCGAGCAGCTGGAAGGTTAAGCAAAAACCGGAATCGGTATCGCCGGTCGAAAATATTGAGAGTGCAGAGGCGCCGGGGCTGGAACAACTACCGACTGCCGAAGAAATGGGTCTTTCCACTTACCTGTCGGATTTTGACTGGAGCGGGGAGAGTGAGGAAGCACAGCGGCGCTGGGATGAGTTTCGTGACAACCAATTGGAAAATTATCACATCAGTCGTGATTATCCGGCCGAAGCGGGGACCTCAAGGATTTCTCCATACCTGCGGTTTGGAGCAATTTCAATCCGCAAGCTTTACCACGATTGTAAAGAGCAGTTTGGCGCGCCCCAAAATAATGAAGGTGTGGAGACTTTTGTAGATGAACTGATATGGAGAGATTTTTATCAGCAAATAATTTATAACTATCCGCATGTTGTCGAGAAGAGCTTCAAAGAAAAATACCGGGAGGTAAAGTGGGAAGAAAACGAGATCTGGTTCAAACGCTGGTGTGAGGGTAGAACCGGATATCCGATAGTGGATGCCGGTATGCGGCAGTTAAATGAAACAGGCTGGATGCACAACCGGCTGCGGATGATTGCCGCCATGTTTTTAACTAAGGATTTGCTAATAGACTGGCGAAAAGGGGAGAAGTATTTTATGAATCGTTTAATAGACGGAGATGTTGCTTCAAACAATGGTGGCTGGCAGTGGAGCGCTTCAACGGGGGCGGACGGAGCCCCGTATTTTCGAATTTTTAATCCGATAAGTCAGGGGGAAAAATACGATCCTAAAGGAGAGTTTGTATCTTGCTGGTGCCCGGAACTGGGCGCTCTCGAGGCGGACGAAATACAGAGGCCTTTTGAGCTTGAGGGAAAGCGGTTGAAGGAGGCGGGAATCGAGCTGGGGGAAGACTACCCGGAACCGATTGTGGATCACGGAGTGCGCCGGGAGATAGCATTAGAGCGATTTGAAAAATATTGAAAACAAAGGAGCATAAGAATGAGTAAATCAGCACTGGTTACGGGAGCTTCCCGAGGAATTGGTGAAAAAATATGTCTTAGTCTGGCTGCGTCGGGTTACGAAGTGTTTCTGGCCGCCCGTAGTTTCGGTCGATTGCAAGAGCTGGTGGAAGAAATAAATGAAACGGGGGGACAGGCTGAGGCGGTAAAACTTGATCTGCAGGAAAAAGACTCGATAGTGAAATGTGCAGAAAAAGTGGAGGAAGCTGTTGCTGGTGAACTTGACGTATTGATAAACAACGCTGGTTACGGGATTTACGGTCGAGTTGATCAGGTACCTCTGGAAGCGGCCCGTCATCTATTTGAAGTCAACTATTTTGGTGCTTTAGAGTTAACTCTTGAACTGCTCTCAGCACTGGAGAGTGGCTCCGGGGGACGAGTAATTAACGTTGCCTCCAGTGTGGCCAAGAGGGGGTTTCCGGTGATGTCACATTATGCGGCAAGCAAAGCGGCGCTGGAGTCGATAAGCGAAAGCATGCGGGAGGAACTTAAACCCCGGGGGATCGAGGTTCAGGTGGTTTATCCATTAAGGACGGAGAGCAAATTTTCTGAATCTGCGAGGAGATATGTTCCCGGGAAGTTCAGTTTTCCCGGACACGGTCCAACACAATCGGCAGAAGAGGTGGCCGAGACGATAGCACGGGCGCTCGAAAATAATAAATTTCGTATACACCCGCACTATTCTACCAGACTGCTGGGGGTATTAAATGAACTTATACCCGGTCTGGTAGCCCGGATTTTAAAGTTTAAGGAGACCGTGTTGAGAAGTTTCGGCCAAACCGGTTCATAAAAAGTTACTTCAATTGTGCGCGAACAGAGTTACCTTTCTTGAGCACATCTATCTGGTCTTCACGGGCCAACCAGCCGAGGGCGAGGTAAAGGTCGGAAGTGGACAGATCCAGGGCATCCTTAACTTCAGTCGCTTTAACCTTACCGCCGTCATTCTCAAGATAAGAGTAAACGTCACCGGCATTAAAACCAACGTCGCCTATGTAGGATTTTTCTTCAGCCATTGTTAAATCCCCCTTTCGAGTAAGTTTTATTTCAAAAATGAACCGGAACAGTCTAACATAAGCAGTGTCGGAAGGCAAAGGAATAAATTTTGTTAAGAACATGGGGGACTGTTGACCTTATCTTTCTTTGCTCGAGGGGGGGACACAAAGGAGAAAAATGGATTCCGGCTCGGGGGCCGGGGGGCTCGAAGAGGCGATGGGGCGATGGGGCGAAAAGGCGCAAGACCGAAAATCAAGATCAAGTTCAAGAGCGACCGATAGGTCAAAAGCGCCATAACAAGCCAGGTCAAGTTCAAAAACCGTAGTCGGTAATCGGTAACTTTAAGCTCGGCTGCCAGCCAATAATTCCAGTTCAAAGATTATAGATTACGTGGTGGGGAACTTGTGACTACAGTTTTTGCAGGAGTAAACTAAAACCTGCGAGGGCGATCAGGTAAATAAGAAAAGCGATAGCGGTAACGAAGCTGAAACCAAAGTGAACGGAGAGCAGGGTGGCCAAACCTGCGCCAACAACCGAGAGGCTGCCGTTAATTCCCCAGGCCCAGGGAATCAAACGCTGATTGTGATCGGCGACGGTCTGAAGCCCGAGTGGGAAAGGGAAACCGAGCGCAAAAGCAAGCGGTGCGATCATTGTGACGGCGAGAGAAATTTTTGCATAGTCGGGCCAGCCTGCCGCCCAGCTAAAAATGAGAGGGAAACTAAAGTGATAGCCGAGAGCGAGGAATCCAATCACCGCGACAGCAGTAGCTACAGTTTTAAGGGGGAATGTTCGGCATTTGTGAGCAAAAAAGCTGCCGGCGCCGGAAAAACAGAGAAACGAGGTCAGGACGACGGCAAGAGAGTAGACAGGATAGGTTAAAAAGAGCATAAGACGCTGAATCATAACCATTTCCAGGAGCATGTACCCGACGCCGAGGGAGGCAAAATAGAGGACGACAAACCAGGAGATAGGGCTGGCAAATTTGAAGTCGCCGAAAAACCAGAGCGGCAGCAGGATGAAAATAGCGGCCGCCAAAAAGGCCTGGATAACAGTGGCTGTCAGTATGAGATAGCCCCACTCCAGATAACGAAGGGAGCGAGTGCCAAGCTGCTCCCAGATAAGTCTAAAACTATGCCAGCGGAAAAAGTGGTGGAAATAGGGGCGGTCGTCTGAGGCCGGTCGTAGATAAAAGTGGTGGTCCTGGTAGAATTTTTCGCGTTCGGGAGAGAGAATTTGCTGGACGGCGAGGTAATATTCAGGTTCTTCGAGGAGCACAAAACGGTTGGCCTGTTCGGCTTGCATGCCGGGGAAGTGAACAAAATCAAACCATCGATCTTCAGCAAACTGTCGAGCTCTTGCAATTTCAGATTCGGTAAAAGGAGATTTGCTTACGACAAGTGTGCCAGTGTTCCATGAACGCAGAGCAATAATATGGTTTTCTGGTTTCTCAATTCCCTGAGCTTCCAGAGCTTCAACGGCGGTGGCAATTATCTTAATGAAGTCGCGTGGCGGAGTTCGAAGCCAGCGGGTGAAGCTGAGCAACCCGTCGTCGGCAAGCCGGTCGAGGTAGAGCTGTAAAGATTCGCGGGTATAGAGGTAACTTTCGGCGAGCGCATTGGTGCCTGCTGCTGCGGCGTTAAAAGCATCAAGGAGAGGAAATTGAATGAGGTCATATTTCTTACGTTTAGACTGAAAGTAGCCGCGTCCATCTGCAAGAACGTAATGGACGGCCGGGTGGTGATAGAGCTGACCGGAGAATTCGGCGAAATCATCACGCAGGAGTTGATGAACGACGGGGTCAACCTCAATTGCAGTCACAGACTCCGGTTCGTGGGCCAGGGTCTGTAGAACGGAGCTGCCGCCGCCGGCGCCAACAACAGCGGCGTCTTTTGCCGTCCGATCGAGGTGAAACGGCAGGGCTGCGGTGACGTAATCGAGATAAGCCACATTTTGATAGTCACCGTCAAAACGGATAATTGGTGAAGGAGAATTGCCGTCAAAATAGAGAACAATTTGTTCGGGGATGTCGCCGTATTTATGATAAGGATAGTTAGAAATCTGTCCGGGGGTTGCACGGATTTGACGCGAGCGGACTGCGGTAACCTGGGAAAGAGGACTAAAATTTTGCCCAACAATTTCGGCGTCCGGATTCTGAAGTCCATAATTCAGTGACTTGTAGCTGGAAATAGGGACCTGTTGAAAGCCGAAAAAGAAGAAAACAAGGCAAAGGGTAAAAATAACAGCAAGCAGTGCAAGTAACTCGCGCCAATTATCTAAAATCAGGAGAAGTCCGAGAGCGGTTAAAAAGCCGAGTAAGTAAGGGAGGGAAGAGACGGGGAGTTGAAAAAGCAGGAGAGCTGCAGCAAGAGCACCAGCCCCCGAGCCCAGCATATTACTGAAGTAAATCAAACCGATTTTTTCTTTTTCTTGCATGAAAGAGAGGGTCAGAAAAGCCGAAGCAAAAAAGAAGGGGAGGGAGAGCAGCAAGTAGAGGCCGAAGAGATAAATTATTTGTTCCGGTTGAGTAGTTAAGCGAAAAGTTTCAAAAGGAACAAGTCGAGCCCCAAGATAAGTTAAAGGGAATAAAAGAGAAGCCAGGAAGAGGGAAGATTTCAAGAGAAGCTTAAGCTGTCGCTGAGAAAAATCATCCGGCAGAGCGAGCAGTGCGCCAGCTGCCGCAAAGCCAAGCATGGCAATGCTGATTATCATGTGAGCAAAGTGATGCCACTGGGCAATAGAGAAGAGACGAGTAAGGACAATCTGGTAGGCTAGAGCGGCAGAGCTGACCAGAAAAACCGCACCGAGTTGACGCAAAAAACGGTAAGACCGGTCAGTTTTCATCGCGGACGAAAGGTACGAAACGGACGGGCATCACGGAACGTTGAGTCAGTCGACCTTCCTCATCTTTTTCTACCAGCATGAGACTCTGTGTTTCATAGGGCGGGCCGACGGGGATGACCATGCGGCCGCCATCAGCTAGCTGCTCGATCAGAGGCGGAGCTATGTGACTGGCGGCAGCGGTCACGACAATAATGTCAAAGGGGGCGTGTTCCTCCCAGCCGTAGTAGCCGTCGTCATGTTTAACTTTTACGTCATCATACCCGCAGGCACGCAGTGCTGTTTTTCCCTGGTGTGCGAGTGGTTCAATAATTTCAATAGTGTATACTTCCCGGACAATTTCTGCGAGAACTGCCGCCTGGTAACCGGATCCGGTGCCGATTTCAAGAGCTCGGTCATCAGGGCCGGGACGAACGAGCTCGCTCATTAATGCGACTATAAAGGGTTGAGATATTGTTTGACCGTGGCCTATTGGGAGCGGCCTGTCCAGATAGGCTTGAGCTCTGTAGTTAGGGTGAACAAAAGCGTGTCGATAGACGCTGCGCATAGCATCTATTACCCTGGTATCCTCGATTGGCTGTGCTCCCCGCCGTGGAGATATTATATGATTTTCAGCCAGCTTCTCTCGACGTTCTTCAAAATGAGCGGCGTCTTCACATTCCACGGGATAAGTATCGGCAACAAGAGCAGTGGTAAGGGGAGGAAAGACAAGCAAGACGAAGAGAAATGAAAAAAATTTTACCAAAGTGAACAACCCCCAGATGTTTAATAAAGTAATGTCTCGAATTGTAATATCTGCCAGTTGTGAAAAAATGATAGCATCTAAAATTGAAAGCTCAAAGCGTTCAAATCGGGAAAACAAAAGATTAGACGCGCCAAAGTTTGACAACAAGTTAAATGCCCCTTATAATTTTTATACCTCAAGTTAAATTTTATTTTCACCAAAGAGTGTTTATCCAACCATTTTATTGTATTTCTCGCGCACTTAAGCGGGCTGGGATACAATGAAATTATTTTTTATCTGGAGGCAACGAGATGAGTATAGTCGAGCTTGATACCGATAAGTTCGAGGAGAAAATTAGCGAGTCGTCTGACACGGCACTTGTTGACTTTTGGGCCGACTGGTGTGGGCCCTGCAAGCAGCTTGAACCGCGGCTGGCAGAACTTGCCAAAGAATACGACGGAGACGTTAACTTCTATCGGGTCGACGTTGATGAAAACCAGGAATTGGCAGGACAATTCGGGATACGCAGTATTCCGACGCTACTCATCTTTGATGCTGGTGAAAAGGTTGGAGAAATAGTTGGCTCTGTGCCCAAGGACAGTATATGCCAAGAGCTAGAGCCACACCTTTAGATTAAATTTACAGGCCTAAATGCATCCGGAGATTAAAACCCACCTTTATTTGCCGGAGTCTATATCGACTCAGGAGTATTTACGGCAGTCATCTCTTCCCCCCTGGAGTATAGTTCGAGCCTCTATCCAGACCGGTGGACGTGGTCGAAACGGAAGACGCTGGGATAGTCCACCGGGCGGGTTGTATTATAGTTTGAGATATCCGACGGAAGTATCCAGTCAACCACCGGCTCTACAAATTATGGGAGGAGCACTCTGCTGGTTGGAGTTACTGCAGGAACTGCCGGAAACTCCGAAAGATTTTTCTTTGAAATGGCCTAACGATCTGCTCTGCCGGGGGAAAAAAATTGGAGGAGTGCTGGCGGAGCAGCACGCTGACGTTATTGACGTAGGCTTTGGTATCAATGTTAACAACTTCTTTGATGAGTTAGCCAACTATCGATTGCCGCCTATAAGTCTGAGTGAAGCTGGGGGAAGGCGGTATAATCTTGACGATTTACTAGCCCGATGGTTGGAAAAATTTATTCCGGCTTTGTGCCGGGACGCGGGCAGTTTCTTTTCCCGCCGCCGGATTCAGGATAAACTAATAACCCTCGGTCGCGAAGTAGTGGTGAATGGTAAGCGTGGAAAGGCGGTCGGGATTGGAGAACAGGGGGAGCTAATTATGGAAATGGATGGAAAAGTAGAACTGATATTTGCGGGCGACGTTGAGGAGGTGCAGCAGTATTGAAATTGTTAATGGATGTGGGGAATACGCGAACGAAAATAGGTGAAGTGAGCGGAGGGACTATCAAACGAACCTGGGAGAGGCATACAAGAGCCGATGAAACGGCAGATGAATTGTGGGCCAGTATTCGCAGTTTGACTTCTGCTGAAGCTGAGGAAACAGAAATTAAAGCAGTTAGCGTAGTACCGAGTGTATCCACGGCGCTGCGGATTGCTGCGGAAAAATATTTGTCCAGCCCGGTTTTTTTGTTGGAACCCCCATGGGATGAGGCGACAATTGAGATTGGGACACGTGAACCGGAACGGGTTGGTGGCGACCGTGTGGCGGCTGCTGAAGCTATTTACCGGTTATACGGAGGGGGGATAGTTGTAGATTTTGGCACGGCTACGACAGTGGAGGCAGTCTCGGCGGAGGGGGAATACCTGGGAGGAGTGATTTTGCCGGGAGTTGATGCCGGAGCAGAAAGTCTAACAAGCGCCGCGGCCGGTTTACCCGTATTTGCACCCCGCCGGCCCTCTGAATTGAAAACAAGCACTACGGAAGAAGCTCTTCAGAGTGGTTTATATTACGGGACTGCCGGCGCGGTTGAACTGATAGTCAAGCGTATGCGAGAAAAGTTTGGTCTTTCCTCTAACCTACCAGTTGTTGCCACGGGCGGGCGAGGTGCCGAATTTGAGCCAATCATAGAAGCGGTTACTGATTTAGCCCCGGACCTCGTTTTGAAAGGGCTGGGCTTTATCGGACAAAACTGGTAGTCGACCCTCCTGAAATTTTTTTGGAATAAAATTTATCGAGAGATAGTTTTGGGATAGGCTGTGGTCGATTGCCAGGGGGAGAAGTAGCCCCTTCAAAAAAAGAAATCTGAGCTAAAGAAAGCAACCAAATTCTGTATTTGTTGAGGGGACAGTAAAAGAAGAAAAAAGTGAGGTGATAGATGAAATTTTACTTGACAAAGAAAATTTTTGATATAAACTATTCCCTTCCTTCTCAAGGCCAACCTAAATCGGGGCCTAAGCAGTTCAGGGAAATCAACCACTTATTGTTTATTAACTTTACACTTTTAATGGCAGAATTATGGACAATACTTTATATGGAGGGATGATGATGGAGTTACAACCTTTAGGTAACAGAGTTGTTGTTAAGGTTCTCGAACCGGAAGAGGAAAAGACGGCGTCTGGTATTGTGATACCGGAGTCAGCCCAGGAAAAGCCCCAGCAGGCAGAAGTTATTGCCGTGGGACCTGGAGAAAAAGAGGAAGGCGAGCTTGTAGAGCCGCCAGTAGAAGAAGGAGACCGAGTAATTTTTGGTAAATACTCGGGTTCCGAGGTAGAAGTGGATGGTCAGGAGTATTTAATTTTAGGCGGAGACGATATTCTCGCCAAAGTTGTTTAGAGTAAGCTGGATGAGATTGATAATTTTTAGTAGCACAGATTAAAACAGAACAATTGATTTTTTTAAGGAGGGATGATGCAAGATGGCAAAAGAAATTAAGTTTGCCGAGGAAGCTCGAAAAGAATTAGTTGCCGGCGTGGATAAGCTAACTGACGCTGTCAAGGTAACGCTTGGACCGCGCGGCCGCAACGTAGTGTTAGAAAAAAGTTTTGGTTCACCCGAAATCACCAAAGACGGGGTGAGCATAGCGAAGGAGATTGACCTGGAAGATGAGATGGAAGACATGGGTGCTCAGCTTATAAAAGAAGTTGCTGAAAAGACCCAGGACGAGACGGGTGACGGAACAACAACCGCCACGCTGCTTGCGCACAACATTATTCACGAAGGTCTCAAATCCGTTGCAGCCGGTCACAACCCAATGGCCCTGCACCGCGGTATTAACGCAGGTGCCCGAAAAGCGGTAGAGAAGCTGCAGGATTACTCCAAAGAAGTGGCAGGACGTGATCAGATCGCTCAGGTTGCCACCATATCTGCTAACAACGACGCCGAAACCGGTGAAATACTGGCAGAAGCTATGGACAAAGTTGGCCAGGATGGTGTGATAACCGTAGAAGAAGGTCGTGGTATCGAGACAGAGCTTGAGCTGGTTGAAGGAATGCAGTTTGACCGCGGCTATAAGTCGCCTTACTTTGTCACTGACGATGAAAACATGGTGGCTGAGCTTGAAGAACCACTGATTCTGATATATGACGATGAAATTTCAGCTATCAACGACATAGTGCCCGTGCTTGAAAACGTAGCTCGCGAGGGCAACCCGCTGTTGATTATCTGTGAGGACATTGAAGGCGAAGCACTCGCTACGCTGGTTGTTAACAAGTTGCGTGGTCAACTCGACGTGGCCGCTGTCAAGGCACCTGGTTTTGGTGACCGCCGTCAGCAAATGCTCGAGGACATTGCTGTTCTTACCGGAGGAGTTGTAATTTCCGAAGAGAAAGGCATGGATCTTGAAAGCGTAACGCTCGATCAACTCGGGCAGGCGGACAAAATTACTATTACTGACGACGACACAACCATTGTCGAGGGTGCTGGTGACCCGTCGGCGATTGAGGATCGTATCGCTCAGCTTCGCCGCCAGATTGAACAGAGTGACAGTAGTTACGACCGCGAGAAGTTGGAAGAACGTCTTGCCAAACTCGCCGGTGGCGTAGGTGTTATCAATGTTGGCGCTGCTACTGAAACTGAAATGGAAGTTAAAAAATCTCGAGTTGAGGATGCGCTACAATCAACCCGAGCGGCTGTAGAAGAAGGTATCGTTCCCGGTGGTGGCGTAACTTTACTTCACATCCAGAAAGAGCTTGAAGAAGTGGAGCTGGATGATGAAGAAGAGCAGCAGGGATTGAATATTCTCAAGCGTGCGCTATCAGCTCCGACCAAGCAAATTGCTGATAACGCCGGCGTTGAGGGTTCGGTGATTGTTGAACGTCTGCGTAATGAAGAAGATCTTGAAATTGGCTACAATGCCAAGAGCAGAAAGGTTGAAAATCTGTTGGAAGCTGGTATAATTGACCCGGCGAAAGTTGTCCGGAATACAATCCAGAATTCCAGCAGCATTGCTTCTCTGCTTGTAACCACCGAGGCCGCTGTCGCTGAAGTTGGCGACGATGATGATGACATGCCTGCAGGTGGCGGCGGCATGCCTGGCGGTGGTGGAATGCCAGGCGGCGGTATGGGCATGTAAATATAAAATTGCCCGATACCCCTTCCCCCGAGACCCCGGGTTCCGGTCAAAAGACCGGGCCCGGGGTTTTTTTATGTACCATATAGAAAATTTGTTAATCGCCAGGATTGGTTGCGGAATTAATGTTAGTTTATTATTGTTACTATCGACAGTGTTTGGCAGTATGAAATTTGGATATAATTGTTAGGTGCCTTCACTGTTATAAGAGTCTTGAACCGCGATTCATTTTTACCCTTCCCTTTGTCTTTCCTCCCTTCAAGGGGGGAAAGGAAAGGGTGGATGGTTTTGAACTAAAGCTCGTCATTACGGGCTGCGACTCGCAAGAAGTTCAGTAATCGGTGGAACCCCGGTAATCGGTGTTCGGTAACCGGTTTTGATTTTACTGAATACCGATTACTGCTCTACCAGATGGATTCCGGCTCGGGGGCCGGAATGACGTCAAGTTCAAGAACATGAACAAGATTATGAGCACTTAATGAATTTGAATTAGCTTTAAGCTTTTGGCTTTGAGCTTTAAGCTGGTGTTTTCCGGTTCGGGGGCAGAAGGGCTCGAAGGGGCGAGCGGGAGATGGGGCGAAAAGGCGCAAGACCGAAAATCAAGGTCAAGTTTAAGATGGATTCCGAGATGTCTGGCTATAAAGAGAATGTATTGGAGAGCAATTAATGGCTAATATAGTGATGCGAGTAATCAAAATTCTTCTGCTATGTTTTATTCTTGCCTACCTTACGGTGGTTGCCGTATTAAACCTTCCCCCTCTGCGTAATGAGATACAGCAGACCGTAGAAACTCAACTTGATCGTCCTATTACCCAGGGATATATTTATCTAAACTGGAGATTAAACCCGGTTGTATCGCATGTCGAAATTGAAGACGCTTCGCGGCCCGAATTTCTTCTTGTCGTTAATAATATTGAATTTAACATCGACTGGAAAGGCCTGGTTGAAATACGACGTCGCCCCGGCCTGGCTGATTTGTTGAAGGACGTTCATGCCGGCTATCTCTCCCTGGTTACTGGACCGACGCCTGAAGTTGAGGAGCCAATTGATTTTGATCTGCCAGAATTTCCAATAAAGATTGATTTCTGGGAAACGGATTATCGCGTAACAGAGGAGATCAACTTTCAATTTAGTGGAGGGGAGATAATATACGACCCAGGTGAGCAAATAGTTAAGACGGAAATTACTGAATTTCAGGGCAAAGAAGTAAAAGCTGCCGGTCGAATAGAACTCAAACCTGATTTACAGGCTGATTTTGAAGTGATTGACTTTGGGATACCAATGGGTCTATTTGCTCGGTTGGAAGACCGGTGGAGTGGAAAAATTACCTACCGGCGGGAAGCCGATCAATTTAAACTGAACGCTGATATGCGGGGTAAGCCGGTAAGAATTGAACAGTTTCAACTGCCGGAACTTGAAATGACGGCTGAGATTACTTCAAGTGGAATAGAGGAAGGTGTCCTGCTTGAAAAATTAAATCTGCGCTCGGGTTATTTACAGTCGTCCTGGTTCGGATATCTTGTCGATATGGACGGTAACATGGATGTTGAGGGGAGCTGGGATTGGGACCCGGCTGCCACGCTTGAGCGGGCGAAGATACCGGAACCGCTGCCTTTTGAGCTTAAGGAGTCTGATCTTCTAACAGGTCGGCTGAAATTGAGTGGTAAGCCGTTCGACCCAACTGTGGAGGGAAATGTTAAACTGGCCTCAGCTCGAGGGATTTGGTTAACCGCTGCCGGCGACGAAATCGATGTTCTGATTGAAGCTATTGAAGGTGAATTTGTGGACGACAGGCTGCTGTGGAGGCAGGGACGGGCCAAATTTCCGGGAGCTGTCTTAGAGCTTGAAGACGGATACCTACGTCCTGACCAGCAGGGAATAGCAGCCAACTTAATAGGTGCACTTGTGGGAATCCCGGGTGAACAAGCGCCCTCATTGGTGGAACCTTTAACCGGTTTTCTCGGCGAGATGAATCAACTCAGCTTACCTTTTAACGCCTCAGTTATAGCAGGTGCGGAAGGACTTCAGATGGCGGCGGCTGTACGCCAGGGGGGGGTACATTTTTCTCGTGGCAATTTTGCAGATATTTGGATGGTTGCCTCCTACAATTCTTTGCAGCCCGAGGCGACCAGTCTGTCGGGCAGATTCACCGGGCCGTTTGGTAACAGCTGGACAATAGAGTGGCTGCATCAGCGACCGCTCAGATTTGCAGCGGAGTCTGTTCGTGTAAGACCCGACTATCAGTTATTTCCAAGGGTTGAGGAGGCACAGCGTTTAATAAATATTAGTGGAGCTGCGGCCGAGTTTCAATTTAATTCACCGGGCGAAGATTGGTTTGATTATGAAGGCAATATCAATTTCAGTGATGGCGAAATCGAAATGGAAAATATTCATCTCTCCGGATTACAGGGTAATGTTAGAATTGAGCCGGGCTACATTGATTTGTCCAACTTAAACATACAGCGTCAGCCAGGAGAAGTTATATTAACCGGTGGTATTCGCCACGCCCCGGGATTTGAGGACGCAGCATGGGAACTGAGTGTTGAAGTTAGTGATCTCAGTGCGGGAGATTTTGGCCTTGACGAAGAGGTTATTTCTTTCGCTGAGGGAAGCGGTAGTTTTCAAATGGAAGGTGAGTTGGCCCATCCCGTTTTCACCGGGCAATTAAGGGCAAATTACGTAAAATGGCACAATTTACGTGTTGATAGCCCCCGTGTTTTGTTTGAACGTGTTGGAGGAGCGACAAGTCTACGGGTCGTGGAGGGGCAAGTGGCTGACGGAAATTTGCAGGGGTTTGTTAGCTTTAGTCTTGGCGAATGGATTGACATTGACCTGGCGCTAACGGGAATCTCTGTTGAGAACCTGCCCGAGGGGATGGACCCTTTCCAGGGGGAGGTAACGGGCAAGGTAAGCATTAGAAGTAATCTTGCCGGGCCAACCGATGATCTCGATCAATGGCGCGGGGAGATTATCATTGATCACGCTGATTTAATGATGGCGGAGTTCCCGGTTGTCGGGGGACTTGAACACGTGGCTAATATAGAGGTTATTGGTAAAGATCTCCTAATCAACGCCGGCCGAAATGTTTTCCCGGTGAGTGGCGGTATAATTGATCTGGACAATTTACGGTTGGAATCTGAGAACGTCACTCTGAGGGGGGAAGGAACCTTAAAACTAACTGGTGAAATAGACTCCAGTTATTATTTAATACTCCGTGGTCCGGCCATCCGCCGTTATCTTCAGGATGTCCTGGGTGAGATTTACAGGCAAATAGGAATCGGTCGGGAGAGAACGGTTGAAATTAAATTTGACGTGGTCGGGAAGATACCGGACGTTGAGGTGAATGTTGACCGTCAGGCAGTGCGCCGAGATTTCCGAGAAAATCTCGTGCGGAACATTCTTTCCGACGTCTTAGGCAGGCCGGTTGAAGAGATATTGCGATTTTTTATGGATTAAGGTCTAACCTCTCTTTTTCAGAGGGCTTTTTATTTGTTATAATTTGGCTGGTTTGTTATACAATGGAACTTTGTTTGCATACTATTTTTAAAAAGGTAAGGAGAGGCGGTTATGGAAGATAAATTGAATGTTGGAGTAATTGGAGTAGGTCACCTGGGTCAACATCACGCCCGGCTGTTTAATTCTTTTCACGACGTTGAACTGGTTGGGGTGGTAGACACAGATGAAGACCAGGGGCGTGAAATAGCTGACAAATACGATACTGAGTATTATGCGGAGCTTGACGATCTGATACCAAATATTGAAGCGGCCAGTGTTGTTGCGCCGACAGAGTATCATTTTTCTATCGGAAAAAAATTAATAGAGAATGATATAGACTGCCTGATTGAAAAACCGATGGTGCAATCGCTGGAAGAGGCTGAAAAATTGTTTAAACTTTCCCAGAGCCACGAGGTATTACTCCAGGTTGGTCATATAGAACGGTTTAACACTGCTTTTGTCGCCGCCTGTGAATACATCTATGACCCGAAGTTCATTGAAGTAAACAGGCTTGGACCGTTTACAGAACGTTCAGTTGATATAGGCGTTGTAATGGATTTGATGATTCACGACATAGACATTGTCTTGAGTCTGGTAGACTCGCCCTTGAAAGAGGTAAGGACAGTGGGAGAGTCTGTAATAACAGATTTTGAAGATATCTGTAACGCTCGTTTTGAGTTTGAGAACGGTTGTGTGGCTAATCTCACTGCGAGTCGTGTCTCCCCGGATGACCGCAGAGAGATCAGGGTTTTTCAGCCCGAAAACTACGTGGCTCTAAACTACAAGGATCAGGAGGTTAAAGTCTGGCGGTTGCGAGACGGAGAAGAGGGGCCAGACTGTGAAGTATACACCCCGGAGGTTCCCGAGGGTGAAAGTCTAAAACGGGAGTTACTTCATTTCATTCACTGTATTAAGGAAGACCGTCCACCGGTGGTTGGTGGTAGTGAGGGGAAGGATGCGATCAAGGTCGCTTTTGATGTTCTTGATTCGCTTGAAGGGGACAACTTTAAACGATTAGATGGGTGATATACTCCTCGTAACCGGGGATACCTCAGCTGACCGATATGCCGCTGACCTTGTGGAGGTTTTGCTGAAGAACGGCTTTAACGGAGAGATTCTTGCGGCCGCCGGTGAGTATACGGAAGCTGCCGGCGCCCGGCTTATTGAAAACCTGGTAGATCACGCGGTGATGGGGTTTGCCGAGGTTGTTACATCCCTGCCTTATTTTTTCTCACTTGCCAGTCGAATAGAGGATATAGTTAAATCGGGGGATATTAGCGCGATTTTGCTCATGGATTTTCCGGGCTTTAATCTGCGACTGGCAGGTCGTCTGCAAAAATATGACGTGCCAATTTTCTATTACATACCGCCACAGGTGTGGGCCTGGGGACGCTCAAGAGTCAAGAAGTTACGGGAGAGGTTTGAAGAACTCTTCGTAATTTTTCCTTTTGAGGTTGATTTTTACACCGAGCGGGATGTGGGAGTCCAGTTTGTTGGACATCCACGCCTGCAGAAGTGGAGAAACAGGCAGCCGGTGAGCGTTCGGGGAAAACTGGGTTTCGATGCTGATACCCCTATTTTAAGTTTTTTCCCCGGCTCCCGGTCAGGTGAGCTAAAACGGCATCTGCCGGTAATGAAGGAAGCGGCCAGACAATTACAGAAGAGATATCCCGACTGGAAGTTAGTTTTCAGTGTTGCTTCGACTGTGGAAGAGGATGAATTTTCAGAACTTGGAGAGCAGTTATTTCTCTGGCGTGAGGATTCGCACAGCCTGTTGAACGATTCGGAGCTGGTAGTTCTGGCCTCGGGTACGGTGACAATGGAGGCTACATTTACAGCTACTCCCATGGTGGTCGGATACCGTACCTCATTTTTTTCTTACTGGCTGGCTCGCTGCCTGGTAGACGTTGATTACGCGGCAATGCCCAATCATTTCCAGACTGAAGTTGAGATACCTGAATTGCTGCAGTATGATTTTACTGTGGATAAGCTGGTTGAAGTTGTGGAAAAATTTATAGAAAACGATTCTGTTCGACAGGACCAGCGGCGGGTTCTAAAATCTATCAGGGATAGTTTTGAAGACAAAAATCCTGCTCAGGAAGTAGCGGCGCGTCTGCTCGAAGCAGTTAATACCGGGAGTGGAATTTAATTATGTTTAAGAAAAAAATAGAGGAAAAGACTTTTTCTTTTCTTGCTCGCTGGGCCGCGCCGCCCCTGCTCAAAACAATCCGTCTGACTTGTTCCTTTGAAGAAATCAATCGTGAAAACCTGGATCTCTTTTATCCGGGGGAGAATTTCATACTATCATTCTGGCACGGTCATATACTGCCCATGGCACATTATTTTTTAAACTCCGGGTTTTATACTTTTGTAAGTCCGCACCGTGACGGTGAATACGTGGCCCGAATGATGGATGGCATGGGTCAGAATTATCTTCGCACATCTCTCCGGGATTTAAGCATCAGCGCCCTGGTGCGCGGTCTGAAACTGGCCCGTCAGGGGGAGACTTTAGCAATAACTCCTGATGGACCGGTTGGACCCCGTTTTCAGGTCAAACCAGGTATAATCGGAATTAGCGAGCGAACTAAGCTGCCAATTCTTCCGGCAGCAGGTTTGCCGACGCGCGCCCATTTTTTCTCAAGCTGGGATCGCTTCTGTTTTCCCTATCCGTTTGCCGAAATAAAAATGATATTTGGAGATCCTCTGTGGCCCTGGGAGATGGAAGGCGACGATGAACAGCGTGCCCGGGTGCTTGAGAACCGGATGCTGAAAATAACGCGAGAGCTTGCGGAGGATTGTTCGGTGCCGGCGGATTACTTCACGGAGGCGGAGGCCAGCGGTGAAGGCTAAATTGCACAGTCTACTAAGACGGTTATATTTTTCTAACCCGGAGGGTATTTTCTGGAAGCTATTAGAACTTTTTCTTAAGCCTTTTGTACCATTTTACCGGTTGTTGCTATTTTTAGACCAGCGTCGTAAAACCAAAAAAAGACGTTCACTGCCAGTCCCCGTAATTTCAATCGGTAATATAAGCCTGGGCGGCACGGGGAAGACTTCTTTTGCTCAATACATGCTCGAACAATTATCTCTGGACGGCTACCACCCCGGTTTGCTTAAACGGGGCGAAGGGAACCAGGAAGGCCTTTTGCTTCCCGGGAACGGTGAAAAAAGAGTTGCCGAAAAATATGGCGACGAGGTAGCGCTTCTGAGTGAAAATATTCCCGGACTGCCTGTCGGTGTTGGCAGGGATAGGTGGTCGATGGGGAGGCGGTTGTTGGAGGAAGCGTCGGTGGGAATGCTGTTGTTGGACGATGGTTTTCAGCATCTTGAGTTGAGCCGCGACCTGGATATAGTGCTGCTCGGATCTGTCGATGAGGCGGAGGGTTCACTGCTGCCGGCCGGACCACTTCGGGAGTCGAAAACAAGTCTGGAGCGGGCGGACATAGTTTCAGTAAAAAGTCGTGAGCCGGTGAAATTGGATCTATCAGAATTTACTGATGCCCCGGTTTATCGCCACTACTATACGTTAAAAGCCGTAAAGCGTGGTGATTTTGATGTAACAGAAGCACTGAAGACCGAACCGGTTGATATCCTGAGTACCCTGGCCCGTCCACGGGAACTAAAAGAGTTCCTGCTTCAGGAGGGCTATCAAGTGCGTGACTGTTATTCTTTGCCTGATCACGCATCTATAGCGACGGATTTTATTGAAGAAGAGTTGGAGCCGGAAAGGCTTGTTCTGACCGAAAAAGAGCTTGTGAAGTTGCCCCCGCGACTGCGGGAAAGGGTCAACTGTTTGAAAAGCCGCCTGGTGGTTGAATTGGGAGAAGACTTCTGGGAACAGGTTTATGCGAGTTTGCAGGAGCAGCCAAATGAAACTGGCTGAGGGCTTATACAACCTGTTGATTCACCTGGGTTTACCTGTGGTAGCTGTGTTGACTCTTGCCGGTTATAGGGGACGGCAACCCTGGTGCACGCTGGGTCGAAAATTTCATCTTCCTAATTCTGAAATTCTCGATCCCCCGGTTAGATTCTGGCTGCACGGCGCTTCCGTCGGTGAGATGGTCATGGTTGAACGAACTCGCAACTGGTTGCTTGAACTTGGTATAAAAGAAGAAGAAATTTTAATTTCTTCGCAAACAAATACAGGTCTTGAAAAGACGCAACACTCCAGAAAATTTATTCTACCCCATGACTATCCCTGGTTACTTGGTCCGGTATCGCGGCGTGCCGAAGCCAGCTGGCTTTTGATTATGGAAACTGAACTCTGGCCTAACTTTTATCGTTATAACAGCGGTCGAGTCGTTATTATGAACGGCAAGGTAAAGAAAGAAAATTTTTGGAAATATAGACTGATTAAACCGCTTGTGAAAGCCACGCTTGACCACTGTAGGCGGGTAATGGCACGCAGCCAAGCCGATGCTGAGCGATTCAGACAGTTGTCCCCGGAGCTAAAAGTCGAAGCTCCCGGTTCTTTTAAGTGGCTGTCGCTTACTGAGGAGCCGCCAGAGCTTCCTGACGGCAGTAATTTTACAACTAAAAAAAAGACTCTTGTCGCCGGTAGTACCTGGCCCGGCGAGGAGGATAAGGCGCTGACGTTAGCGCGGCGGTTTGATCTAAACCTTTACCTGGTTCCCCGTCATTTAAAAAGGCTGCGCGATGTGGAAAAGTTTCTTAACAAAAACGGTCTTAATTGGTGTCGCTGGAGCGAGGGAAAAAAAGAATACAACGGTGATGTTGTTCTGGTTGATAAAATGGGAGTGCTGGCCGGTATTTACGGCTATGCTGATTTAGCTTTTGTTGGTGGCAGCTGGGATGAGCAGGTTGGGGGGCATAATCTGCTTGAACCGGTCCAGTGGACGAAACCGGTTCTAACCGGACCATATTTACAAAATGTTGAAACTACTGCAGAGACGCTTGAGAAGACGGGGCTTTTGTTCAGAGCTGTAGAAGAGAAGGACTGGGAAAATATGGCCGAGAAGGCGCTGTCTAAATCAACTGATCAAATAGAAGCCTCAGTTCAAAAATTGCAAGCAAAGGCACGCCGAATAGAAACTGATTACAGGCAGTTGATCAAGGAGCTTATAGACCAGTGAAAAAATTACGTTACCTGTTGGAATATTTGCCATTAAAGGTGATACTTTTTTTGGCGGCTCTGCTTCCTTTATCTGCCGCCCGCCGACTGGGAGACGCTGTGGCCTGGTTGCTGGGGAAGGTTTTGAAATTACGGCGTGATGTAGTTGAAAACAACCTGAAGCGGGCTTTTCCAGACAAAACTGACGAAGAAAGATCAGTTCTTGCTGACGGCTGTTACCGGTTTTATTGTCGGATGGCTCTGGAATGGTCGCAGGCTGAGAAGATGTTGGATAAAGAGCAAATCGAGTTTAAGTCACCAGAGATAGTTGACAGACAGATAGAGCGTGGGAAAGGGTTAATATTTATCAGTGGTCACCTGGGTTATTGGGAGCTGGCTGGTGCTCTGCTGGTGCGCAGGTTTGGTCCAATGCACGTCTACGCTGATGTAATTCATAACCCCTTCGTGAATCAGGAAGTAGAGCGTCGTCGCTCTGACCTCGGTGTTGATACCGTAACCGGCAAGTGGGCTTTGAAAAAGCAGGCCCGGCTGTTGCGCCAGGGGGAGACAATTGGTCTGGTGGCAGACCAGAGCAAGGGAGTACGTCAGGCCGAGGTGCCGTTTTTTGGTTATCGGGTTAAGAACACTCGAATTCCGGCGACTCTGGCGAGAATAACGGCAGCGCCGGTTGTACCGGTGGTCGCGGTGCGCGAGAAAAAATATACGATAACAGTAAGGTTCAGTGAACCACTACCTGCATCTTTGACCGGTGTGACCAGAGAAAACGAGGAAGAGCTGTTGCGTCAGTATAACGAGTGGTTGGAGGACGAAGTAAAAAGATTTCCGGAACAATATTTTTGGCTTCACAGGCGCTGGAAGGATGCTCGACCTCTAACCTGATTAATTCATCAGCTGATGAATTAATCACCCGTAGGGCCGCCCATTCGTAGGAATGGGCGGGGTTAGTTCAGCTGTTTACAGAAAAAATGGAAAATTACATTATGTAGAAATAGCCAGACTGGAATATAATTGCTTAATCCTTTTTTGGAGACGATAAACGGCTGTCCTGTGGATGAACTATTTACGACAGTTAAGCTGTCGTGAATAG
>PWHN01000063.1 GCA_003554945.1 bacterium
ATATTGTCTATAGAAGGCGAAACCTATCGACTGGATGACGATATGTTAAATTCAGATGATACCTGGTCTTCTGGACAGGTCGTTGTGATCTTCATAGATGAAGACGATGATGTCCCTGTCGATGAACCCGATATCGAACTCATGATCCGTAAGAGAGATACTCATCAGATCATCTATACCACTACGTTGGTGGATAGAGAGGACGAACCCATCACCATCAGGTGGGTCGATATCAAATACAAGTACGAATGGAGAGAGTACACGGAGCCGGGAGACGAGGTAGAGATCAGAGCGGAAGTCGTCGTCGGTGGAGAATTTGATGTAGATGATGTTACGGTGGAAGCGAGCGTGCCCCGGGCCGATGTTTTTGATGAAGATGAGCCAGTGACGTTGGAGAAGGGTAGAGGAAATGTTTACAGCAGCAAAGTCAACATAAGTTCTGATGCGGATATCGACAGGTACAGTCTGAAGGTAACCGCGGAGGTCGATGGTCATTCTGAAGAGGAATATTTGACTCTAAACGTAGGTGAAGAGACCGTGGACCTTTATAGGCCTGATCTTGTTGTTGGTGACATACGTTTCAGTCCGGGATCTCCTTCTCACGGAGACGAGGTCGTGGTTACCGCAGATATATACAACAACGGAAGGGTGAACTACACGGCGGAGTGGGAAGTAAAGGATGATGGAGATCTCAAGAGAAGGTCGAATACCACGTTCCCACACGGTCCCGCTCCTACCAGGATACAAGCTAGTTTTGTCGTGGAAGGACACGGACCTCATGATATCACGGTTTCGGTCTCTACCGACCTTTATGAAGATGAAGATCTAGATGAAGAGGGACAACCCGAAGAAGATGCGACCCCTATAGAGGACGTAGAACCCGAAGACAACCGTAGGACCGTAAAAGTCCATGTCGATCCCCACGTGTTGGTGGTCAGGGATTCTCTCGAAGAAGGATTGAGAGAAGGACGTATCATGGAGAACGCCCTTATAAGCTTGAACTTGGATTTTGAAAGGATGGATGTCAATTCTGGAAATGATGTCTCAGACTTGGATGAAATGTATGAACACAGTTTGATCATATGGATGAGCGGTAACAGGACGGAGGAAATACACGTCGAAGATGCTAGCGATGATCTCGATGAATTCATAGAAAACGGAGGTGCATTCTGGCTGATAGGATCCAACTTAGACGGGATGGGAGATATAGGTGATCTCGAAGACAAACTCGGATCTATAGGTTTTGACGAAGTTCCAGATGATGGATTTTCCGAGGAAACCGTCTTCGAGCCAGGCGGCGAGGACGGCACGTACGGCGATCTAAATTACACTGTAAGGCCAGGAGATGAATATCTTATCATAGACGATAAGAATGATGTTGAAGATAACAACACATTGATAGAGGAAGGTACCGATGACATATACGGCGTAGGTTACGATGTCGGTGAAAGGAACAGGACTGCGGTGAATTCTTTCTTGTTCGAAAATATTATGGATGCGGGTCAGAGGAGCACCATGGTATCCAACGTAGTCAGCTGGATAACCAACATGGAGACCAGGAGCGGTGTGGACGTTGCTGTTTCGTCCCAACTCATCGAACCGGCCAATCCCATGTTCATGGACGAGGTCGTGATCACCGCAACACTGAGGAACAACGGTCCTGAAGATCTTTACGTGACGGTAAGGTGTGAGAGGAACGGTGGTGAAGAGATATTGAGGCCCGAAGAGGGCGATAACATATACCTACCTAAAGACGGAGGAACCGAGACAGTCACTTTCATCTGGATAGCCGAGGAACTGGGAGTTCAGGAGTTCATAGCCATAGCGGATTATTACAACGAGATCGACATGGTCACCCGTAGGAACAACGATATCCGATACAAAGATTTAGAAGTTACTGACGACAGGATAGAAGTGAACGTGCATTATTCTACGCTGTTAGTGGACGCCGACTATTCCATAGATGGAGATCACCACAACGCCACAAGGGACGTAGAAGAATCTTTTATACGATTGGGTCACAAAGAAGGTATAGACTACGATTACGTATTGGTGGAAGAAGGTGAAGACGGACCTGGTTTCGACCAAGGGGAGCCAAAGTTGGAGGATTATAACGCTGTCTTTTGGGTGACCGGTGAAAGGAAAAGATGGGAAGATGATAATGTACTGACTGAAGCCGATATGGAAAATTTAGAGAGTTATGTGAACCAAGAGAGGGGAGCCAACTTGATACTGATGGGAGAGGATATACTCGAGGATCTAGATCATAATGATGAAGACGAATTTTTAGAGGACGTGTTGGGGATCGACCCTGGCTCTATCGGAGAGTTGGGATACGAGCCCGAGGCGTTGATAGGTCAAGAAGATAATAGGATTTCGCGTGGCTTGAAGTACGAGCTTTATGGTTCTAACGATCTATATACGTTCTATACGGAGGAAGGTACCGACACACTGTTCCAGGATGAGAACGGCAACGATCTCGCATCCATGCGTGACGATGGTAGATCCAAGGTGATTTACATGGGTATCAACCTCAGCCACTTGAGCGGACCGTTGGTGGACGAAGAGAAGTACGAGGACTGGCCTGCCGGGGAAGTGGACCTGAGTCACGAGAGTGCGAGAGAGGAATTCATCTATACGACGATGTGGCAGTTAGGTAAGAGAGATGATAGAGCCGAGCTGAGAGTTTTAGATCATGATATCGAGTTTTCAACGGACGAACCGCACACGGGTCGTTCTTACGAGATAAGAGCTGAGATACAGAACATCGGTTATAGAGGTACTTCCGCTTTGATAAGAGTGAAAGAGGGCGAAGATTATGTCGGTGCGGAAAGTGCTTTTATAGAGGGATCTCGAAGAGATTCGGTCGACGGCAGCACTTACTTTGAAGTGGATCCCGGAACCGCAACCATAGAGGTCACGTGGCGTCCTTCTTACGCAGGTAATAGAGACATACGAGTAAGGGTCGATCCCGTGCGAAGAACCAGAGAGATCTCGGAAGATAGAGAAAGTGAAGAGAACAAGCTCATGGAGTTCCACAACCAGGCCACCGTTACGCAGCCCGTTTATTACTTCCACGATGATATGGAGACTGGTGATAACTGGGACCACGATACCACCGTGGCGAACATCGATGGTAGCGGAGCATTGGATCTAGTTGAGAATCCTCGCGAAACCCAAGTACATGGAGATTGGGATGGAGATTATTCAGGCATGACTGCTAGACATGGCGCCGAAGATCAAGGCTATTGGGAGACCGACGATGAAGACGTTTCCGATTTCACCGATAAAGCGAGTTATTCTTCTCCAAGGTCTTACTGGATGCCGGAGAC